>CAZWEZ010000006.1:0-61859 GCA_964632795.1 uncultured Thalassospiraceae bacterium | reverse complement strand
AGCGGGCGTAAGCCTGCGTGGCGTTTGAACGTGGATTGATCGCGTGAACGTGATCAATCCTGGAATGCTCTAATGACGCAGGCCGCTATCGGTTCCCGGAGGGCAATCATCCGGCCCTTTGCTTGTACTCCACGCAGAGGCCGCTGGAAACGAAATGGAAGCCAAGGTCGACAAGGATCTCTCGCACTTTCCCGACCCCCAGCGCAACGGCGCTCAGCTCGTAGTTCAGGAGTCGGCCGGGATCGACGCGGGAAAGCGATTCGGCGTCCATGATACAGATGGATTCGTCCAAAAGGCCGTTTTCACGAACGAAAACCGGATACCGCCGCGCCGCCTCTCCAAGATGGGACAGGTTTCTGGCGATAGGCGCCCGGTAACCGTAAACGCTCTGAATGCACACCCGGTTCAGGTTGGTGTTTTTCAGCAGGAAGCCGAGGATTCCCTCGATATCGATGTTCCCCCGGCCGATAGGCACCCCACACACGATCGTGTTCTCCCCCGCCGCCGCGCCGGAGAGGCCGGGGTCCTCGGTCAGGATGTGATCCTTCAAATGAACCGTGCGGACGAAGGGCGCCATCGCCTTTGCCGCCTCCATGGGGTCCTCCAGGACCATCATCGAGTTTCCGAAATCGTACAACGCTCCGACCGAGGGGTGGTCCACCTCCTCCATGATGCGAGCGATCTCCCGGCCGGTGAAGTCCTCGTGATTTTCAAGCAGGAGCATGATTCCCAGATCCGCCGCGACGGGCACCGCCCCGCGTAGACCGCGGATGGTCGCGAGCGCCCTTTCCTCGGGGCTTCCCTCCACCGTGACATAGGTTCTGAGCCGGTCCGCGCCGAGCATCCGGGCGGCATTGAGGAGCTTGATCAGGTGTTCCTCGCCGGTCCCCGAGGTGTCGATTTCCAAAAACATGCCGTGCGCCCGCACCGCCTCGCCGACGGCCCGAAGCCGGCCCGGTGAGGTGCCGCCAATCCAGCGGTAATTGGCGTCATTCAGGCTGATATGGACCCCGGACACGCCGAGGCCCGCCGCCGCATCGATCAGGGCGTAGACATCGAAGCCTTCTTTGTAGCGGCGATGGTTGGCAAAGCTGACGGAGTGGACTCCAAGCCGAATTCTTCTGTTTTCGATTTCCATTTTTTGTTTCGTCCTTGATCCCTGGTTGCCGTCGGCGCGAGCCGGTCCGACTCACGACGGCAAGCGAACGCTGCCGAACTTGCTTTCGGCCCAGCGGGCGATACGCAGGACGGGATAGCAGTAGGTGAAGTACATCAGCGCCGTCAGACCGTAGATCACCATCAGTTCCCTGGGGTGGCGCTGGGTGGCGTGTTCACCGGCCCGGACCAACTCGGCGATGCCGATGACCGAGACGATGGAAGTGCCCTTGATGATGATGACGTAAATACCGCCCATCGGCGGGATCATCAGTTTCAGGGCTTGGGGCAGCACCACGTGCCACATGCACTGTAGGGTCGTCATTCCGGTCGAGCGCGCCGCTTCGGTCTGGCCGCGGGGCACCGCCTGGATCGCCGCCCGCACGATCTCCGACACGTAGGTCGAGGTGTAGAGACTGAGGGCGATCACCGCCGCCGGAAAGGCTTCCAGCTGCAGCCACGAAATTCCCGTCGCCGGCAGCACGAAGTAAATGATGTAGAGATGGACCAGGAACGGCGTCCCCCGCAACGTATGGATGTAAAGTCCCAGCGCCGCGTAAACGAGCCAGCCGCCCACCGTACGCAGCATCCCGACGACGAAGCCGAGCAGACTTCCGCAGATGATAGTGATGAGCGAAATCTTGAAGGTCATCCACAATCCTTCCAGAAGGAAGGGCATGGTGGCCGAAATCACATCGAACGTGGTCATATCAGCCCCGAACCCCGCCCAGTCGGCGCTGAGCGTAATCGGAGAGAAACAGCATGACCCCGTAAATCGCCAGGTATAGGACGGCGACCGTAAGGAACGCTTCGTTGGGCATCAGCCGCTCGCTGAGAACCGTCAAGCCGGCGCCGAAAAGCTCGAAGACGCCGATGAAACTGACCAGGGATGAGTCCTTGATGAGAACCGCCGTCTGGCCGAGCAGCGGCGGCAGGACGTTGGCGAAAGCCTGCGGCAGCACCACGTGACGCATGCGCTGCAGATAGGTCATGCCGACGGACTGGGCGCCCTCGACCTGCTCGCGTGAGATGGACTCGATGCCGGCGCGGATGATCTCGCTCATGTAGGCGCCGGCGTTGAGGCCGAGCGCGATGATGCCCCCTTCGATCTCGTCCAGGCGGCGGCCGAGCAGGGGCAGCGCCGGCAGGCTGAAATAGATCACATAGATCTGGATCAGCAGCGGCGTCGAGCGGATCGCCTGCACGTAGCCGGCGGCGATGCGCCACAGGATCGGGTTGGCGGACATCCGCATGATGGCGGCCACCGTGCCGATGACCAGGGACAAAACCAGCGACACCGCCGAAATCCAGGCGGTCGCCGTAATGCCCCGCGTGAACTCCGGTACATACTGGACGGCGACGCGGTAGTTGTAGAAATCGAGGATCCAATCCATGGATTACCGCCGGATTTCCGGAACCTGTCCGGTCGCTATAACGGGGGCTCCACCATGCCGGCGGAGCCCCCGGGATCGCAACGAAGGCGCTTATCTTCGCCTATTGTTTCGGCACTGGCGTCTGCTCCGTCTTCCAGGCGGTGCCAAACATCCAGTAGTCCAAGAGCTTGTCCATGCGGCCGTCGGCCTTGATCAACATCAAGTAGTTGTCCATCCACCTGACCAGGTGGGTTTCCTCGGGCCGGGTGGCGAAGCTGAGCGGCCCTCTATCGGGCGCGCCATCGAGAATCCAGAATTCCGGATACTCGATCATATACCCTTTTGCCGAGGCCTCGTCGTTGATCCCGGCATCGGCGCGGTCGGCGGAGACGGCCTGGGCGACGGCGGGCCCGCCGCCGGCGAATTCCTTGATCGTCGCCAGCGGGCACTTGGCCTTGAGCACTCCGACGTTGCTGCTGCCCTGGACCACGGCGACCGAGACACCCTTGACGCAGGCGTCCTGCCATTTCCTGAACGGCTTGGACTTCTTCGCGTAAATGACGTTTCGGCTGTACATGTACGGTTCGGTGAAAATCAGAACCAGCGCACGCTTGGGCTTAGGCGTCATGTCGGCGGCCAGGAAATCAGCCTTGCCCGAAGTGACGGCGGGGATCAGTCCCTTCCAGTCGTAGTCGAGAAGCTTGAGCTTCACGCCCATGTCCTCGGCCATCATCTTGACGAGCTCGACCGCGAAGCCGGTGCGGTTGCCCTTGGTGTCGACGTAGCTCACCGGTGGTCCCTGGGTCTGTACGGCGACGCGCAATTCCCCCCGCTTGACGATATCGCTGACCACATCGGCCAACGCGTTGTGGGCAAACACGCTCAGTCCCAATGCGCAGATACCCAGAGTTAGCAGTTTGGTGAATCGGTTCATCTCGTCAATCTCCCTTTGCTGTCTTGTCCTCGTCGGACGGATGTTCCTTTTTCAGGAATCTTGTCCTGGGGCTTCCGAAACCCAGACCATCTTGGTATAGACCAGGTTTTAATTCTGGTCTATACCAAAAACTCCGAAGTCTTTCCGCGCAACCCGTGATCGACTTTCCAAACAGGTTCTAAATAATCTGGCTCAGGAAGGTGCGGGTGCGCTCGTGCCGGGGATCGTCGAAGACGGTGTCGGGAAGACCCTCTTCGATGATCCTGCCTTGGTCCATGAAAATGACGCGGTCGGCCGCTTTGCGGGCAAAGCCCATTTCGTGGGTGACGACGACCATGGTCGTGCCGTCGGCGGCCAGTTCCACCATCAGATCGAGCACGCCCCCGATCGTTTCCGGGTCGAGCGCCGATGTCACTTCGTCGAACAGCATGACCTTTGGGGTCATGGCCAGCGAACGGGCGATGGCGACGCGTTGCTGCTGACCGCCGGAAAGCTGGCTTGGATAGGAATCCACCTTGTCGCCGATGCCGACGCGCTCGAGCAGTTGGTGGCCGATTTCGTCGGCTTCCTGCTGGGAGCGCTTGAGAACCACCGTCTGGGGCATGGTGATGTTTTCAAGCGCCGTCTTGTGCTGGAACAGGTTGAAGTGCTGGAAAACCATGCCGACGCCCTGACGCAACTTGTTGAGGTTTGTCTTGGGGTCGGTGAGCTCGACGCCGTCGATGACGATGGAGCCGCTGTCGACGGCCTCCAGTCCGTTGAGCGCCCGAAGGAAGGTGCTTTTGCCGGAACCGCTCGGTCCGATCAGGACCAGGACCTCGCCCTTGTCGACGTGGTTGGTAACGTGTTGAAGGGCATGGACCGGGTCGCGCCCCGGGACGTCGAAGGTCTTGCAGATATCGTTGACCACCACGATCGGTGTTTCACCGGTCATCTTGCTTCCCCCCTCGAGTTTCTTGTTTTTATGTTTCCTCTTGCGCCGTTTCGTTTACCCCGACACAGATATCGAGCGCATCGAAACGCCAGAACTCCTGGTCGAATTCTATCACATTGTCGAACTGATCGTGAATGACCCGGCAAAGATACAAACTGGGCGTCCCCGCCGCGACCTCCAGGGCCCGGGCCTGGAGGTCAGACAACGCGGTCGGGCGCATGACGATCCGGGCGCGATGTTCGTTGACCCCGTACTGCTCGGATATCAATTCCGTCAACGAGCTGTCGAGCGCGTGCTCCAGAAGACCGGGGAATCTCTCGGCAACCACATGAATGTGCTCGAGGAGGACCGTGCGTCCGTCGACCGAGCGCAGCCGGCGAATGAGAAAAATCGGATCGCCCTCGGCGATGTCGAGGTATTCGCTCTCCCAAGTGGTGGCCGGAATTCGTTCCTTCGACAAGACGGTTATGCCGGGGACCCGGCCTTGGCGCGTCGCACTTTCGGTGAAACTGACGTTGGCGGTCGGATCGTATTGGATCCTCGGCGGTGAAACGAACCAGCCGCGGCGGTTTTGCCGATAGATGAGCCCTTCGGCCTCGAGCTGCATGAGCGCCTGACGGACGGTGACCCTGGTAATGGCGAAGCGGTCGCCGAGCGTGCGTTCCGGGGGCAGTTTCATCCCCGGAGCCAACCGGCCGGTATCTATCAATGACGCGAAATGATCCCGAATGCGCAAGTAATAGGGAATTTTGCGGTCCCACGATCTCCGGGCATTATCTGGTATAGACCACGTATCCGCTTCTGGTATAGACCAAGTTTGATTCATGGATGTACACTAATGTTTCCCGGTTGCCCGTGTCAATGGCGCGCCGATCCCCGATGGCCGTCGAAAGCCCCGGCGCGCAGAGGGGCCGCACGGAGATTGAGCCGTCGTCGCGGCAATGGAGGAGGCGGATGGCCAAGGCCTACGACACGATAATCATCGGCGGCGGCGTGATCGGATGCTCCCTTGCATTCTATCTGGCCGAATTGGACGGCCGTTCCATTCTAATATTGGACAAAGGCGCCGTATGTTCGGGCGATACCGCGAAGAGTTGCGCCATCGTGCGCACCCACTATTCGAATCCGCTGACCTGCCGAATGGCCACCACCGGGCGCGACGTTCTGGCCGATTTCAGCGAGCGGGTCGGTGGCTCATCGGGGTTCGAGAGATGCGGCTATTTGATCTTCTCGGACGCCGATGCAGCGGAAGATTTGCGGCGCAACATCAAGATGCAACGGGAAACCGGCGCCGAGGTCGACTTGATCGACACCCGTCAGGCCCTGGAAATCCATCCCCTGCTCAATCCCGCCCGCATCGCCCTGGCGGCATACGAGCCCTTATCGGGTTATGCCGATCCGCACCTGACAACCACCGGCTATGCCGACGCGGCCCGCCGAGGGGGCGTCGAAATCCGCCAGGGCGTCGGCGTCCGGCGTCTGGTGGAATCCCGGGAGGACAAGGTCGACGGGGTGGAAACGGACGACGGGATCATATGCGGTGAAACCGTGGTCGTCGCCGCCGGGGCGTGGACCAACACCCTCACCGAGACCGTTGGAATTCACTATCCGTACGAAATTACCAATCACAAGGTCGTCCACTTTGGCTTCGACGAGGAATATGCGGGCAAGCGATTCCCCGTCGTCCGCGACCTTCCCGGGGTTTGCTACAACCGCCCGCAAGACGGCGGGATGCTGTTCGGCGACTCCAACAGGGGCAGCGCCATGACCCGTCCCGATCCCCTCGATGAGAGCCTGCCAAGGGACGGCGCCGGACATTTCCTGCGGAATTTAGAGAACTGCTTCCGCGGCCTCGACGGCGGACGTATCACTTCGCACTGGGCGGGACGCTACGACATCTCGCCCGACAGCAACCCCCTGATCGGGGGCTTTCCCGGGAAAGACGGCCTGATCGCGATTTGCGGCCTCTCCGGGGGCGGCTTCAAACTTGCCCCGTGCATCTCCATGATGGTGGCCGAGAAGATGGCATTCGGGGCCAGTCGAATCCTCCCCATCGAGCCCTATCGGCCGACCCGCTTCGAAGACGACGAGCCATTTCAAAAGGCCTATCCGGGAACCGGGGCCATGGCCTGATCGTTCCGCGTCTTGCTTAGCCCGCCCGCGGGGTCCTATAGTGCCGGGCCATGACATCCGGCGCCCAGGACACCCCCTCCTTCCCCCACCGCCACCTGCTCGGAATCGAAGGGCTTTCGCCCGACGTCATCACCCTTCTGCTGGACCGCGCCGAAAGCTACGTCGACCAGAACCGGCAGGCCGACAAGAAGAAGACCCTGCTCCACGGGCGCTCGATCATCAACCTGTTCTTCGAGGCCTCGACCCGCACCCGGACCTCGTTCGAGCTGGCCGGCAAGCGGCTCGGCGCCGACGTCATCAACATGACCACCTCGACCAGCGCGATCAAGAAGGGCGAGACCCTGATCGACACCGCGATGACGCTGAACGCCATGCACCCCGACGTGCTGGTGGTGCGCCATTCCGACTCGGGCGCCGTCAAGCTGCTGTCCGAGAAGGTCAACTGCGCGGTGATCAACGCCGGCGACGGCAGCCACGCCCACCCCACCCAGGCCCTGCTCGACGCCCTCACCATCCGGCGGCGCACCGGCCGCCTGTCGGGGCTGCTGGTGGCGATCTGCGGCGATATCGTCCATTCCCGGGTGGCCCGTTCCAACATCCACCTGCTCAACACCATGGGGGCGCGGGTCCGCCTGATCGGCCCCAAGACCCTGATCCCGGCCCAGGCCGAGAAGCTGGGCGTCGAGGTCTTCCACGACATGAACAAGGGCCTCGCGGACTGCGACATCGTGATGATGCTGCGCCTCCAGTCCGAGCGCATGCACGCCAATTTCTTCCCCTCGATCCGCGAGTACTTCCACTTCTTCGGGCTCGACTACGAGAAGCTGTCCAACGCCAAGCCGGACGCCCTGGTCATGCACCCCGGGCCGATGAACCGCGGCGTCGAGATCGACTCGCTGGTCGCCGACGACATCGGCCGCAGCGCGATCCGCGAGCAGGTCGAGATGGGGGTCGCGGTGCGCATGGCCTGCCTCGAGATATTGGCCCTCAACCTGCCCCATCCGGAGGCCGGGCGATGACGCCCGGGACCGGCGAACCCCTGGGCCGGGTGGCCTATCTCGACGCCCGGCTGTTGGACCCGGCCTCGGGCCTGGATCGGACCGGGGCGCTGCTCACCGACGGCGAGACGATCGCCGACTTCGGGCCCGGGCTGTTCGCCGACGGGGTTCCCGACGGCATCCGCGAGGTCGATTGCGCCGGCGCCTGCCTGGCCCCGGGGTTGGTCGATATCCGGGTCCAGTTGCGCGAACCGGGCGAGGAGCACAAGGGGACGCTGGCCTCGGCCGGCCGCGCGGCGACGGCCGGGGGCATCACCTCGATGGTCGCCCTGCCCAACACCATTCCCGTGATCGACGACATGTCGGTGGTCGAGTTCGTCGCCCGCCGGGCGCGCAAGCTGGGGCTGACCAAGGTCTACACCTACGGCGCCGTGACCAAGGGCCTGGAGGGCCAGGTGATTGCCGAAATGGGGATGCTTTCGGAAGCCGGGGCGCTGGCCTTCACCGACGCCGTCAAGACGGTCGCCGACGCCCAGGTGATGCGCCGGGCCTTGAGCTACGCCGCCACCTTCGGGTTGCTCATCATCCAGCACCCCGAGGAGCCCAGCCTGGCCGCTGGCGGCGACATGAACTCGGGCGAGATGGCGACCCGCCTCGGCCTGTCGGGAATCCCGCGCGAGGCCGAAACCATCATCGTCGAACGCGACATCCGCCTCGCCACGATGACCGGGGCGCGGCTCCACTTCGCCCACCTGTCGACCGCCGACGCCATCGATGCGGTGCGCCGGGCCAAGGCCCAGGGGCTGGACGTGACGTGTGACACCGCGCCGCCGTATTTCGCGCTGAACGAGACCGCGCTCGGCGATTACCGGACCTTCGCCAAGCTGTCGCCGCCGCTGCGCGACGAGGACGACCGCCAGGCGGTGGTCGCCGGGCTGGTCGACGGCACCATCGACGCCATCGCCTCGGACCACGCGCCCCAGGACGAGGACGCCAAGCGGCTGCCCTTCGCCCAGGCCGCCTTCGGCGGCATCGGGGTCGAGACCCTGTTGGCGGTAACCCTCGAGCTGCACCACAACGGCCACCTGTCGCTGCTCGAGACGCTGGGGCTGATCACCCGCGCCCCGGCCGACCTGCTGGGGCTGCCCGCCGGGCGGCTCGACAAGGGAGCGCCGGCCGACCTGGTGGTGTTCGACCCCCAGCGCGGCTGGAAGGTGGAGGCCGACGACCTGCTCAGCAAGTCCAAGAACACGCCGTTTGACGGCCGCCCGGTGCAGGGCCGGGTCCTGCGCACGGTGATCGACGGCCGCACCGTCTTCAAGCTGGACGACTAATCATGTCCTGGGCCGGCGAGTTGCTGGCATGGCAGACCCTGGCCGCCGCCGTGGGCGGGTATCTTCTCGGCTCGATCCCCTTCGGCCTGGTGCTGACCCGCCTTTCCGGGCTCGGCGACATCCGCGACATCGGTTCGGGCAATATCGGCGCCACCAACGTCCTGCGTACTGGGCGCAAGGGGTTGGCGGCGGCGACCCTGGTGCTGGACGGCGGCAAGGGGGTGGTGGCGGTGGCGGCGTTCGCCTGGTGGGGCGCCGCCGCCGGAGCACCGATGACCGGGCTGGCCGCCGGGCTGTTCACCGTGCTCGGCCACAACTTCCCGCCGTGGCTCGCCTTCAAGGGCGGCAAGGGGGTGGCGACGACGCTCGGCGTGCTGCTGGCGGCGGCCTGGCCGGTGGGGCTGCTGGCCTGCCTGACCTGGCTGGCGACGGCGGCCATCTTCCGCTATTCGTCGCTGGCCGCGCTGGTCGCCCTGTCCGCGGCGCCGGTCTACATGGCGCTGCTGTCCGACCTCCCGGACACCCTGCTGGCGGCGCTGCTGGCGGCGTTCTCCGTGGTCCGCCACCACGCCAACATCAGGCGCCTGATCGGCGGCCGGGAACCGAGGATCGGGTCGAAAAAATAACCAAAGACCGAGGAAGACCCCCGTCTTCATGACATCAATATGGACGGATGGACGGGATGGGAAACGGGGTCTGCGGCGTTTCGCCGCCGGCAAGGATCATGGCTGGCGAAGGCTGTGGCGGCCGATCGGGAATGGACTTAAGATCGGCGAGCCCATGCACCGGGAGGCCCGATGTCGGACAAGCTGCGCGACCTGCTGGACACCCGCCCCTGGCTGCTGGCCGACGGGGCGACGGGGACCGCCTTCTTCGCCAAGGGGCTGGCGAGCGGCGAGGCGCCGGAGCGCTGGAACTTCGAGCAGCCCGACAAGGTGATCGAGCTGCACCGCGAGTTCCTCGCCGCCGGATCGAACATCATCCTGACCAACACCTTTGGCGGCAACCGCAATCGGCTCGAACTCCACGGTTGCCAGGACCGCTGTCGCGAGATCAACCTCCACGGTGTCGAGCTGGCCCGCCGGGCGGTCGAGGACAGCGGCCGCGGCGACGTGGCGATCGCCGGCTCGATGGGGCCGACCGGCGAGCTCTACCAGCCGCTCGGCCCGCTGTCCGTCGAGGACGGCGCCGCCTCCTTCGCCGAGCAGGCCGAGGCCCTGGCCGAGGGCGGGGTCGACGTGCTGTGGATCGAGACCCTGTCCTCGTTCGACGAGCTGCGGGCCGCGGTGGGCGGCGCCTCGAGCGTCGGCCTGCCGATGACCGCCACCTTCAGTTTCGATTCCAACGGCCGGACGATGATGGGGGTGTCGCCGTCCGAGTTCGTGGCCCATCTCGCCGAGCTGCCTCACGAGCTGATCGCCATGGGGGCCAATTGCGGCTCCGGCTCGCCCGACCTCGCGGCGGCGATCCTGGAGATCGCCGCCGCCGCGCCGCCGGGCACGGCGATCATCGCCAAGAGCAACAACGGAATCCCCGAGTACGTCGAGGGTGAGGTGGTCTACCGGGGGACGCCCGAGTCCATGGGCCGCTATGCATGCATCGCCCGCGACATCGGGGCGCGGATCATCGGCGGCTGTTGCGGCTCGACGGCCGAGCACATCGCCGCCATGCGCCGGGCCCTGGAGAGCACCCCGTCCCGGCGGCGTCCGGACATCGAGCGGATCGCCGAAACCCTCGGCCCCCCGAGCCACGACAAGGCCGGTGCCGCCGCCGGCGATGCCCCCCAGCCGCGCCGCCGCGCCCGCCGCCGCCGCCGCCCATCGCCGTAGTGGCCTGGTTCCTTAGTTCGCGCCATTGAACACTTCCAAGCGGTCGGCTAAGTTGTGGACTACCCGGAAGGTTCAGCCATGACAACCAAATCCTCCTTCTCGCGTCTGTTCGGACGCTCGCCGTTCAAGCCCATGCAGGCACACATGAAGGTCGTCACCCGCTGCGCCGGCGAGGTGCCCGACATGTTCGACGCCCTGTGCGACGGCGACCACGACAAGGTCGGGATCATCACGGAACGGATCTTCGAGCTGGAATCGGAGGCCGACGCGATCAAGAACGAGCTTCGCGCCCACCTGCCCAA
Organism: uncultured Thalassospiraceae bacterium; assembly: GCA_964632795.1. Lineage (GTDB taxonomy): Bacteria > Pseudomonadota > Alphaproteobacteria > Rhodospirillales > 2-02-FULL-58-16 > CAZWEZ01. Next base: position 50,867 of record CAZWEZ010000006.1, on the reverse strand, counting down.
GAGCCTGATGATGCCGGTCAACCGGGCCGACCTGTTGAACATCCTCGAGGTCCAGGACCAGATCGCCGACACCGCCCAGGACCTGGCCGGGATGCTGGCGGTCCGCCGGATGGAGGTCCCGAAGACCATGTGCGAGCTGCTGATGGCCTTCACCCGGCGCTGCGTCGACGCCTGCACCCAGGCGGACAGGATCATCGGCGAGCTCGACGAGCTGGTCGAGACCGGCTTCAGGGGCCGCGAATCCGAACTGGTCGGCGAGATGGTCGACGAGTTGAGCAAGATCGAGACCGACACCGACCGCATGGCCTTCGACCTGCTCAGCGAACTGTTCGCCAACGAGGAGACGATGAACCCGGTATCGGTGGTCTTCTGGTACCAGTTGATCAAGCAGATCGGCAACCTCGCCGATTACGCCGAAATGATCGGCAACCGCCTGCGCCTGCTGCTCGCCCGCTGACCGGTAACCCCTTCCCTCAGCCCCGGAACACCGTCCATGGAAATCATCGCCGAGTTTGGAACCGTCTTCATCATCATCGGGTTGGTGTTCGGTCTCTACATGACCTGGGGCATCGGCGCCAACGACGTCGCCAACGTGATGGGCACCTCGGTGGGCTCCGGGGCGATCACCGTCCGCACGGCGATCATTATCGCCGCCATCTTCGAGTTCGGCGGCGCGGCGCTTGCCGGGGGCCACGTCACCAGGACCATCCGCAAGGGGATCATCGACCCGAGCTCGATCGCCGACACCCCCGAGATCCTGGTCTTCGGGATGCTGGCGTCGCTACTGGCGGCGGCGGTCTGGCTGATGATCGCCTCGATGCGGGGGTGGCCGGTGTCGACCACCCATGCAATCGTCGGCGCCGTGGTCGGCTTCGCCATCGCCGGCATCGGCATGGACGCCGTCAACTGGGGCAAGATCGGCCAGATCGTCGTCAGCTGGGTGGTCTCCCCATTGCTCGGCGGGACCGTCGCCTTCCTCATCATGACCAGCATTCGCCAGTTGATCCTCAATGCCGAGAACCCCTTCGAGAGCGCCAAGAGGTGGGGTCCCGTCTACGTCTTCATGGCCGGCTTCATCATCTCGCTGGTCACCCTGTTCAAGGGGCTCACGCACCTCAATCTGGACCTCAGCGTGCCGATGAGCTTCCTCGCCGCGGTGGTGTTCGGGCTGGTCATGGCGGCCATCGGCTGGAAGCTGATCGACCGGATCACGGTCGACAAGAAGGCCGACAAGGAGTTCCACTTCGCCAGCGTCGAGAAGGTGTTCACGCCGATGATGCTGTTCACCGCCAGCGCCATGGCCTTCGCCCACGGTTCCAACGACGTCGCCAACGGCATCGGACCGCTGGCGGCGGTGATCAGCATCGTCCAGTCGGGCGGCGAGGTGGCCCAGAAATCGGCGTTGCCGATCTGGGTCCTGCTGCTCGGCGGTTTCGGCATCGTCGTCGGCCTGGCCACCTACGGCTACCGGGTGATGCGGACCATCGGCACCAAGATCACCGAGCTGACCCCGACCCGGGGCTTCTCGGCGACCCTGGCGGCGGCGGCCACCGTGGTCCTCGCCTCGCGCACCGGGATGCCGGTATCGACCACCCACATCGCGGTCGGCGCGGTGATGGGGGTCGGCCTGGCGCGGGGCATCGGCGCCATCGATCTCCGGGTGATCGGCGGCATCGCGATCTCATGGGTGGTGACGCTGCCCATCGGCGGCGTCCTGGCCGCCCTGTTCTTCTTCACCCTCAAGGGCATCTTCACCTGATACCGGCGAGCCGATGAATCGACTCGCCGTTATTATTGCCCCTCAATCGCCGGGCGGGCCTGCGGCCCTTGTAGTTTTCAATGCCCCTCAATCGCCGGGCGGGCCTGCGGCCCTTGGCTACGGCGCATAAGCGCCGACGCGCGGTCGCGCTTGCCGGCATGGCGAAGGGCCATGCCGGTTTGGAGACATGCTTGATAGGGCTGGGCTGGTCCCCTCGATAAACCGATCCAAAAACTGGCGCTGGATACAAACCCGGCGCTGATCGCTTTATAGATTCGACATGGCCCTTGCCATGTCGAAAAGCGCGCCAGCGCGTCGGGCCGAAGGCCCGTAGCCAAGGGCCACCGGCCCGCCCGGCGACTGAGGGGCAACTAACCTTAAACACTTAGGGGCTCGCGCCGGCCGGTATGATATCAGCCGGCCACGGTCACCCACAGCGGCATGGTCGCCGCGGCGGCCACCGTGGTGGCGGTGATGATGCCGGCGATCAGTTTTTCGTCGCCGCCCATCTGGCGGGCCAGGACGTAGGACGATGCCGAGCCGGGCAGCGCCGCGTATATCAGGCACACGGTGGCGGTCAGCCCGTCGAGGCCCAGCAGGCGGCCAAGCGCCAGGGTCACCAGCGGCAGGACGCCGAGCTTGAGCACGGTGGTCAGCGCGACCAGCCGCCCGGCGGCGCGCAACGCGGCCCAACTCAGCCCGGCGCCGACCGCCATCAGGCCGACCGGCAGCGCGGCCCGGCCCAGGATGTCGAGCAACGGCGCGACCACCGGCGGCAGGCCGAGGCCGGCGGCGTTGAGCAGGGCGCCCACCAGGCAGGCGATGATCAGCGGGTTGCTGATCACCTGCACCACCGCCCGCCGCCAGCCCCGCCGGCCGGCGTTGCCGGCGCCGTGGCGGGCCAGGGCGAGGACGCTGATCAAGTTGACGGTCGGCACCAGGATCACGATGGCCACCGAGATCAGGGTCAGCCCCGCCTCACCGTAGAGGGCCGAGACGGCGGCCACCCCGACGTAGACGTTGGGCCGGAAGCTGCCCTGGAAGAGCGAGGTGAAGGTCGGCCCGGCGAGCCCCAGGGGCCCCTTGAGCGCCACCGCCGCCAGGGCGACCAGCCCCACCCCGCCGATCAGCACCGCCGCCATCGGCCCGACTTCGATCCCGCCCAGATCGGCCCGCGCCCCGTTGGCGATCAGCAGGGCGGGAAAGAACACATAATAGGTCAGCTTCTCGGCCGGCGTCCAGTAGGCAAGCGCGATCAGCCCCGTCTTCCTGAGCCCGAAGCCGATCAGGATCAACAAGAACACCGGAGCCAGCGCCGAAAGGATTTGGATCATGGCCGCAACTGGTTACGCGATCTCCCCGGACAAGACAAGAAGGGCCTTCCCATGGCCAGGAACGGCGCATGCCTCCAAACTTGACGTGTCACAAGGAATGCGGACAAGCTCTTGGACTTGGAATGTCGGCTTGTCGTTCCCAAGCGGTCGTGGTCCGTGGTAGCCTGGAACCGCTGCTGATAGCCAACACCGGAAGTACGCGATGCCGGTGGCGGGAGCCGGCTATCGCCCGAGGCCGAATTCGTCGGTCACCGCATCGGTGATTCCCGCGACATATTCGTCGAACATCAGCTTGCCTTTTTCCGCCGTGGCGATCTTCGCCAAACAAAGCACCCCCGAGCGCGGCAATCCGGGCAGATTCTCGAATGACACCGGGTATACGTCGTAGGGCGGAAATTGCGCCGGACCGTCGGTCGCAAGTTTCGACATGTCGACGAGTTCCGGGTGGCGATAAAGCATCACCGATGTTTCCATAACGCCCGCATGCTCTAGCGGCCAGCTTGGAAAGCCGTCCGTCCATACTATCTTCTCCGTCTCCGCGCTTGTGAACTCGTAATATCCGATCCGCAGGATCTTCATGTCGGTCACGCCCTCGCGAAACAGCTCCCGCAGCGCGAGATCTATGCCTTCGATGATGAACATCGTGTTTTCGCAATGCCCGTCCATGAGGACGATGCGCCTCGCGCCGTGGCGAGCAAATTCGGTAGTGACGTCACGGACACTCGCGATCATCGCTTCGGCGCTGAGGCTCGTCGTTCCCGGAAAGTGGTTGCCCCCACCGGTGCGCGGCTGGGACTTGTAGCCATAGAACAGCGATGGCGCGACCAGCCCGTTAACGTTTCTCGCAACTTCTTCGGAAATTTCGCGCGGGATCACCTCGTCGCAGTTCATTGGAAGATGCGGTCCGTGTTGCTCCAACGCACCGACCGGCAGAAAAATGACCGGCTGGTGTTCGCGAATGCGCGCCGCGTACTCCATCCAGTTCAGCTGTTCGATCTTGACGGTGTCTTGGAAGTTCATCGCATTTCCTCCTCTGTCGTCGGGCCCGCCCTATTTTTCAGGTATGATCAGCGTGTCCCCGCGCTCGAACGCCAGGGTGACCGCGTCATTGGCGCGAATGTTCAGGTCCTGCAGGGCGCGTTGCTGGAGCTGCACTTTGAGGTCCTGCCCGCCCTTCGCTTCCAGCACAAGGGTGACGACATTGCCGACGAAGCTCTCGCCAACCAGGCGGGCGGTCACGATGTTAGCGGTCTTCGCCGCCGCCTTGTTTACTGTCACCAAGTCCGCGCTCACCACAAGGTGGACATTGTGGCCGGTTGCGACCGACGCGTTCGAAGGATTGGACGAGGCGAAGCGGCCGAGTGCGGTCTCGACCAAGCATTCGCCCTTGACCACCGATTTTATGACACCATCGATAATGTTGTTGGTGCCGACGAACTCTGCGACGAACCGCGTCTTGGGTGCGCGGTAGACGTCGACCGGGCTTCCGACCTGCTGAATCTCGCTGTTGTTCATGATGACCACCCGGTCCGCCATTGCGAAGGCTTCTGATTGATTGTGGGTGACGTATAAGAAAGTGATTCCAAGGGCTCGCTGCAACTCGGCAAGCTCCGCTTGCATCTTCACCACCATGTGGGCATCAAGGGCCGAGAGGGGCTCGTCGAGGAGCAAAATATCCGGCTCGAGCACGAGGGCGCGGGCCAGCGCGACCCGTTGCGCTTGACCGCCAGAGAGGGTCGCCGGGTTGCGCTGCGCCAGGTTCGCGATGCCCAACCGCTCAAGCCACTCTACCGAGCGGCGGTGCCGCTCCCGTTTCGTGACGTCGTCGTTGCGAAGCCCGAAGGCGACATTGTCCAACACAGTCAGGAACGGGAACAGGGCGTAGTTCTGCCAGACAAGAGGCATTCGGCGCAGCCAGGGCGGAACGTCGTCAATGACTTCCCCGTTTCGCAAGATGGATCCGGCGGTCAGCCGCTCCAGACCCGCCAGCATGCGCAGCGTGGTGGTCTTGCCGCAACCGCTCGGCCCCATGATCGCGACGAAATTGCCGCGCTCGATTTCCAAATTGAAGTTCTTGACCGCTAGCGTGCCGCCGAAGCGCTTCTCGACGTCGACGAATTTCAGGAACGGTTTGCCGGCGTCCGCGCTATGTTTCCGTGGCGCGCTCACTCCTCCCCTCCCGAGATCGTTGAACGTCTCTGGCTGACGATCAGGACGACTTGCGCGAGAACCACCAGCGTCAGAGACAGAGTGAAGGTGAAGCTGCCAATGGCGTTCACGCTCGGGCTCGACTGGCGCGCGACCAGGTTCAGGACCCTGACGGGCAAGGTTTCTTCAAGACCGGAGACGAACCAGGCGATGGCGAACTCGTCAAGTGAAATGGCTGCGGTGATGAACACGGAGGCGAGAATGGCGGGCATGCAGTAAGGCAGTATGATCATCCGCATGGTGCGCCATTCATTGGCGCCGAGATTCCAGGCCGCCGCCTCCAGGTTTGGTTCCATATGCGACAGCTTCAGACGGTTGATCGCTATGGCAAACGGGATACACAGGACCACATGGGAGATGACGACGGAGTGCAGAGCGCCGGAAAGTCCGATCTGGGAAAGAAACATCAGCATGGCCACGCCGAGTATGAGCACGGGGACCATCGGAGACACTATGCCTATGGCGACATAGAGTTTTTGACCGAAGAACCGGTAGCGATAATCAACATAGGCGGCGCCGAATCCAATGAACGTGGAGATCGTCGAGGTGAGGCCCGCCACGATCAAGCTGCGGCCGAAGGCCTGCGCGAATGCGGGCTCCTCCAGCACCCTCTGGTACCAGCGCGTGCTGAATTCTGTGAGCGGCAGCGTCGGAAACCTGTTCTCGCTGAACGAGAACACGAAACTCACGATGATCGGCGCGAATATGAACGCGAAGACCAGAACGACATAGGCTTTGAGGACCAGACGCATCGCCTCACTCCCCGCCGTTGCGCCTCTTGGCGCCGCCATAGGCGAAGGCCATAGCCGCCGAGACGACAAGCGCCAGAGTGAACACCATCATCAAGGCGATGACCGAGGCGCGCGGCCATTGCAGGCCGCCTCGCACCTGGTCAACGATGAGGATGCTCAATGTGGGAGGATTGGAGCCGCCCAATACCTGCGGGCTGATCAGATCACCAAAGCTCAGCACGAATGCGAAGGCGGCAGCGAGGACGATGCCGTTCCTCGCCGCCGGAATGATCACCCGGAAGATAGTTTTCGCCGGACTGCAGCCGAGATTCTGGCCGGCCTCGATCAACTGCCGGTCCACGGCGGAGATACTGAACAACTGCAGAAGCAGAACAAGCGGCATCACCAATGTGAGATACCCGATGACAGATCCAAACAGGTTGTTGATCATCTGTGCCGGGCCCAGGCCGAACCAGCCGAGAAAAGCGTTGACCACACCCTCATCACCAAGCATCGTCCGCCAGGTATATGCGCGCACAAGGAAACTAGTGAAGAACGGAGCCATGATCAAGCAGGCACCCAGGATACGCAGCCTGGGCGAAACTTTCAGGCCGAGAAAGTAAGCGCAGGGAAATGCCACGACCGTCGCGGCGGCGGCGGCGAGACCGGCGCCCAAGAGCGACCTCATAAACGCGTCCCACACATAATCGGCGACTAAAATCGCCTGCCAGTTCTTGAACGTAAAGTCCGGCGACAGCTGGTAGTTGCGCACGGACCAGAACGACATGACGACCATGAAGACGGCCGGCGCGACGAAGAAGGTCCCCTGCCAAAAAGCAAGCGGCCCACCAAATACTGCTATAAAAGCCTGGCGTGATGCATAGGTAGAAAGGCGCCTGAGATCAGGCGCCTTTCCGTGCTTCGTCTTGCGGTCGTGCCCCGTTTCAGTCACCGCCGATCACAGGGTTTGGAACTGGGTATAGGCTTCCTGCCAGGTTTCCATCGATTGCTGCGACGGCAGACGGCGCGGAATGATTCTACCGTCGCGCAACACATTCATTATGTTGTCGCTCTCCGAAGTCATGTGCAGCATTTTGGCTTCGCGCGGGTTGGTCTCGTTGAGATGCTTCCATGCATCCTCGCTCGGTCCGTTGGCCATGTAGGACGACTTGGTCATGAGCCGTATCTGTCCTTCGACGCCGGTGAGATAGCGGATGAGTTTGTTGGCCTGCTCAAGACGCGGAGTGTCGCGGATGACCGACACGGATTCCGTCCACATGATCGCACCCTCCTTCGGAACGGCGCTTTCGATCGGATGGTTCGCCCGCTGCAGCAGGCCGGTGATCCAGTCGCCGCACCCTGGGATGACATAGGCGCCGCGATTCGCCAGAGAATCGAACACGCCGGAGAAGTTCCAGTAACCGGCAACGCTCGGCTTCACCGAAAACATGAGCTTCTTCAGCGCCTCGAACTGGCTATCACTGATATCGTACGGGTCCTTGTGGCCCATATAGGCACTGAAGCAGCCCATGACCGGAAGGTACCAGTCGCGCATGCCGAGCTTGCCCTTGACCGCCTCGCTCCACATGACGTCGTAGGATGAAACGTCGTCAGCAGAAAGCTTCTCGGTATTGTAGGCGAGGCCGTTGTATCCCCAGCTTGTCAAGAGCGCAAAAAGCTTGCCGTCGAACCAGTGCTGCTCCCAGGACCGGAACTCCGGAAAGAACGTGTCCAAAGCGTAATCGCCCGGTTTCATCTCCTGGAGCAGGCCGGATTTGACCAACAGTTCCACATAAGGTGCATCGCTCGTCACCAGGTCGAACGTGCCGCGCGGCGAGCCATGGATAAGCGCCAACATCTTCTCACCGTCGGCATACTCCTTGGCCCTGATCTTTATGCCGGTCGCTTCCACGAACGGCCCGACCACCTCATCGGCCGAGTGGCCGGAATACGTCAGCCAGTTCAGGACTTTTTCGTCCGCCGCGGCCTTGCGCATGATCATCGGCGCCGCCAGCACGACCGAGCCGAATGCGGCACCGCGTTTCAAAAACGAGCGTCTTGTCTGCTTGCCAAACATTTTTGATTTCTCAGGTGTCTTGATCATGATCGCTTTTCCTCCCTTATCATCGCGAATGAGCCGCAGATTCGGCTAGCGTGGGCCCTTGATCGGTCACAAGGTGGCCCATACAGTTTTCGTCCACTCAGGGTCTTGCGAAAAAATGAGCCCACCATAGTTAATGAGCGACAATAATCGGTCAAGTACGATTTCGCAGGATACATGGGCCCGATGGGTCGGAGAGAACGTAAAGAGAGAAGGGGTTCGGCAGGGCATTCTCGCCATGGTGCGCAAGTCTTGAAGGTCCGGGATCAGATATTTCCTTTTGCTTCTTGCGAATCGTGGCTCTGGAACCTCGATGGGCAAGAGCCACAATGGCGCACCCTCACCGCCACCCTTGCACCGTCGCCCGCGCGCCGTCGGCGTAGCGGCCCTGGAAAACGTACAGCCCGGCGAGGTTGTTGAGGCTCAGGGCCACCGAGGGATGGTCGGGTCCCAGGGCCTTCTCCCAGATCGCCAGGGAGCGCTTGAAGAGGGGCTCGGCGTCGGCGTAGCGGCCCTGATCGTAGTACAGCAAGGCGAGGTTATCGAGGCTCTCGGCCACGTAAGGATGGTCCGGCCCGAACTCCTTCTCTCCCAGTTCCAGGGCCTTGCGGGCAAAACGTTCGGCCTCGGCGTAGCGCCCCTGTTTTTCAAGCGCCTGGTATTGTTCAAAGGCCTGCATCAACTCATCGGACTGGGCTCCCGCCATTCCCAGCCACCAGACAAGCAGGGCCAGAAGGAACGCCGCGACAACGCGCCTGGATAGGAAACACTCATTTTCCATCATCCACCCCATTCCCACGGCCGCATGAACCCACCGTGCCACATCCCAGCACGAGCATCCCTCGCAGCGGCTTCCTGGTCAACGTAGTCCTTGCTGTATCGCCTGCTCACAGTCCTCTCCATCGTCTCCTTTGGGTCACAACCAGCCCTAATCCCCTGCTTCCAACGTAGTCGGCTTTGCCAGCGGCAGCGGGCGTAATCAATGGGAAAGCGGACATCACGGCGAAAAGCTCGATCAACCTGACCCCGATCGTCCGGACTCCATTCAATGGGGTGTGGGGTCGAAGACCCCGCGAAAACGGGGACCGGGGCGGAGCCCCGCCGCCGCTCACAGCCTGGCCATGGCGTCGAGCGCCCCTTGCAGGATGTAGGCGGCGGCGGCCTTGTCGACGACCTGGGCGCGGCGCTGGCGCGTCATGTCGGCCTCGCGGATCAGCATCCGCTCGACCGCCGCCGTCGACAGCCGTTCGTCCCACAGCGCCATCGGCAGCTCCATGGTCTCCAGCAGGTTGGCGGCGAACTGGCGCACCGACTGGCAGCGCGGCCCCTCGGTGCCGTCCATGTTGAGCGGCAGGCCGATGACCAGGCCGCCGACATCGTGCTCGGCGACGATCCGCGCCAGGCGCTCGGCGTCGGCGGCGAACCTGGTCCGCCGCAGGACCTCGAAAGGCGTCGCCACGGTCCGCGACAGATCCGACAGGGCCAGCCCCACGGTCTTGCTTCCCACGTCCAGGCCGAGCAGCCGTCTCGCCGGTCCGAGTTCCGCCGCCAGTTGCTCGAGGGTGACGATCGCCATGAGAACCCCTCCATTGCCGGGCGGAAGGTAGCACCGCCACCGGCAAACCGCAAAAAGACGGTGGTCGGAACCGCGTCTGTTGGCTATCATCATTCCTTGGTATAAGCCTTTGTTATTCCTAATTCCTGGGATCGTCGGGGGGCCGACGGGAGATCGGGATGTTCGCCACCGTCAACCGACAGCCTGTCCGCCTGCGCGGCTGGATCGGATCGTTGGTCGTGGTCCTGGGGCTGGCCGCCTCGGCCGCCGCCCAGGAGACCTTCCTCGGCGTCCCGGTGACCCCCGATCCGGGGACCTACCGGGTGATCGACAACGTCAACGTCCGGACCAGGCCGTCGACCTCCAGCCGGCGGACCATGGTGTTGAGGAAGGGCGAGAAGGTGGAGGCGGTGGGGCGGTCCAAGGACGGCAATTGGCTGGCCGTCAGGAAGCAGGGCGAGGACCTGGGGTTCGTCTACGCGCCGCTACTCGAGTTGATCATCGAGAAGAAGATCAAGCCCGATTTCTCGATCCCCATGACCCCGGTGACGGGAACCTACCTGGTGATCAAGAAGATCAACGTCCGGGCCAAGCCCAAGACCTCCAGCCGCAAGATCGGCCGCCTCGACAAGGGCCAGCGCGTCGAGGCGGTGGGCCGGCCCAAGGAGGCCTCGTGGCTGGCCGTCAGGAAGCAGGACGAGGACCTGGGGTTCGTCTACGCGCCGGCGCTGCTGGCGTTGATCGACGGCGCGCTGGGCGCCGACATCAAGGGCCGGGTGTCGGTCTCCGGCGGCGCCTCGTGCGGCTACACCATCCGCTACGAAGGCCGCGCCGAGGTCGAGGGCGAGCCCTTCGGCACCTTCGACTACGACCTCCTGTTGCAATGCATCCACAAGGGCACCCTTTACGAGTTCCTGGCCCCGATGTTCATCACCGAGGTGCCCTACGATCTGTCCCAGAAGCCGATCTACCAGATCAGCATCGACGTGCTGGAGGTCGGCGACAACTACGACGAGACCTTCTCCACCGTCTTCATGTACCACCGCAAGGACCGGCGGGTGGTCTTCGACGGGGTCTCGTTGAAGGAGTTCAGGGCGACCCCCAAGGTCGCCGAGAAGCCCGCCGAGGGCGTCGCCACGGCGCTCGCCGCCGCCACCGAGATCGCCATCGCGGCATGGAACGACAAGTTCTGGGAGGCCCTCGCCGCAAGCCGGGAGTGACGGCCGCTGCCCGCTTGCGGCCCGTCCGGACGGGTGCTACCTTCCGCGCCCCTGGTTGGCGGAGGGTCGCTCCCATGGCGCTCGACAAGGATACCGTCAGGAACATCGCCTTCCTGGCCCGGATCAGGATCGACGACGACGAGCTCGACCACCTGGCCGGCGAGCTGTCGCACATCCTCGGCTGGATCGAGCAGCTCGACGAGGTCGACACCGAGGGCGTCGAGCCGATGGCCAGCGTCGTCGACATGGAGCTGCCCCGGCGCGCCGACGTGGTGACCTCGGGCGACCGCCGGGATGCGGTGCTGGCCAACGCCCCCGACCCCCAGGACGGCTTCTACGCCGTGCCCAAGGTGATCGAATGAGCGCCCGGCCCAACCAGCTGAGCGTCGCCGAGGCCCGCCACGGGCTGGCCGCCGGCGACTTCTCGGCGCTCGAGCTGGCCCGGGCCTGCATCGAGGCCATGGCGGCAGGAAGCCACCTCAACGCCTTCATCACCGAGACCCCCGAGCTGGCCCTGGAACGGGCCGCGGCCTCGGACGCCCGGCGCGCCAAGGGCGAGGTGCGGGGCCCCATGGACGGCATCCCGGTCGCCGTAAAAGACCTGTTCTGCACCGAGGGCGTGTTGACCACCGCCGGCTCGCACATCCTCGACGGCTACGTCCCGGCTTATGAATCCACCGTCACCCGCAACCTCGCCGAAGCCGGGGCGGTGATGCTCGGCAAGACCAACCAGGACGAGTTCGCCATGGGCTCCTCCAACATGACCAGCCACTACGGGCCGGTGGTCAACCCGTGGCGCGGCAAGGACGACAAGGACCTGGTGCCCGGCGGCTCGTCGGGCGGCTCGGCGGCGGCCGTGGCGGCGGGCCTGTGCCCGGCCTCGATCGGCACCGACACCGGCGGCTCGATCCGCCAGCCGGCCTCGTTCTGCGGCATCGTCGGCCTCAAGCCGACCTACGGGCGCTGTTCGCGGTGGGGCATCGTCGCCTTCGCCTGCTCGCTGGACCAGGCCGGACCCTTCGCCCGCACGGTGCGCGACGTCGCCATCGTGCTCGGCGCGATGGCCGGCCACGACCCCATGGACTCGACCTCGGCGCCGCGCGCCGTGCCCGACTACGAGGCGGCGCTTTCCGGCGACGTCCGGGGGCTCCGGGTCGGGATTCCCAGGGAATACCGCGTCGAGGACATGCCCGAAGAAATCGAGACCCTGTGGCAAAAGGGCGAGGCCTGGCTGCGCGAGGCCGGGGCCGAGACCGTCGAGGTCTCGCTGCCCCACACCAAATACGCCCTGCCGGCCTACTACATCATCGCCCCCGCCGAGGCGTCGTCCAACCTGGCGCGCTACGACGGGGTGCGCTACGGGCTCCGGGTGCCCGGCGCCAGCCTGGACGAGATGTACGCCAACACCCGGGCGGCGGGCTTCGGCACCGAGACCCGGCGCCGCATCATGATCGGCGCCTACGTGCTCAGCGCCGGCTACTACGACGCCTACTACCTGAAGGCGCAGCGGGTCCGCAAGCTGATCGCCGAGGACTTCCGAAAGGCCCACCGGGAGGTGGACGTGCTGCTGACCCCGACCGCCCCTTCGAGCGCGTTTGCCATCGGCGACAAGATGGACGACCCGGTGGCCATGTACCTCAACGACGTGTTCACGGTGCCCTCCAGCCTGGCCGGGCTGCCGGCGATCTCGGTGCCGGCGGGCCTCGACGCCGGCGGCCTGCCGCTGGGGTTGCACCTGATCGGCAAGCCGTTCGACGAGGAGACCGTGCTGCGCGCCGCCGAGGTCCTGGAATCGGCGGCCGGCTTCGAGGCCCGGCCGGAACGAATAACCTCATCCTGAGCAGCCGCGAAGCGGCGTGTCGAAGGATGCCCGGGCCAAGGAGAGACGATTGGAAAGGTCGTGACCGTCTTCGTCTACATCCTTCGTTGTTCGGACGGGCGGTACTATGTTGGGACAACCCGCGGGAGCCTGGAAAAGCGTATCGCGGAACCAACGCTGGAGTTTACGACGGTTACACGAAATGGCGGCGACCCGTGGAACTCGTTTTCCACGAGGCGTTTCAGAATCCGGTCGATGCCATCGCCATGGAGCGGCGAATCAAGGGCTGGAGCCGGGCGAAAAAGGAAGCTTTGATCCGGGGCGATTTCGAGGCGCTGAAGCGTTTGGCGAAACCGGGACCGAAACGCGCCATCGCATCCTTCGACAGGCGAGCTCCGCTCGCCGCTCAGGATGAGGAAAAATGAGGCTGCAATGAACGCCATCGAAATCAAGACCAAGGTTCTCGCAGCGATTTCCAAGGGGAACAAACCAATCCCTATGCCGAAAGCAAAATGGCGGGTTGGAGGTGCAATCGTCCACGTCAGGTATCGGTCGTCCCCGAAGTCAAGAGGAACGGTCTATTCGTTCAATATCAATCCCAACACGTTGACCGCGAATTTCGAAGTTTGGATTTGTGGTGACGCTACACGTTTTTTTGTTTTCCCGATCGATGTGATGCGGGCCATTTATTATGATCCGGACACGTATACTGATTACACCCATCCCAACATCAGGGTTGCCGAAGTGGACCTATCGTCCCGTCGTTTATTGTTCGGGCGCGGTGGAAAAGATATGGATGCTTCAAGGTACTATGGTGCGAGTATGGGGGACTTTCTCTAGATGGCCTATCTGATCCAGGGCGAGAGCGGCGACTGGGAGATGGTGATCGGGCTCGAGGTCCACGCCCAGGTGGTCTCCGCGGCCAAGCTGTTCTCGGGGGCTGCGACCGCCTTCGGGGCGGCGCCCAACACCCAGGTCTCGCTGGTCGACGCGGCGCTGCCCGGGATGCTGCCGGTGATCAACGAGAAGTGCATCGAGCAGGCGGTCCGCACCGGGCTCGGGCTCAAGGCCGAGATCAACCTCAGGAGCGTATTCGACCGCAAGAACTACTTCTACGCCGACCTCCCGGCGGGCTACCAGATCTCCCAGCTCTACCACCCCATCGTCGGCCGCGGCACGGTGATCCTCGATTTGCCCGACGGCGCCACGCGCGAAGTCGGCATCGAACGCCTGCACATGGAGCAGGACGCCGGCAAGTCGCTGCACGACCAGGACCCCAGGCGCACCTTCATCGACCTCAACCGGAGCGGGGTGTGCCTGATGGAGATCGTCTCGATGCCCGACATCCGCAGCCCCGAGGAGGCCGGCATCTACCTGCGCAAGCTGCGCTCGATCATGCGTTACCTCGGGACCTGCGACGGCAACATGGAGCAGGGCTCGATGCGCGCCGACGTCAACGTCTCGGTGCGCCGGGCCGGCGAGACGGAGTTGCGCACCCGCACCGAGATCAAGAACCTGAACTCGGTGCGCTTCGTGATGCAGGCCATCGAGAGCGAGGCCGAGCGCCAGATCGAGGTCTACGAATCGGGAGGCGAAGTGGTCCAGGAGACCCGCCTGTTCGATTCGGCCAAGGGCGAGACCCGCACCATGCGGGCCAAGGAGTACGCCCACGACTACCGCTACTTCCCCGACCCCGACCTGCTGCCCCTGGTGTTGAGCCAGGACTACGTGGACGGGATCAAAGCCACCCTGCCCGAGCTGCCCGACGACAGGAAGCAGCGCTTCATCGCCGACTACGGGCTGTCGCCCTATGACGCCGGGGTGCTGGTGGCGGAGCGCGAGACCGCCGACTTCTTCGAGACGGCGGCCGCCGGCCGCGACGCCAAGAGCGCCGCCAACTGGGTCGTCTCCAACCTGTTCGGGGCCCTCAACAAGGCCGGAAAACCGATCGCCGAGAGCCCGGTTACGGCCCAGGCCCTGGGCGGGCTGTTGGACCTGATGGCCGACGGCACCATCTCCGGGCGGATCGCCAAGGAAGTCTTCGAGGTGATGTTCGAGAGCGGCCGCGCCGCCGAGGCCATCGTCGAGGAGAAGGGCCTGCGCCAGATCACCGACGCGGGCGCCATAGAGGCCGCCGTCGAGACGGCGATCGCCGCCAACCCGGACCAAGCGCAAGAGGTCCGCGAGGGCAGGGAAAAAACCATCGGCTGGTTGGTCGGCCAGGTGATGAAGGCCACCAATGGCAAGGCCAACCCCAGGATGGTCAACGAACTGCTGCGCCGCAAGCTGTCCGGCTGAACGCCCCCCGCTTACGGCCCCATGGAAGACCGGTGGTTCCCGTACTCCTACCGCGCAAAAGTACCATCAGGACGGAGATGGTCGATTCGGGAAGCGCGGACGATTTCCAAATCAGGATTGCCCTGGGTAATGACGCCTCCAAGCCGCCAATAGAAAATTCCGCTTTTCTCGACGTTAACCAGTAGAGGACCTCCGCTTAATCCTCCTGTGTCGAAACCCGATGGCAGTTTTGAGAAGCCGGGCGTATCGACGACGTACTCGCGTTCCAGCTGACACGAAATCAAACGGTGACTGACACTGGTGGCAATTGTTATTGCTGGAAAAGGGGTAAAAATAATTTCGTGGGGTCCAACCAATTGGCGCTCGTGGCCAGGATATCCTGTGAAGGCAACGCCCAATCCTTCTTGTGGAACCATGGGCGGCCACGTTGTAAGGACAGTAGCGCCAATGGTTTCAACGTCGGCTTCGGAAATGCGAAAGGTGGCGATGTCCGCTTCGGGATCTTTATCGATCAGGCAGGTTTCAGGCTCGAAAGGGATCGTCTCGCGTGCGATTGGGTCGAAACAGTTGCGAGCGATCTGGCAGTAAATGCTCGAGGATGACCCTTTTACCTCAATGTATTTCTCAAAGACGTGGTTTGCGGTAATCGCGAACAGGCCCTCGGAGGCGTCAACGAAAAATATCGAACCGTTGTTTATCTTGTGCGCGCCGTTGTCATCATCCGCTACCCAAAAAAAGGGGGCAGCGTAACTCGCCACCGACTTGAGGGATTCTATCCCGAAATCCCCCTTGCAGAGATCAATAACGCGCTCGCGGTCCATCGAATTCTCCCCGGCCGGTGCCCATTGATCGGTACATTTCCCATGTTGGTCCGAATGGGATTCAAGAAAAAGCCTGATCCGGCTGCCGTTCAGGGTGTACGGAAAACATGTGGTTCACTGGCGACGGTTACAGGCAATCGAGCCCCCGCTGCTGCTTGCTAGCCGGCAATATGCCCACTTGTGGTTGTCAGCGGCGGTTCCAGGCTATCACAGAGCACGGCCGGTTTCCTACAGCAAGCCGACGTTCAAGCCTGGATGCCAGCTTTCCCACGGGTTTCGTCAGCTTCAGGGTGGTGAGCAGACCTGGCGGTGATGGGGCGGTGACAGCCGCAGTTGACCTTGTTTGACCTTGAGCTGAAGTTGCTCACGCGGGACGCCAATAGCCCTACTTCTTAGCAGCGCCCCTCTTCTTTTGCTTACGCAAGATGGCATAAATCCTGTTGTTGAGTTTGCCAACCAGCACCGCCTCCTTCAGTTCCCTCAATTCGTTCATTGGCGGCTTTGGCTGCTTCATATCTACCGTGTATGCTGACTTGGGATAAAGCGAGGTCTTGCCTACCCTGGCATTCAGAACCTTCTTGACGCCAAAGGCTGAACCATCTTCCATCCAACTCCTGGCCGTGCCACGCCCCTGCTTAACCGTCTCGCCGTTTGCTATGCGTATCTGAACATCGATCGCATCAGCAAACTTTTCCATCTCACTTTTCTTCTTACGCCCAGCAGCAGCCTTCACCTTCTTTCTGCGAACCAGCTTGAGTGTCATATTGAACCTCCATTAACAAAAAGCTGCGGCAATCTTTCACACTAGCCAGCTTTTTTCAATAGCTAATTCTCAAACACTCATATCCGCTCATCAGAGCAATCTCAACACCACCAGCCATCACATCGCCGCAAGCAAGCTAGCGCCTCACAGCGAGCGAATTTGAGCGTCATGTTTTTTATTACCATTTTGGCTGCCAATCTGGCCATGGACGGTATGCTTTTGTAGCTGTGGTGAACAGAAACGCTCTTTGGCACTGTGCAGAAACACATGAACACGCTTGCGTTCGTTTCCGATGGGTTTCGTCAGCTTCAGGATGGTGAACGGAACTGGCACTGGTGGGGCGGTGACAGCCGCTCGTGACCCAGGCTGTCGTTGGAATGGTTTGCGGTTTTCCCGGCATCAGGCAAGGAGGGGTGGGACGATCTCTCCTCGCCCCCAAAAAAGCCCCGCCAATGAAAATGGCGGGGCTGTAAAATTTTGAAGTCTGGAGACTTCTGAGATCCAATTAAATGGATCTGACATCCCATTTTATAAAAGATTCCATGGCCGGGAACAATTGGTGTCACATACGTAGGTTTCTGTGTATTATATACCTATCGATCCACAATCTCAAGAAAAATGTTGAGCCAGCTCAATGACCGCTGTTGGCTATACCCGTAAGTGACGGAAACTCGCACCTGAGGTCTGCTTTCAAGCATTCAGCGGACATCGGTGCCCCAAGTCCTAGAAATGGGTGACGTGGCCGCCGTCGACGACGATCACCTGGCCGGTCACGTAGGAGGCGGCATCGGAGGCCAGGAACACCACCGCCCCGGCGATCTCCTCGGGCCGTCCCCAGCGGCCGAGCGAGGTGCGTTGGGCCAGCCAGTCGGCGATCGATCGGTCGTCCACCATCTTGCGGTTGGCCTCGGTGGCGAAGAAACCGGGGGCGACGGCGTTGACCGTGATCCCGTGCGGCCCGAGGGCGGCGGCCTGGGCGCGGGTCAACGCCTCCAGCCCACCCTTCGAGGCGGTGTAGGCGGCGTCGCCGCCGGCCGCGATGGGGCCGGCGATCGAGGTCACGTTGACGATCCGCCCCGATCTGCGCGGGATCATGAGACGGGCCGCTTCCTGGGCCAGCATGAAGGGCGCCACCAGGTTGGTCTCCATCATCCGGCGCACCGCCTCGGCGTCGAAGTCCAGCAGTTCCCGGCGGTCCCGGGTGCCGACGTTGTTGACCAGGATGTCCAGCCCGCCGTCGGCGGCGACGATCGTCGCCAGGGCCGCCTGCGCCGCCTCGCGGTCGGTGACGTCGAAGGCCAGGGGCGCCGCCCGGCCGCCGAACTCGCGGATGGCCGCGACGGCTTTCGACAGGGTCTCCGGGTCGCGCCCGTTGAGGTAGACATCGGCCCCGGCCCGGGCCAGTCCCCTGGCCATCTCCAGCCCCAGCCCGCGCCCGGCGCCGGTGACCAGGGCGCACCGTCCATCCAGCGAAAACGGATCGGCCATCACCCCTCCTCGGGCGGCGGCAGGTCGCTGGCGGTCTGGGCTTCGCCCAGCTCCAGCTCCTCGACCCGCTCGCCGCGCTTGGCGACCTTTTCGGTCGAGATGCGGATCAGGCGGATGTCCTCGGAGGCCAGCTCGAAGTGGGTTTGCAGCTTGCCGACCCGCTCGTCCAGGCGGGAGATGTCCTTGAGCAGGTTGGCCACCTCGGCCTGGATCACCCCGGCCTGCTCGCGCATCCGGGCGTCCTTGAGCACCGCGCGCAGGGTATTGAGCGTCGCCCACAGGGTGGTCGGCGAGACGATCCACACCCGGCGCCGGAACGACTCCTCGATGACCCCGCGGAAGTTGGCGTGGAGCTCGGCGTAGACCGCTTCCGACGGCAGGAACATGAGGCCCGACTCGGCGGTCTCGCCGGGGACGATGTAGCGTTCCTGGATGTTCTTGATGTGATACAGGACGTCGGCGGCGAAGGCCTTGGCGGCCTTGGTCCGGGCCGCCTCGTCGTCGGCCGCGAGGTAGTCCTGGTAGCGCTCCAAGGGGTACTTGGAGTCGATGACGATGGGTCCCGGCGGGTTGGGCATGGCGAGCAGGCAGTCGGCGACCCGGCCGTTGGACAGCTTGGCCTGGAACTTGTAGGCCGAGGGCGGCAGGGCGTCGCGGACCAGGCTCTCCATCTGGGTCTGGCCGAAGGCGCCCCGCGCCTGTTTGTTGGACAGGATGTCTTGAAGCCCCACCACCTGGTCGGAAAGCTCCTTGAGGTTGCTCTGCGCGCGGTCGATGACGGCCAGGCGCTGGTTGAGCTCGTTGAGGCTCCGGCCCGTCTTCTCGGTCTGCTCGCCCAGGCTGTCGCCGAGCCGCTTGGCCAGCGCGTCCAGGCGCTCGTTGACCCCGGTCTGGGTCTGCTGCAGGCGCCCGACCAGCTCCGACTGGGTCGCCGCCAGATTCTCGGCGCTCCGGGCGAGCCGGGCCAGCTCGGCCAGGGCGCCGTCGCCGCGCCCCCCCCCGCCGGTTCGCAGGAAAACCAGCACCGCCACCACCACGGCGGCGATGGCGACGACACCCAGCAACAGCGACGACTCCACGGTTTCCCTCCGTCTTCATCCGGGGGGGCAACCTTGCATGAAGGACGGGGCCAAGGCAATTCCCCGGTTGACCTTGATTCGGCGGAAAGGATCGCCAGATATTAAAACATAATTCGGTACCGTTTTACCTATAAACAGCCGAAGGGGGGCGAATGATCGACTTCGAGACCGCTCCCGAGCGCTACCGCCACTGGAAACTGTCGATCGACGGGCCGGTGGCGACGTTGAGCCTGGAGGTCGCCGAGGACGGCGGTCTGGAGCCGGGATACGCGCTCAAGCTCAATTCCTACGACCTGGGGGTAGACATCGAGCTCAACGACGCCGTCCAGCGGCTGCGCTTCGAGCACCCGGAGGTCGGCGCGGTGATCATCTCCTCGGCCCGCCAGCGGGTGTTCTGCGCCGGCGCCAACATCGCCATGCTGGGCGCCGCCGGCCACGGCGCCAAGGTCAACTTCTGCAAGTTCACCAACGAGACCCGCACCGCCATCGAGGACGCCACCGCCCATTCCGGCCAGGTCTACCTGTGCGCCATCAACGGTATCGCGGCCGGGGGCGGCTACGAGCTGGCCATGGCGTGCGACCACATCGTGATGGCCGATGACGGCTCGACCGCGGTGTCGCTGCCCGAGGTCCCCCTGCTGGCGGTGCTGCCGGGCACCGGCGGCCTGACCCGGCTGGTCGACAAGCGCAAGGTGCGCCGCGACCGGGCCGACTTCTTCTGCAACACGGTCGAGGGGATCAAGGGCAAACGGGCGCTCGAGTGGGGCCTGGTCGACGAGCTGGTGCCGCGCTCCAAGCTGATCGACAGGACCCGTGAGGCGGCCCTGGAACGGGCCGGGCAATCGGACCGCCCGCGGCACGCCGAGGGCATCGTGCTGAGCCCGCTGAAGCGCGCCGTCGAGGCCGACTCCTTGACTTACGACCACCTCGCCGTGGCCCTGGACCGGGATCGCGGGGTGGCCGAGATCACGGTGCTGGGACCCCAGGCGCCGCCGCCCGCCGAGGTCTCGGCGATCCACGCCGCCGGGGCCGGGTTCTGGCCGCTGGCCATGGCCCGTCAGATGGAGGATGCGATCCTGCATCTGCGCCACAACGAACCGGGCATCGGCATCTGGGTGCTGCGGACCCGGGGCCGGGCCGAGCACGTGGCGGCCGCCGACGCGGCGCTGCTGGCCAACATCGACGACTGGCTGGTCCGCGAGATCGTGCTCTACCTGAAGCGGGTCCTCAAGCGCCTCGACGTCACCTCGCGCAGCCTGATCGCGCTGGCCGGGCCGGGGAGCTGCTTCACCGGCACCCTGTTGGAGCTTCTGCTGGCGGCCGACCAGAGCTTCATGCTCGACGGCGGCTCGCCGCCGCCGACCCTGTGCCTGAGCGGGATGAACTTCGGCCCCCTGGCGATGGCCAACGGCCTGAGCCGCCTCGCCACCCGCTTCCTGGCCGAGCCCGGGCGCGTCGAGGACCTGGGCGCCGAGATCGGCGGCCCACTGGACGCCATGACCGCCGAGGAGCTGGGCCTGGTCACCTTCGCGCCTGACGACATCGACTTCGACGACGAGGTCCGGGTTGCCGTCGAGGAACGGGCCGGCCGGTCGCCCGACGCCATGACCGGGTTGGAGGCCAACCTGCGCTTCGCCGGCCCGGAGACCATGGAGACCAAGATCTTCGGCCGCCTCAGCGCCTGGCAGAACTGGATCTTCCAGCGCCCCAACGCGATCGGCGAGACCGGGGCGCTGAAGCTCTACGGATCGGGCCGCAAGCCCGAGTACGACCGCAACAGAATCTGACATCATGACCATCGATTACGCCGACAAGATTCCCAACAACGTCGGGCTGGCCGACGACCGCCGCCTGCAACGGGCGCTGGAGGCCTGGCAGCCGGGGTTCCTGGAGTGGTGGCGGGAGCTGGGGCCGGAGGGCAGCCAGGCCCATGAGGTCTACCTGCGCACGGCGATCAGCGTCGAGCCCGGCGGCTGGGCCAACTTCGGCCACGTGCAAATGCCCGACTACCGCTGGGGCATCTTCCTGAGTGCGCCCGAAGAGGACCGCCGGGTCAACTTCGGGATCCACAAGGGCGAGCCGGCGTGGCAGGAGGTGCCCGGCGAGTACCGCGCCCCGCTGCGCCGGCTGATCGTCACCCAGGGCGACACCGAACCGGCCTCGGTCGAGCAGCAGCGCCACCTGGGCAAGAGCTGTCCGTCGCTGTACGACCTGCGCAACCTGTTCCAGGTCAACGTCGAGGAGGGCCGCCACCTGTGGGCCATGGTCTACCTGCTGCACGCCCACTTCGGGCGCGACGGCCGCGAGGAGGCCGACGCCATGCTGGAGCGCCACTCGGGAGATGCCGACCGGCCGCGCATTCTCGACGCCTTCAACGAACCGACCCCGGACTGGCTGTCGTTCTACATGTTCACCTTCTTCACCGACCGCGACGGCAAGTACCAGTTGGCGTCGCTGGCCGAATCCGCCTTCGACCCGCTGTCGCGGAGCTGCCGCTTCATGCTGACCGAGGAAGCCCACCACATGTTCGTCGGCGAGACCGGGGTCGGGCGCATCGTCCGGCGCTGCTGCGAGGTGATGGGCGACGAAAAGACCGACGACGCGCGCAAGCACGGGGTCATCGACCTGGCGACCATCCAGAAGCACCTCAACTTCCATTACAGCCTGTCGCTGGACCTGTTTGGCCAGGAGTCCTCGACCAACAGCGCCAACTACTACACGCTCGGCCTCAAGGGCCGCTACAAGGAGACGGCGATCAACGACGACCACCTGCTGGAGGACGCCGTGCGCGAGCTGCCCGAGGTCGTCGACGGGCGCATCTCCACCGTCGAACGCCCGGCCCTGATCGGCCTCAACGAGTCCCTGCGCGAGGCCTATATCGAGGACTGCGCGCGCGGCGTCGGCAAATGGAACAAGGTCATCGCCGAGCATGGCATCGAGACCCGCCTGGAGTTGCCCCACCGGGGCTTCAATCGCGCCATCGGCGCCTTCGCCGGGGCCAACGTGTCGCCCGACGGGCGCCTCGTGTCGGACGGCGAATGGGCGGCCAACGTGGATTCCTGGCTGCCCACCGGGGAAGACCGCGCCTACGTCCGCTCGCTGATGGGCGGCGCGGTCACCGAGCCGGGCCGGATGGCCAACTGGATCGCCCCGCCGGCGCGCGGCATCAACGGCCAGCCGCCGGATTTCGACTACGTGCGGTTCGCCTAGTACTGACTTTCATAATTCCTCGCCCCATGTGATCGCTGTTCCCGTTTCCCCGGCAGGAGGCGGCGCGCCGGCGATGCCGGCGCATCGTCAAGCCCCGCCGACGCCCCGGGGAAACGGGAACAGCGATCACATGGGGCGAGGAATTATGAAAGTCAGTACTATGGCATCCTCAAAAACCGAAGATGGAGGTCAGGCCCGTTCGCTCCTCGAGGGCGGCCATTGCCGAATCGAGAGGCGGTTCGCCGCACTCGGCCGCCGCCCGCAGCACGGCCGGAAGCAGACCGACGTCACCGACCGAATTGAGAAAGATCCCCGGTCGGCCGAGGACCCACTGTACCGCCATCCGGATGTCGCCTTCATTCTCCAGGGGCTGATACCAGGTCGTGTAATCGCGCGCCGCGCCGGCGGCCCAGGGACCGCGGGATACGGCCTTGATCGTCTGCACGGCGATTCCGCGTTCGGCGCAAAGCGCGGCGGTTACCTCGAATTCGGGTCCATATGTCTGGTGACGGGCGGCGACCCAGTTCCACGGCATCAACACCGAGTCGAATTCGAAGCGCTCCAGGCTGCGCCGGTGCATGGCGGCGATGGTCCAACCGTGACCGGTTACACCAATGAACCGGACCAGCCCCTCCTCACGGGCTTCGACGGCCGCATCCAGCGCTCCGCCGGGGGAGAGTGCCCGTTCCCACTCGTCCGGGTGGTTCAGGCTGTGGAGCTGAATCAGGTCGATCCGGTCGGTGCGCAGGCGTTCGAGCGAGCGGCGGATTTCCGATCGGGCGGCTTGGTAATCGCGTTCGCCAATCTTGGTGGCGAGGAAGAAGGAGTCCCGGTGGCGGTCCATCCAGGGGCCGATACGAAGCTCCGAATCACCATAACTTGGCGCCGTGTCGATGTGGTTGACGCCATATTCGAACAGAAGGTCGAGGACTCTATCCGCCGTCCCCTGATCGACACTGTCCAGCGCGGCGCCGCCGAAGATGACGGCGGAACTCATGTGCCCGGTTTGCCCGAAGGCGCGCTTCTCGATGGCCATCGCAATTCCCCATCACCAAGTGGATCCGGAACGGGAGAAGCGGGGATAGTAACGCGACCATCGCCGGATATTCAAACGGACGGCCATCGGGCCGGTCCAACAACGAACCCCAGGCCGTCAGCCAAGCAACGCGCGGCGCCGGGCCAGGCTCTCCGCGGGCCAATATTCATCGCGATCGTAGTACTCTTCGAAGGCGGGCACGCCCGCCGGAAGCACGACCCAGGGCTGCTTCGAGCTTGTAAAGATGTGGATGTCGGGCGGCAGGCGGTCCGGATCATCAAGGGTCCCGACGCGGACGAAGCATGCCACGTCGCCGGCACCGGCGTAGTGGCTCCATAGGGCCACGCGGCAGCTTGGACAGCGAACGATCTTCTGCCCCTTGCCGCTGTTGGACGGCGTCGCCACGGTCTCGGGGGCGCCCCGCACGAGGATCATGCGATCGGCTTCGATCATTGCATTGAGGGCGAAGGCTGTTCCCGTTTCGCGCTGGCACCAACGGCAATGACAGCAGTGAACGATCATCGGCCTGCCGGTCATGCGATAACGCACGGCGGCGCATGTGCAGCCGCCTTCCGCCGTCCAGTCGTCTTCCTCGGCCATCGAGAGTGTCTCCCTATTACCATGCGAGGCCATCGGTGCCTCGGAATTTCCATCCTCGGCTCGCGGCTTCCTGGGCCTGGAGCCGGGTCGCGGACTAGACCTCCACCGTCTTGCCGTCCTCGGCGAACTCGCAGGGCAGCGAGGGCACCTGGGCCAGCATCTCCCGACCCATGTGGGTCAGGATCACCCGCTTGGCGGCCAGCCGGTCGAGGCCGGCGCTGAGGGTGCGGAAGTCCATGTGGTTGGGGGTGTCCTTACCGATGAAGTTGCATTCGGCGATCCACAGGTCGGCGCCCCGGGCCGCCTCGATGAGGGTCTCGGACCACGCCCCGTCGCCGCTGTAGCCGATGATCCGTCCACCGTACTCGATGCGCAGCGCGCTCGGGTTGGAGGCCGGGGAATGGTTGGCCTCATAAGGGGTGACGGTCATGTCCAGTACACGGTGGGGCCCCCCGGGCGCCATCTCGACGATCTCCAGCGGAAACCTCAGTTCGATCCCGGTCATCCCGGGGTACAGGACCTCGCACAGCGCCTCCAGCCGGGCTCTCGTCTCCGGCGGCCCGGCGATGGTCAGGGGGTTTCGCCGGCGGTCGTCGAGGTGGCCGCTGAGGATGAAGAACGGCAGGCCCCCGAAATGATCGCCGTGGAGGTGGGACAGCACGATGGCGTCGATGGCGTTGGGGTCGATGCCGTGGCGGCGCAGGGCGACCAGCGAGGTCGCCCCGCAGTCGATCAGGAACCGCGCGCCCCCGCCCTCGACCAGGAAACAGGTCTGGAACCGGCCGCCGCTGGCGAAGGCGTCGCCGCTGCCCAGGAAGGTCACGGTGACGCTCATGCCGCCTCCCTCAGCCGGCGCTCGGAGATCGGCATGTGGAGCAGCGCCGCCGCCAGGCCCAGCGCGATGGAGGCCATCCACATCAGGTCGTAGGAGCCCGTGGCGTCGAACACGTAGCCGCCCAGCCAGATGCCCATGAAGCTGCCCAGCTGATGGCTGAAGAAAACGAACCCGAACAGGGTCGCCATGTAGCGCGGCCCGAAGATGTGGGCGATCAGGCCGCTGGTCAGCGGAATCGTGCCCAGCCACAACAGGCCCAAGGTGGCCGCGAACACGATCACCGTATATTTGTTGGTCGGCGCCGCCAGGAAGCCGGCGAAGGCCACCGCCCTGAGGAAATACAGCGTGCTCAGCAGGCGCTTCTTGGAGAACCGGCCGCCCAGGTAGCCCCAGGTCAAGGTGCCGATGATGTTGAAGAAACCGATGGTGCCCAGCGCCGCGGCGGCGAGCTCTCCGGACATGCCGACGTCCTGAAGGTAGGACGGCAGGTGGATGCCGATGAACTGGACCTGGAACCCGCAGACGAAGAAACCCAGGGTCAGGAACCAGTATCCCGGATTGACCGCCGCCTCGCCGATGGCGCCTTTCAGGCTCTGGGAGTCGGCGCCGTCGCCGGAGGTTTGCGCCTTGCCGCTCAGGGCCAGGGCGAGGGGCGCCATCAGGCAGGCGATCACCGCCATGATGAGGAGGGCCTGGGACCAGCCCTGGGAGGCGATCAACGCCTGGCCCACCGGGGCCATGTAGAACTGGCCGAAGGAGCCGCCGGCGGTGACGAAGCCCAGCGCCAGGGAGCGCCGCTCGGGCGACACCCGGCGGCCGACGGCGCCCAGCAGGATCGCGAAGCCGGTGCCCGAGGCGCCGAAGCCGATCAACAGGCCGGCCCCCAGGTTGAGCTCGAACGGCCCCGTCGCCCCCGACATGACCACCAGGCCCAGGACGTAGACCGCCGCCCCCAGGATCAGCACCCGGGTGCTGCCGAACTTGTCGGCCATCATCCCGGTCAGCGGCTGGAACAGGCCCCACAGGAGGTTCTGCAAGGCGATGGCGAAGGCGAAGGCCTCCCGCCCGATCCCCAGATCGGCGGTCATCGGCGGCAGGAACAGGCCGAAGGTCTGGCGGATGCCCATGTTGAGGCTGGCGATCAGGGCGCCGCTCACGATGATCAGGACGACAAGGCGCGTCACGGCCTCACCCCGTTTCTTCCACCGCCGCCCCATACGTCAGGGATATTGGTCATCGCCCCATCGCTTTAAAACCCGCCGGGGCTCCGATTACATGGTTTCCGCCACCGCCGCAAACGGCGATTGCGGCGGTCGACCGTTAATTATATCCAGTCACCATTTAATTCGTGGCGGCGGCTACGGGCGCCAGAACGGCTTGATGGTTTCCCGGTAGACGTCGAGCCGGCTGAGCCCGATGTCCTTGAGGATGCGGTCGTCCATCTCCCGCAACTGGCGGCGCTGGGCGGCGCGCTCGTTCCAGGTCCTGAGGGTGGCCAGGGCGCTAGCGGCATGGCCGGCGACGGTCTCCAACAGGGCCTTGGCGGCGACTTCGGGGCGGGGCGCCTCGAGTCCGTCGGCTGGATAAGCGTTGCTAATACATTGGGTCATCGTGTCTTCCTCCGAGTGGGACTTCCAAAGCCCGCATTGATCGTGTGTGTTGGGTATGAAATAGTTCTTTTTCCGGTTGCCGACAAACGATAGTTTCTCATATAATGTATTAGAAAAACTTACCCAAAACGGGTTCGGGAGACGCCCCATGGCCCGCCGCCTGCCGCCGCTCAACGCCTTGCGCGCCTTCGAGGCCGCCGCCCGCCACCTCAGCTTCACCCGGGCGGCCGGCGAGCTCAACGTCACCCAGGCGGCGGTCAGCCACCAGATCAAGGGCCTGGAGGAACGGCTGGGCGTGCTTCTGTTCCGGCGCCTCAACCGGACCCTGCGCCTGACCGACGAGGGCCAGGTCCTGCTGCCGGCGGTGGGCGAGGCGCTGGACCTGATCGCCGAGGCCGTCGAACGGCTGGAGGACCGCGAGAGCGCCGGGGTGCTGACCGTCAGCACGCTCGATTCGTTCGCCGCCACCTGGCTGGTGCCCCGCCTGGGCCGGTTCAGGACCCGTCATCCCGAGATCGACGTCCGGATCACCACCGCCGACCACCCCGTCGATTTCGCCCGCGAGGACATCCACATGGCGATCCGCTACGGGCGCGGCGAATGGGCTGGCCTGGACATCGTCCGGCTGATGAACGAGGAACTGTTCCCGGTGTGCAGCCCGTCGCTGCTGGGGGAGGGCACGCCGTTGCGCCGGCCGTCGGATCTGTGCCACTTCACGCTGCTCCACGACGACCTGCGGGTGACCTGGCGGATGTGGCTGATGGCGGCCGGGGCGGACCAGGTCGACCCCGACCGGGGGCCGACGTTCAACCACTCGCACCTGGTCATGCAGGCGGCCATCGCCGGGGCGGGGGTGGCCCTCGGGCGCAGCGTGCTGGTGGCCGACGAGCTGGCCTCGGGGCGCCTGGTCAAGCCCTTCGAATTCAGCCTGCCGGCCGAGTACGCCTACTACGTGGTGTGCCCCGAGGCCACCGCCGGGCGGCCCAAGATCCAGGCCTTCCGCGAGTGGCTGCTGGAGGCGGCGGCGTAATACCAAGGGTCATTATCAGTGCCCCTTGGTATAAGGGACCGGGAGCGGACCCTGAGCCGGGCCGCTAGGGTGCCGCCGACCATGGACTCGCCGATCATCAAATGGTTGACCGTCGTCATGGGGTGGCCGTTGATCGTGCTTGCCGCGATCGTGGTCTTCGAATTGTATCTGGCACTGTTCTACCTCCCGACCATCGGCCCCCCGAACCGCCAACGCATCCAGCACCCCGGCCACCATCCGGGGGCGCTCGAGGCGCTGGCCCGCTACCGGGCGCTGCCGGCGGCCGAGCAGACGGCGATCCGCGACGGTCTCGGCGCCGCCATGGTCCCGGTGGAGACGTGGATCGACGGCCTCGGGGAAGCCGAGCTCCGGCTTCTGTGCCTGGGCGAGAACCACGACGACCACACCCGCCGCTTCCTGGCCGACTCCTTCTTCTCCCGCTTCGAGGCCGATGCCTTGCTGCTGGAGACGACGCCGAGGGAACTGGTCGCCATCCGCCGGCGCATCGCCCGCGGGAGTTCCTACGTGCCCCTCCTGGACGCCGACATCGCCGCCGTCATCAATGCCGCGGTGGGCAGGAACCCGGACCTTCTTATACGGGGCGTCGAAGAGTTGCCCATACAGATGCAACGCCATCGCCGGGGGGTCGGAAGCCGCGAACAGTCCATCGCCCGCAACATCGCCCACTGGCTCGGGGAGGACTGGCGCCACGTGGTCCTGATCGGCGCCCTTCACTGCAAGGACCTGCCCCAATGGCTCTACCGCACGGCGCTGGCCGAAATCCCGGGCCTGACGGTGGCCAACACGCTGAACGTCCGGGTGCTCGGCGAACACCAGGACGGGCCGCTGGAAGCCTTCGTCTATTTCCTCGACGAGATCGGCCTCGAGCCCGGGGACTTCGCGATTCCCGATACCGCCTCCCTGCCTCGGCCCCTGCGCCAGTGGTTCCTCCTGTTATGGGACCAGACCATGGGACCCTACCGGGCGCTGGTCGTCTTCCGCCCGCCGCCTGTCGCCTCCCGCCTCTCGGAGCCGACTCCCTGAGTTGGGGGAGGGCGGAATTTCCGGCGGATCATGCTGGTCCAAGGCGGCGAAACGTCCAGTCATCGACCCGGATCATTCATTCCCGCCCTGAATCCACCCAACACCCGCCGCGGTGCTCTTCCAACCTGAATTCACCCAGTAAGAGTGACAGTCAAGTATCATGTCCCCGGAACTCCCCATTGGGGTCAGGTCTTGTTTTTTGCTATTCGGAGGTTAGACTGGGAGTGTGGGTCGAAATAGCAGAGGTGTTGCCATGTCGCGTCCCCTTCGGATCGAATTTCCTGGCGCCGTCTACCACCTCACCAGCCGGGGCAACGCCCGCGCCGATATCTTCCTCGACGCGAAGGATCGCCGGGCCTTCCTCGATGTTCTGGACACGGTGGTCGGACGGCTGGGATGGCGGGTGTTCGCCTACTGCCTGATGGCCAACCACTACCACCTCCTTGTCGAGACCCCCGGCGGCGACCTGTCGCGTGGCATGCGCCAACTCAACGGCGTCTACACCCAACGCGTCAACCGCCGGCACGACCGCGTCGGACACCTGTTCCAGGGCCGCTACAAGGCGATCCTGGTCGACCGCGACGCCCATCTCCTCGAGGCGGCCCGCTACATCGTCCTCAACCCGGTCCGCGCCGGTGTCGCCGAGGACGTTCGCCAGTCTCACTGGACCAGCTATCCGGCCACGGCCGGCGCCGAAAAGCCGCCGCCATGGCTGGACGTCGACGGGCTGTTGTCGATGTTCGCGGAAGCGCCGGCGACGGCCCGCGCGACCTATGAGGCGTTCGTCGCCGAGGGCGCCGACAAGGACCTGTGGGCGAACCTCACCGCGCAGGTGTTCCTCGGCGATGACGATTTCGCTTCGAGCGCCCTGAAGTTGTCAGGTGGGGCGACGCAGGACCGCGAAGTGCCCCGCGCCCAACGCCGCAACCTGACCGCCTCGCTAGGGGAGATCGCCGCCCGCACGCCGGGACGCGACGACGCCATCCGCGAAGCCTGGCGGAGCGGTGCCTTCACCCTGGCCGATATCGGCCGCCATTTCGGGCTTCATTACAGCTGGGTCAGTCGGATCGCCAGGGCAAAAAGCAAGACCTGACCCCAATCGGTTGGGACCCTACCGGGCGCTGGTCGTGTTCCGCCCGCCTCCTCCCGGGGACTACTCCCTCAGCTCCGGCAAATCGACGTAGAGGTCCAGGGCCTCGGGGTTGGCCAGCGCCTCGCGGTTCTTGACCGGCCGGCCGTGGACCGTGTCGCGGACCGCCAGTTCGGTGATCTTGCCGTTCTTGGTCCGCGGGATGTCGGCGACCTGGATCACCTTGGCCGGGACGTGGCGCGGGGTGCAGGTGGCGCGGATGTGCTTGCGGACCTTGTCGCGTAGCGCATCGTCGAGGTCCAGCCCCTGGCGCAGGATCACGAACAGCACCACCCTCACGTCGTTGTCCCATTCCTGGCCGATGACGATGCTTTCCAGCACCTCGTCGAGCCGTTCCACCTGGCGGTAGATCTCGGCGGTGCCGATGCGCACCCCGCCCGGGTTCAGGGTGGCGTCGGAGCGCCCGAACATGATGATGCCCCCGTGTTCGGTGTACTCCACGTAGTCGCCGTGGTGCCAGACCCCCGGGTAGCGGTCGAAGTAGGCGGCATGGTACTTGGCGCCGTCGCCGTCGTTCCAGAAGTGGATCGGCATCGACGGGAACGTGCTCTTGCACACCAGTTCGCCCTTGACCCCCCTGAGGGAGTTGCCGTGGTCGTCGAACACATCGACCTCCATGGCCAGGGCGGGAGCCTGGATCTCGCCCCGCCACACCGGCCCCGTGGGGTCGCCGCACACGAAGCAGCCGAGGATGTCGGTGCCCCCGGCGATCGAGGCCAGATGGATGTCGGTCTTGATGCTCCGGTAGACGTAGTCGAAGCTTTCCGGCGCCAGCGGCGAGCCGGTCGAGGCCATCATGCGCACCGTGTCCAGCCGGTGGCTGCGGATCGGCTCGGCGCCGGCCTTGGCGAGCGCGTCGATGAACTTGGCCGAGGTCCCGAACAGGGTCATCGCCTCGTCGTCGGCGAAGTCAAACAGGACCTCGGGGCCGGGGTAAAACGGCGAGCCGTCGTACAGCAGCAGCGTCGCCTGGGCGGCCAGCGCCGAGGCCAGCCAGTTCCACATCATCCAGCCGCAGGTGGTGAAGTAGAACACCCGGTCGCCGGGCTTGATGTCGCAATGCAGCAGGTGCTCCTTGGCGTGCTGGAACAGGGCCCCGCCGACGCCATGCACGATGCACTTGGGGGCCCCGGTGGTGCCCGAGGAATACATGATGTAGAGCGGATGGTCGAAGGGCAGGCGGACGAAATCGATGTCGCCGGGCGCCAGGCCGGCCGTGAAGTCGGCCAGCAAGACCGCCCTGGGCAGCCCCGAAAGGTCCGGCTCAGACCGGGTGTAGGGGACGATGACCAACTTCTCGACGCTCGGCAGGCGGTCCATGATGTCGGCCAGTTTGGCCAGGGAATCGTGGGTCTTGCCGTTGTAGTGGTAGCCGTCGGCGGCGAACAGCACCCGGGGCTCGATCTGCCCGAAGCGGTCGATCACCCCCTGGACCCCGAAATCGGGAGAGCACGACGACCACACGGCGCCGAAGCTGGTTGCCCCCAGCATCCCGGTAATCGCCTCGGGCAAGTTGGGCAGGTAGGCGGCGATGCGGTCGCCGGCCTCGATCCCCGATCGCCGCAGGGCCTGGGCGAGGCGCGACACCTGGTCGTAAAGCTCTGCGTGGCTGAGCCGCCGTTCGACCTTATCCTCGCCCCTGAAGACCAGGGCATCGCCGTCGTCGCGCCGGCGCATCAGGTTCTCGGCGAAGTTCAGCCGGGCGTCGGGAAACCACCGGGCGCCGGGCATCCGTTCGCCGTCGGCCAGCACCACCTCGCCCCAGGTCTCGGCGATGATCCCGGCGTAGTCGCGGAGCGATTGCCAGAACTTCTCCTTGTCGCCGATCGAGAAGGCGTGCAGCGCGTCGAAGTCCGGAATATCCAGGTTCCAGTCCTCCTCGACGGCGGCCATGAACTCGACCATGTTGGTCCTGGCGATGCGTGCCTGGTCGGGCCGCCACAGCGGTTGGTCCATGGTTTCCTCCGAATATCAATCACGCGATCTCAGCCATTCATTCGACGAGACAGAAAGCCCGATCCGGTTTTGCTGTCAAGGCCGGCCCGAAGTTCCATCCTTCGACACGCCGCTTACGCGGCTGCTCAGGATGAGGTCTTTGCTTGGATTTCAACAAAACCCTCATCCAGAGCAGCCGCGAAGCGGCGTGTCGAAGGATGCCGGCGGCCGTTCAACCTTCGCGGATGGCCTGGATGTGGGCGGGGAAGTCGGGCTGGGCCATGATCCGCTTGCAGCGTTCGAAGCGCATCGTGGCGTAGGCCCAGAAGTCCTCGACGGTGTTGTCGTTGACCACCTGGATCACGCCCCAGGCGCTCCACAGCAGGTCGCACATGGCCTTGTAGATCACCATCCGGCCGACCTGAGAGGCCGGCGCCGGGCCATCGAAGTAGGCCTCCATCAGGGCGCTGTCCTGCTCGGGCGTGAACTCGACCTCGATCGCCAAGTCGCCCAGGTCCCACATCGGGTCGTTGTTGCCGGCGTACTCCCAGTCCACCAGGTACATGCGCTCCCCGGTATCGAGGAAGTTCTCGGCCAGCGGGTCGCAGTGGCAGGGGACCAACTCGACAGGTCGTAAATCCAGCGCCTCGCGGACCGCCTCGGCCTCCTTCTGCACCTCGGCGAAGCCCTCGGGCAGGGTGGCGTTCTTCTTGGCCAGGATGTCCAGGTAGTCGTCCATCATCGCGAAGACGTCGAAGCGCGAGGCGAAGCGGCCGTCGAAGGTGTGGATGTCGCGCAACGCCCGGGCGGCGCGGGCCACCTTGCCGAGGTCCTTCAAGGTATCGGCGTTCATGGTCTCGGCGCCATCGATGAAACGGCATAGCTGGAGGCCGTCGGTGGCGTCGAAGAACAGTATCTCGGCGTTGACCCCGGCCGCGGACGCGATGGCGGCGTTGTGCTCCTCGCTCTTGCGGTCGATGAACTCGCCGGTCCCCTCGCCGGGGATGCGCAGCACGTAGTTCTTGCCGTCTACGGTCAGCTTGTAGTTCTGGTTGGTCAGCCCGCCAAGGCGCTGAAGGCCCAACTCATCGGGGGATTTGCCGGCCAGCAGGGGAATCCGGGACAGTTTCTCGTGGACCTTTTCCATGGTCGATCTCCTTCTTGCCTACGCCTTGAGCCGTTTCATCTCGGGATCGTAGAGCGCGCCGTCGTGGCGGGTGGCCCGATAGGTCACCCCGAAGGCCTCGATCTCGAAGTCGGTCTCCCCGGCCAGCTCGAGGGGCAGGTAGCCGTGGGCGATGGTCTTGGCCACGGTGTGGCCGTAGTTGGCGCTGGTCGTGATGTCGATGACCTGGCCGTCCTTGATGATCGGCTCGCCGCCGTACAGCGACACCGCCCGGTCGATGGTGAAGACGCACAGCTTGCGGTTCACCCCGTCCTTCTTGATTTTGGCCAGTGCCTCACGGCCGATGAAGTCGCCCTTGTCCAGGTTGACCCTGAACCCGAGGCCGGCCTCAAAGGGGTTGTAGTCGGGCGTGATGTCCGAGCTCCAGTACAAATACCCCTTCTCCATGCGCAGGGTGTCGATGGCCCGGTAGCCGACGTTGGCGATCCCGAACTCCCGGCCCGCCTCCCACAGCAGGTCGTAGACGTGGCAGCCGTATTCGGTCGGGGTGTGCAGCTCCCAGCCCAGCTCGCCGACGTAGCCGATGCGCACGGCGCGCACCGGGGCGGCGCCGACGAAGATCTCCTTGAAGGTCGAGAACGCCAGGGCCTCCTTCGAGACGTCGCCCTCGGCCACCTTCTCCAGCACCTTGCGGGCCCGCGGCCCGCACAGGTTGATGACGGCGCGCGAGGAGGTCACCTCGTCGACCGTCACCGAGCCGTCGTCGGCGATGTTGGAATTGATCCAGTGCAGGTCGTGGATCCCGAAACCGCTGCCCGTCACGATGTAGAAGCGGTCCTCGGCCAGGCGCAGGATGGTCAGGTCGCACTCGATGCCGCCCCGTTCGTTGCAGAACTGGGTGTAGATCACGCTGCCCGCCGGCTTGTCGAGGTCGGACACCGCCAGGCGTTGCAGCGAAGCCAGGGCCTTGGAGCCGCGGACCTCGAACTTGGCGAACGAGGTCTGGTCGATCAGCCCGGCCCGCTCGCGGACCGCCCGGTGCTCGTTGCCGACGTGCTCGAACCAGTTGCTCTTGGTGCGGTCGAAGTGCGAGGCGTCGACCGCCTCCACCCCCTCGGGGGCGAACCAGTTGGGGCGCTCCCAGCCGGCCTTGGAGCCGTAGACCGCGCCCTTGTCCTTCAGCGTCCGGTAGAGCGGGCCGAGGCGCACGCAGCGCACCGTCTCGTGCTCGACGCCCGGGGCGTGCAGGGCGTAATGCTTGCCGTACAGCTCGACGGCGCGCCGGTACATGAAGTGCTTGGTGTTGTGGTGGGGGTTGAAGCGGCGCACGTCGAGCGGCCACAGATCGAGGCTGGGGGCGCCGTCGAGCACCCACTCGGCCATCATCTGGCCGGCCCCGCCGCCGGCCGCGATGCCGTACAAGAGGCCGGTGCAGACGAAGTAGTTGTCGAGTTCCGGCGCCTTGCCCATCAGGAAGTCGCCGTCGGCCGAATAGGGGATCGGGCCGTTGATCAGCTTGCGGATGCCGACGTCGTTGATCGCCGGGACCCGCTTGGCGGCCAGCAGGGCGACCTGCTCGAAACGATCGAAGTTGTCGGGCAGCAGTTCCTGGGCGAAGTCGCTCCGGATGCCGTTGTCGCCGAAGGGCGGGGTGTTTTCCTCCCAGCCGCCGACCGCCAGGCCGCCGCCCTCGGGCTTGAAGTAGATGATGTTGTCGGGGTCGCGCAGCGACGTCATGTCCTTGGGCATTCCGGGGATCGGCTCGGTGACCATGTACTGGTGCTCGAGCGCGCAGGCCGGCAGCTGGACCCCGGCCATCAGGCCGATCGGCCGGCCCCACATGCCGGCCGCGTTGACCACCACCTCGGTCTTGATGATGCCCTGGTCGGTGACCACCTCGACGGCGCGGCGGCGATCGAGGTTGAAGCCGGTGACCTCGATCCCTTCCATGATCCTGGCCCCGTGCATGCGGGCGCCCTTGGCCAGGGCCTGGGTGACGCTGCTCGGATCGACCTCGCCGTCGCCGGGGATGAAAGCGGCGCCGACCACGTCGTCGATGGCCATCACCGGGAACAGGTCCTGGGCCTCCTGGGGGCTGATGACGTGCATCTCGAGGCCGAAGCTCTTGGCCATGGTGGCGGCCCGCCTGACCTCCAGCATGCGTTCCTCGGAACACGCCACGCGCAGGCTGCCGAGTTTCTTCCACGAGGTCGACTGGCCGGTCTCCTCCTCCAGCGCGTCGTAGAGCTCGATGCTTTTTTGCAGCATCCGGGTGGTGTTGCGCGAGGGCCTGAGCTGGCCGACCAGGCCGGCGGCGTGCCAGGTCGCGCCCTGGGTCAGGCCCGATTTTTCGACCAGCAGGACGTCCTTTTCGCCCATCTTGGCCAGGTGGTAGGCGATCGAGCAGCCGACGATGCCGCCGCCGATGACGACGACGCGGGCGCGGGAGGGGAGGGATGCCATGGCGACCTCACAGTGTCTGGAAAGCGGAATAGGCGCGTTCGAAACGCGAAAGGTTCTCGCCTGTGTAGGCGAGGTAGTCTAAATCGAGCTCGGAATGGACTTCGGAGACCATGCTCCACATGGTCTCGCGCAGCAGCGAGGCGCACTTCATGGCCCCATAGCGCCGCCGCAGTTCGTCGCTCACCGGGGCCTCGAAGTAGGCCTCCAGCAGCCGTTCCTCCTGTTCTGGCGACAACTCGTTGTTGGAGGCCAGGCCGCCGAGGTCGAACAGCGGGCTGTTGAAGCCGGCGTAGTCCCAGTCGACCAGCCACAGCTTTTCGCCGTCGTCGATGAAGTTGGCGGCCAGCAGGTCGTTGTGGCCGAAGACCATGCGGATCGGCCCGACCGCCTCCTCGAGCGCCGCGTTGGCGGCCATCAGCCGGGGCACCTCGCCGGCCACCCGGGGGTTGCCGTCCCTGATCGTGGCGGCGTAGTCGCGGCACACCTGGAACACCCAGAAGACCAGCGCCGGGCCGCGCAGGTGGTCGGGGATGTCGTGGTGGACGCTCTTGATCAGCCCCACGATGCGCTCCAGGTTGGCGTCGAGGCGCACGTCCTCGGCGCCGAAGGTCTTGCCCTCGACGAAACGCATAACCATCGCCCCGGGCTCGGCGTGGACGATCTCGGGCGAGATGCCGGCGGCGTGGGCGGCGCGGCTGGCGGCCAACTCGTTGAACCGCATCACCCCGTGGACCGGGATGTCGTCGCCGATCCGGACCACGAACTTCTCACCCGCGTCCTCGACCGTGAAGTTGGTGTTGGTGAAGCCGCCGCCCAGCGGCTGGGGATCGACCGGCCCGCTCCAGCAGGACAACCCGGCCGCCTTGGCCCGCGCCTCGCTCATGCCTCTTCCCCCTGGCTGGTGGTCCCGCCTTGGGCGAGTCGGACGTAAAATAATCCATAACGAGCCGCCGGGCACCCCCGGAATCGAAATCGTCCTCGGCCACCGCGGATGAGCGGTACTGCCTCAACGCGACGTATTGGCCCGTGTGGAAAGGTCCTGGCGACGCAACACCTCGACGATTCCGGCACCGACGATAAAAATCGTGCCCAATGCCTCGCGTGTGCCGAATGGCTCGTCCGTCAGCGACGCCGCCGAGCCGACACCGACTATGACCTCGGCCATGAACAGAATGCCGACACGGGCCGGGCTTAACATCGTTGTCGGCCAGATCGTCAGATAGGTAGCCGGAAGCAGGAATATGGTCACCACGGCGATCCAGGGCCACCCGCCGACCAAGGCGGCCGCATTCGGGAATTCGCTTTCGACGTTCAGCGGCAACTGGGTTAGGAAAAGAGAAGCCACAAAGGCGCAGAAAACGAAAAGAAACGCCTTCTCGAACACCATCGTCGGGCCGCCCTGAAACAGCCTGACAGAAGCGAAAGACCAGCACAGCCCCGCCGCCAGGGCCAGCCAGTCTCCGGTTTCACGCGGCCACGGGAACTGGACGCCGGCGCCAAGGATGACCGCCAGGCCGCTGAATCCGAGGACCAGCGCCAGCACGCGGTTGACGGTCAAGCGCTCGCCGAGGAAGGCAAGACCGAGGGCGGTGCTCCATATCGGCGTCATATAGAACAACAGCAGGGCGCGGACCACGTCGGTCAGCAGGATGCTGCTGGCATACAGCGCGAACGCCAACCCAGCCAGCGCGCCGGCCGTGAACAAACCCGCGCCGCCCGCCATAAAGTTGCGCCAGCGCCAAACGGCCGCCGGCAGAACTACCAGCGAGACGCATGCGAATATGGTCGGTCCGGTCCAGGCCGTAGCGACGCCAGCTTGCTCGATCCCTCGAAGCGGTATCCAGAAAAGGCCCCATAGCGCGGCGCCCAGGGCAATCCCCATGCTCGGTAGCAAGTCGGCCCGGCGGCGCATGAATTCGATCATGCCACAACGAATCCCTTCCCCAAATACAGGAGTAACAGTCCGAGAAATAATTACACGATTCCGGCGAACTGTATCAATATCAGCGTTTCGCCGAAGATGGTCCGTTGTCGGACCCTGAGCAGTCGAACGTGGCTTCAAGGTCAGCTATGGAGTGGGTTAGTGATTCCAAGGGCGGTGGATTTGGGTACTATCACCGTGGATTTGAAAGTTATCCGGGAAATGCCGGATAAATCCGTGATATGCATCCGAGGCCAACGGACGGGCCGGGGGGAACGCGATGGCGAAGACCCAAACCTATGACTACGTGATCGTCGGCGCCGGGTCGGCGGGATGCGTCTTGGCCGGTCGCCTGAGCGAGGACCCCGGTACCAGCGTGCTGGTGCTCGAAGCCGGTCCCATGGACCGCAACCTGTTCATCCACATCCCGGCCGGGGTCTACCGGGTCTACAAGGACCCGCGGTTCAACTGGAACTACCAGAGCGAGGCCGAGTCCGGCCTCCATGGGCGCAACATCCCGATCCCGCGCGGCCGGGTCGTCGGCGGGTCGTCTTCGATCAACTCGATGGTCTACATGCGGGGTCACCCGCTCGACTACGACCGTTGGGCGGAGGAGTTCGATCTGGGGCGCTGGGACTACGCCCAATGCCTGCCGTATTTCAAGAAATGCGAAACCTACGACCGCGGCGCCGACGACTGGCGCGGCGGTTCGGGCCCCCTCGGCGTATCCCGGGGGAGGCTGGAAAACCCCCTGTTCGACGCTTTTCTCGAGGCCGGAGAGCAATCGGGCCAGGGCCGGTCCGATGACCTGAACGGCTACAAACCCGAAGGCCTGGCGCGGTTCGACTGCTCCAAGCGCGACGGCCGGCGCTGCAGTGCCGCGGTGGCCCATCTGAAACCGGCTCTGAGTCGGCAAAACCTGTGCCTCGAAACCCGCGCCCTGGCCCACCGGGTGCTGATCGAGGGCAACCGCGCGACGGGCGTCGAATACGAGCAACGCGGCCAACGCCGCACGGTCCGGGCGGCCAAGGAGGTCATTCTCTCGGGCGGCGCCATCAATTCACCGCAACTGTTGATGCTGTCGGGTATCGGTCCGGCGGACCATCTTCGCTCGGTCGGCATCGATCCGCTCCACGACCTGGCCGGGGTCGGCCGGAACCTGCAGGACCACGTGGACGTCATCGTCAAATATCAATGCACCAGGCCGGTGACGATCCACGGCATCGCCAACCCGATACGCAAGCTGTGGGCGGGCACGCGCTGGATGGTCGATCGCTCCGGCCTGGCGGCGTCGAACATCTGGGAGGCCGGTGGCCTGGTCCGCGGCAATGCCGACGTTCCCTACCCCAATCTGCAATACCATTTCGCCCCGGTCGGCTTCGACTACGTCGGCGATGAAATCAGGCTGGACCAGGCGTTTTCGATTCACCTGGACCTGTTGCGACAGGAAAGCAGGGGCCATATCGCCCTGAACTCGAACAGCCCCCATGAGAAGCCGGCGTTGCATTTCAATTTCCTGGCCACGGAAAATGACCGGCGACAGTTGATCGAGGGTGTCAAACTGATCCGCGACCTGATCGCCCAGCCGGCTTTCGACGACTACCGGGGGCGGGAAAAGGAACCGGGGCCGGACGCCGACATCGAAGCCTGGATACGGGCAAGCGCCGAGACCGATTTCCATCCGTGCTGCACCTGCTCCATGGGCACCGATGCGATGGCGGTGGTGGACGGCGAACTGAAGGTCCGCGGCATGGAAGGGCTGCGTGTCGTCGATGCCTCGGTGATGCCCCAAATCATCAGCGCCAACCTGGACGCGCCGACCCAGATGATCGCCGAGCGCGCGGCGGACTTCATCAAGGGGGTCGAACAACTGGCGCCGTTCCACGCCGACTTCCATTTCCGGGAGAACAGCGCCCCATAGCATACCGATCCCGCGGCGCCCGCGAGCGAGTGGCGGCCATCCTCGTGCTTGATTTGTCATGGCCATATATACTAAAACGTAAGTATCCCCGATGACGGCCCCCGGGTGCATAAACGAAGCACTTGAGTGAGTTCAAGACGGGGAAAACCAGACCGTTGCTCGGGTCCGGAAGACAGGGAGGAATCAATGAAAGGTTTTTTGCATAAGGCGACCCTTGGCGCCATCGGTGTCGGGGTGGCGGCCGTTCTCACCATGGCGTCACCGGCCGATGCCGGGGACGTGCCCGAGTCCACCGATCCGATCAAGTTGGCGATCAACGAGTGGACGGGTCAACACATCTCCACCCACATCGGCGGCGAGATCCTCAAGCGCATGGGCTACAACGTGGAATACGTCACCGCCGGCTACTTCCCGCAGTTCCAGGCGCTTACCGACGGCATGTTGGCGGCCAGCCTGGAGATCTGGTCCAACAACCTCGGCGATCAGTTCGAGAAGGCCAAGGCCACCGGCAACGTCGAGCGCATCGGCAACCTCGGCGTCGATACCGTCGAGGGCTGGGTCTACCCCAAGTTCATGGAACAGAAATGCCCGGGGCTTCCCGACTGGAAAGCGCTTCTGGACTGCACCGAGCTCCTGTCCACGCCCGAAACCTTCCCCAAGGGCCGCATCGTCGTCTACCCGGCCGACTGGGGCGGCCGTTCGGCGGCGACCATCGAGGCCCTGGAGCTGCCCTACATGGCCGTCCCCGGCGGCAGCGAAGGGGCGCTGGTCGCCGAGCTGAAGAGCGCCTGGGAGCGCAAGTCGCCGCTGGTGATGATGTTCTGGGGGCCGCACTGGGTGTTGGCCGAAGTCGATGTCGGCTGGGTGGAATTGCCGAAGTTCGATCCGGCCTGCAACGAAGACCCGGCCTGGGGTCTCAATCCCGACAAGACCGGCGACTGCGGGGTCGACGCCGCTACCACCTTCAAGGTCGCCTGGACGGGCATGAAGGACAAGTGGCCGGCGGCCTACCGGTTCCTCGAGAACTACCAGCTCGACGACGAGGACCAGATCCCGATGATGGCCGCCATCGACGTCCGCGGCGAGGACCTGGTCGAGGTCACCAAGGCGTGGGTCGACGCCAACGAGGCCAAGTGGCGCCCGATGGTCGACAAGGCGCTGGCCGGACACTGACGCGGAGCGGGGCGGGCGGGTCGGCCGCAACGCCGGCCTCCCGGCCTCCGCGCCGCGCCAACCCGATTGTCGAGTGATGCCCGTGCCCGATAACCAAGGCGGTCCCGCCAGCACGCCGAGGCTGTCGTGCCGCAACCTGTGGAAAATCTACGGAACCGGGCCCGAGAGCTTCTTCAATGATGCCAGCGGCATCGTCCCGGACCCCGCCGCCCACATCGGGGAAATCCGCGCCAGCGGCCACATCGCCGCCGCCTGCAACGTCAGCTTCGACGTCCAGATGGGCGAGATCTTCATCATCATGGGGCTGTCGGGGTCGGGCAAATCGACTATCGTCCGCTGCCTGTCGCGGCTTGTCGAGCCGACCGCCGGCGAGGTGCTGTTCGACGGCCAGGACCTGCTCAAGGTATCGAAGAAGGAACTCATCGAGATCCGCCGCCACAAGATGGGGATGGTGTTCCAGCACTTCGGGCTGATGCCCCACATGAACGTGCTCGAGAACGTGGCGTTCCCGCTGAAGGTCCAGGGGATGGGGCGGGAGCAACGCCACCAGCGGGCAATGGAGGTGCTCGACCTGGTCGGCCTCGAGGGCCGCGAGGGGAGCTTTCCGCGCCAGCTCTCGGGGGGCCAGCAGCAGCGCGTCGGCCTCGCCCGGTCGCTCGCCGTCGAGCCCCAGATCTGGTTCCTCGACGAGCCGTTCTCGGCCCTCGATCCGCTGATCCGCCGGCAGATGCAGGACGAGTTCCTGCGCCTTCAGCGGCTCCTCCACAAGACCATCGTGTTCATCACC
Organism: uncultured Thalassospiraceae bacterium; assembly: GCA_964632795.1. Taxonomy (GTDB): domain Bacteria; phylum Pseudomonadota; class Alphaproteobacteria; order Rhodospirillales; family 2-02-FULL-58-16; genus CAZWEZ01. The sequence continues at coordinate 9,850 of CAZWEZ010000006.1, read as the reverse complement.
CACGACTTCCTCGAGGCGCTCCGCCTGGCCGACCGCATAGCCATCATGAAAGACGGCGAGATCGTCCAGATCGGCACCCCCACCGAGGTCGTCATGCGGCCGGCCGACGACTACGTCACCGAGTTCACCCAGGACGCGCCCCGGGTCAAGGTGCTCACCGCCGGCGACATCATGGTGCCCCCCGGTGACGTTCCCCAGCCCACGACCACGGTCGACGCCGGCGTCCCGCTCGAGCGCCTGATGGCCAGGTTTGCGGAAAACATGGAGACGGTCGCCGTCACCGGCGAGGGCGGCGAGGTGATCGGCCACGTCTCGCCCCAGGAAGTCATTCTCACCCTGGCAAGCGAGGAAGAAGGCGACGGATGACCGCGGCCGAGGAAACCCGGGGCGCGGCGCCGCCGTTGTCGGCGCCCCGCGCCGACCCGGCGTTGGTTTCCTGGATCGTCGTCGCCGTGGTTGCGGTGGTGTTTTTCGGGCTCCGCGACGAGGTGGGCTGGATCAAGGCCTATCCCAAGGACTGGGTGATCCCGTTCAGCGATTGGATGAACGACGCCATGGCGTGGTTCGTCGCCAACTTCAAATGGTTGTTCCGGGCCATCAGCTGGCTCCTCGACTGGCCGATGAGGGGGCTCGGCAACCTGCTTCACTGGCTGCCGTGGCCGGCCACCATCGCCATCGTCGTCGCCCTGGCCCATGCCGCCTCGGGCTGGCGGCTGGCCGTGTTCAGTGCCCTCTCGCTGTTCTACATGGTGGTCGTCGGCTATTGGGAAGAGAGCATGAACACCCTGGCCCTGGTCGGGGTCGCGGTGCCGCTCGCCGTCGCCATCGGCTTCGTGATCGGGATCTGGGGCTTCAAGTCGCCGGCCGCGCGCCAAGTCATCGTACCGATGCTCGACATCATGCAGACGGTGCCGACCTTCGCCTATCTCATCCCCATTCTCCTGCTGTTCGGCTTCGGCCCGGTCGTCGGGCTGGTCGCCAGCGTCATCTACGCGGTCCCGCCGATGGTCCGCAACACCATGCTGGGGCTGGCCCTGGTCCCCACCGAGATCGTCGAATCGGGGCGCATGGCGGGCTGCACCGAACGCCAGCTTCTGGGGTGGGTGCAGATACCGGCGGCGGCCCACAACATCATGATGGGGGTCAACCAGGCGATCATGGCGGCGCTTTCGATGGTGATCATCGCCGCCGTCATCGGCGGCTTCGCCGACATCGGCTGGGAGGTGTTGAGCACCATGCGCAAGGCCCAGACCGGCCAGAGCTTCCTCGCCGGAATCGTCATCGCGCTGATGGCGATGATGATGGACCGCATCAGCCGCGGCTTCGCCGAGCGGTCCGGCGCGGCGCGGGCGCGGGTCACGGGCCATGGCTTCCGCGATCGTCCCACCCTGTACATGGTGCTTGGCGCGGCGGTGGCCTTGATCGCCCTGGCCTACCTGGCGCCGGCGCTGCGCACCTTCCCCAAGGAGTGGATCTTCTACCCGGCGCAGCCGATCAACGACGCGGTCAGCTACGTCGTCACCGAATACAAGGACCAGACCGACGCGATAAAGGCCGGGGCGCTCTATTATTTCATGCTGCCCTTGCGGATCGGCTTCGAGAGCGTGGCCCGGCCCCGGTCCTGGGGGTTCGAACTGACCCCCGGGGTGATCGCCGTCTACGTGGCGATCGTGGCCGCGCTGGCGTTCGTGGCGTGGCGGCTGTCGAGCTGGCGCTCGGTGGTCGGCGTCGCCGTCTGCGGCGGGTTCTACTACTTCGGCACCCTCGGCACGCCGTGGCCGGTGTTCGTCCTGCTGGTGACGCTCCTCGCCTATCAGGTCGGCGGTTGGCGGCTGGCGCTGTTCGCCTTTCTCGGCCTCGGCTTCATCCTGGTCACGGGCGAGTGGTCGCGGGCCATGCTCACCATCTACCTTGCCGCGGCGGCGGTGTTCATCTCGTTCGTGCTGGGCGCCGGGCTCGGCATCTGGGCGGCCCACAGCGACCGGGTGTCGGCGTTCCTGCGGCCGATCAACGACACCCTGCAGACGATGCCGCTGTTCGTCTTCCTGATCCCGGTCATCATGGTGTTCCTGCTCGGCGAATTTCCGGCCCTCCTGGCGATCATCATCTACGCTATCGTGCCGGCGATCCGTTACACCGAAAGCGGCCTGCGCAACGTCGCCCCCGACGTCGTCGAGGCCGCCGAATCGATCGGCTGCACCAGGCCGCAAATCCTGTGGCAGGTGAAGCTTCCCCTGGCGCTTCCCGAAATCATGCTGGGGCTCAACCAGACCATCATGTTCGGGCTGGCGATGCTGGTCATCGCCGCCCTCGTCGGCACGATGGGGCTGGGCCAGCTGGTCTACGAAGGGGTTACCAAGGCCAACTTCGGCTGGGGCGTCATCGCCGGTGGCGACATCGCCCTCATCGCCATGATCACCGACCGCATCCTGCAGTCCTGGTGCGCCCGGAAAAAGGCCGAGCTGGGACTGGCCTGACACCGGGTCCGGCGGTTCCCCGAAACCCGGCCTGGCCGACCCCCGGGGCTAATACCAAGGAGCACTGATAATGACCCATAGAGACGGCTTTCCAAGGCTTTCGGCTAGGAGCGTGGCTCGCCGTGATGGCGGCCCATCACAAGGGCCGCGCGACGCTGTCCGAAAGCCTTGGAAAGCCGCCTCCGGTCGCCTCGGCGTACCGCCGGAGGGCGTCGAAAAGCCTTGACGATGTCACCGCATCGCCGGCGGCTTTCCTCCTACCCGGCGGGACGCCGAGGCGATCTCTATGGGTCATTATCAGTGCCCCTTGGTATCATATCAAGGGCCGTTGGTTTCAGCCGTCGTTGATCAGCTCGATCAGGGGTTCGGCGGGGTATTCGAGGGGCACCATCTGGGGGCCGATGCGGATGAACACCGCCAGCTTGTCGGGGTGGCCGCAATAGGTGATGTGGTGGTTCTTGAAGCCGGCGGCGTTGGGCCACGCGGTTTCCTCCTTGGACAGCGGGTTGTGGCCGACGATCAGCGGCGTCTGCTTGGGCACGCCCAGGGAGCGGCGGAAGCGCTTGACGTCGCCCTTGGTGTAGCCCAGCGGATGGGCTGGCCGCTTGATCCGGTTGCAGACCAGCTCGTGGGCCATCCCCGGGTACTTGCGCAGGTCGACCAGCATCTCGAGGGGCACCTCCGAGCGCACCGGCGCCGCGTGGCAGGCGATGAAGCCTTCGGACTTGGCCACGTAGGCCAGCCCCTGGTGGAAGCGGACCATCTCCTGCTCGTAGTCCTGGCCCCTGTCGCGGCGAATTCTGTCGCGCATCATCAGGCTCTGGGGGACGCCGCTCTTGCCGACCTCGGGGGAGAAACTGTCGTGGTTGCCGCGGATGTAGAACAGGTTGTCGGGAAACCGGCGCTTGAGCCTGAAGATCAGGTCCATGATCAACAGCGAGCTCTCCATGTCCTCGAGCTGGCCGTCGACCTCCGAATGGACGGCGTCGCCGAGGATGATCATGCACGCCTTGTCGGCCGCCATCTGCTCGAGGAAGGCGTTCTCGCACAGCACCTTGAGGAGGTTGTCGACCTGGGCGTGGAGGTCGCCGACGATCACCGGCTGGAGCCTGGCCGGGATCTCCAGCACCCCGCCCGGCCGGCCTTCCGAATCCTTCGCCCGGTAGCGTTCCCCGGCCAAGATCCGGTTGACCTCGCCAAGCGTCTCCAGCGCCTCTTCGGGGGGAAGAAGGGCGACCGGGCCGCCGAGGGCCTCGCGGACCCGTTCCAGGTTCTCCTGGCGGCGGGTCTCGATCCGGCTCGCCTCCTCGGGGTCCTCGATCGCCGTGACGAAGGTCTCGGCGTCCGGGTCCAGGTCGGAGAGCACCAGGTCCCCCTTTTCGTTGGCGACGCTCAGATGGCGGGCGGCGACGGTGTTGGAGAACCGGAACAGGCGGTCGTAGTCTTCGTTGCCGCGGCCGATCGACACCTGCCGTCCCGGGGCGATGCGGGCGAAGCCGCGGATGCCGGAAAAGAAGTTTCCCGGGTCGACGGCGATCCAGCTCCGGGGCGGACGCCGGAGCTGGGGGTTGAGCGGGAACTCCTGGTAGAAGGACAGGTACTGCTTGCCGAGGCGGATCTGGAACGGGTTGTGGTCCCAGGGAATCCGCACCGCCCCTCGTAGGGGTTGCGGCTCGGCCGTCGCCATGAAGCGCGGCGCCCTGCCCGACCTGGTGTACAGCCGTCTCAGGGGGGAGGCCTCGGACGGTTCCGGCTCGGGCGGGGGGACGGCCCAGCTCTCCCGCGCCCCGTCGTCGAAGCGCATCGGCGCGCCGGCGACGGCCTGGCGGATGTAGACCTGCATCTTCGAGTTGTGGAAGTGGACGGCGGCGGCCCGGAACACCTCCAGTTGGTCCCGCACCTGTTCCAGGCTCAGGTTGTCGTCGGCCGGATAGGCTCCCCGTTGCGAGCGCTTGCGCCGCCACGCGTAAATCACCTCGGCCGGGGGCAGCAGGAACTCGAACACGAACCGGGTCCGCGGCTCGGTGAGGAAGAACCCCTTGCGGGGCGGCGGGAAGACGATCCGCTCGAAGTCCAGCTCCGGCCGCGGATGCCGGCTCAGCCAGTCCTTCTCGAACACGGTCAGGGGCTCGGGGAGGCCGACGAAGGGGAACCCCAGGTGGACCTCGCGGGGCCGGTAGGTCAGCGCCTGGGCGCGCCACCAGGTCTTCAGGGTGAGGTCGATGTAGCCCTCCTCGGGCCACCCGCCGAGGCGGTTGATGAGGCTCGTCTTGCCCGAGCCCGGCGGACCGGTGATGATCAACTGACGGAACGTCATGACGCTGGGCAGGGCCACCCCCTTGACCATCCGGAGGTCCTCGATCGGCACCAGTTTCATGTCATCGGGTGGGGTCATTTTCGTCCGTCGTCCGCGGTTGCCGATGATGCGGTCTTGACGGTCGCCTTGCAAGCAGGGAAAGTCCGGGTATGCGATCGTGCGAGGGGACGGGAACCGTTATCCGATGTCTGGTTGGCGCGCTGGTGTGGGCGGCGGTCCTGGCGTCGGCCGGCGCCTCGCGGGCCCAGACCAGGGGCAACCTGCTGGAAGGCGTGAACACCATCGGCCTGTTCGTCGCCCTGGCCTTCGAGGCCGAACAATGCGGGATCCGCGAGGACGACCTCAGGTCCGCCTTCGCCGAACCCCTTACCGCCGCCGGCATCGAGATCCGCGACAGCAAGATCGACATCGCCCTCGCCATCACCGTCGATTCGGCGATGCCCAAGGCCACCGACGGCACGGTCTACGGCTGCGTTTCGATGATCGGCGTGGAGGGTTGGACCTTCACCGGATACCGCAAGCTGAGGTTCAACAAGAGGAGCCTCGTCACCAAGGCGGTGATCTATTCCAACAAGGTGAAGTTCGTCTCGCCGGTGGCCGAACACCCGGCCAACATCGCCAGGATCGTCGGCGAAATGTCGCGAAAATTCGTCGACGACCACAGCCGCGACAATTAATGGAAATGGTGACAGCAGGAAATGGTCGCCGATGATGTCGGCGCTGGGGAACTATGGGTTCATGCTCCAGTCGGACCAGTTGACGTTCTCGCGGGCTTCGAGGAGCATGTCGGCCATCTGGCGCAGGCGCTCGGTCATCAGGCCGATGATGCCCTGCATCACCGGGTCCATGGCCTTGATGCGGTGCTGGAACTCCTTGCGCGAGATCACCAGGACCTCGGTTTTCACCACCGCCACCGCGGCCGCCATGTGGGGGTGGTTGTCGATCAGCGCCAACTCGCCGATGACGTCCCCCTTCTTGCGCTTGGCCAGGACCAGCGGGTTCCGGCCCCGGGACCCCTTCCTGATCTCGACCGCCCCGGAGACGATCATGTAGGCGGCCTTGCCCTGGCGCCCCTCCTCGAAGATGACCTTGTTGGCCTCGAAGGTCCTGCGCTTGAATTTGAAGTCCTTTTCCACTACGTCCACCTCGCCGATCTCCCTTCCCGGAATCGGTGGCTACGGTAAACCGATCGGCGCCAAGAATCCAAGGGAGTATCGTCGCCGGAAATGGTGGTGGAGGCACTTGGATTTCCATGGATTCAGGATTTGTTCGCGAACCGGCATTTCACAGGAAATAAACCGCTTGGCCTTGATAACGGAACCGGCGAACTGCACACTTCTTGTCTTGCGCCCTTTCCGATTTTCCAGGACCACCTCACGGAGAAGATATGCGGGTAGTGTCCTAATTTCATTAGCAGCACCGGCCTCTAAAGAAATTAGGACACTATCGAGCAGGGAGGTAAGGTACGCGATAAAGAGCCTCGCCAAGCTCGAGCGCGATCATCCAGAGATCGCGCGGTAGATACCGCTTGGGGCGGTCGCGGTCACGGTTGGAGCCGGCGCGGCAGGCTCAACCAGCGCCATTGAAACCGTTTTCGACAGAGGAGGACACGATGCCGGAAATAGGCGGCTTTACAATATTTGTCATCACCTTTCTGGTGCTCTCCGTGGTGCTCGTCATGATGAGCGTCAAGCCGGTGCCCCAGGGGTGGGAGTTCACGGTCGAGCGCTTCGGCCGTTATACCCGCACCTTGCGCCCCGGGTTCCACATGATCATGCCGATCGTCGACCGCATCGGGGCCAAGATGAACGTCATGGAAACCGTGCTCGATGTCGACAAGCAGGAGGTGATCACCAAGGACAACGCCATGGTCACCGCCAACGGCGTGGTGTTCTTCCAGGTGCTCGACGCCGCCAAGGCGGCCTATGAGGTGACCAGCCTGGAAAACGCCATGCTCAACCTGGCGATGACCAACCTGCGCACCGTGATGGGCTCGATGGACCTCGACGAGCTTCTGTCGCAGCGCGATCACATCAACGCCAGGCTGCTCGCCGTGATCGACGAAGCCACCACGCCGTGGGGGGTCAAGGTCACCCGTGTGGAGATCAAGGACATCGACCCGCCGCGTGACATCGTCGACGCGATGGCCCGCCAGATGAAGGCGGAGCGCGACAAACGCGCCAACATCCTGGAGGCGGAGGGCCTGCGCCAGGCCGAGATCCTCAAGGCCGAGGGCGAGAAACAGGCGGTGATCCTCGCCGCCGAGGGCCGCAAGGAGTCCGCCTACCGCGACGCCGAGGCGCGCGAACGCCTGGCCGAGGCGGAGGCCATGGCGACCCAGTTGGTGTCCAAGGCGATCGCCGAAGGCGACATACAAGCCATCAACTACTTCGTCGCCCTGAAATATGTCGAGTCCCTGAAGGAATTCGCCCACGGCAGCAATCAGAAGATTCTGTTCATGCCGCTCGAGGCTTCGAGCGTGATCGCGTCGATCGGCGGCATCAGCGAAATCGCCCGCGAGGCTTTCGGCAAGAAGGATAACTGATTGAAATGATCGATTTTCTCGAAGGTGTCGAATTCTGGCATTGGTGGGTCCTTGCCACCCTGCTGGTCGCCATCGAGATGCTCGTCCCCAGCACCGTCCTGCTCTGGCCGGGCATCGCGGCGGCGATCGTCGGGTTCGTCCTGCTCGCCGCCGCCGACATCGGATGGCAGTCACAGGTGTTGCTGTTCGCGGTCCTGTCGGTGGCGAGTCTTTTCGCCTGGCGGGCGTATGCGAGGACCAGACCGGGCCATACCGAGGACTCGCTGCTCAACCGTCGGGCCGAGCAGTATGTCGACCGCCTGTTCAACCTGGAGCAGCCGATCGTCAACGGCCGCGGCAAGATCAAGGCCGACGGCATGATCTGGACGATCGCCGGCGAGGACCTCGAGGCCGGCGACCGCATCCGGGTGGTCGGCACCGATGGCGTGATCCTCAAGGTCGAGCAAGCCACAGATGATACCGATTCGAACGTCCATTGAGGTCCAGGAAATACCCGGCACGGTGATCGGGCTGATCATCGCCAACGTGGCGGTATTCCTGGTTCAGAGTGGGTTGCCGGCGGATCTCGCCGAGCAGTTCATCCAGCACAACGCCCTGGTGCCGGCCCGCTACACCCAGCCGGGTTTCGCCCGCCAACAGGGGCTCGATCCAGGCAACTATCTGCCGCTGCTGACCAACACCTTCATGCATGCCGGTTGGCTGCATCTTCTCGTCAACATGTGGACGCTTTGGCTGTTCGGCCGGCCCCTGGAAGAACGGCTGGGGGCGATGCGTTTCGTTTTGTTCTATCTGGTCAGCGGCGCCATCGCCAGTCTTGCCCATTTGGTGTTCAACCTGAACTCCCCGCTGCCGGCGCTTGGCGCATCGGGCGCCATCGCCGGCATTCTCGGCGGCTATACCCTGCTGTATCCGCGGGCGCGGGTCTTCGTGCTGGCGCCGGTACTGTTCTTCCCGATCGTGTTCCGGTTGCCGGCCGTGGCCTATACGGCGATATGGTTCGTCTTCCAACTCGTGTCGGGAGTCGCCGGACTCTTCGCCCCCGAAAATACCGCCGGGATCGCCTGGTGGGCGCACATCGGCGGATTCGTCGCCGGGCTCGCCCTGATCATGGTCATCGGCGTGCCGCGGCGCCGGACGCGGGAGATTGGCCTGGCGCCGGTTGGGATGCGGGAAATCGGTGGCCAGCGGCCCCGGGTCTTGAAGGTCGGTCCCGAGCGGCGGCGTATCCGCTTAATCGGCGCCGATGCACGGCGAAAGGAAAAGCCCGCGGTTGCGCCAAGTCGCGCCATGCCGACAACCCACCCTCCGACTGGCGCGGCGACGATGGCGGCCGGGCAGTTGGAAGTGGCCGCGGCTCCGGAAGCTGGCCCCGATGAGGCCTTCATCGACACATCGCACGAGACCGTGGCGAGGACAAGTGCCCGACGGCGCGGGCCGTGGGGTTGAGCATCGCCCACCAAGCCATGATGTCGGCCTACCGCGGCGCGACACGCTCCTAGCCGGAAGCCGCGCAAGACCGTCACATGGGGCGAGGAATTATGAAAGTCAGTACTAGTCGTTGGTCTTGTGGCTCAAGCAGCTGACGATGCTTCTTCCCAGGATCATGTAGTTCTGGTTCAACATCCTGGCGGCGAGTTTGCCGTCGCGGATCAGGCGAACGACCTCGGTGCGGTCGGTGCCCAGAAACCTGGCCGCCTGGGTCGTCGTGTAGATGCGGTTGGAATCGATCTTCTTGCGGTCGATGAGGTCGCCGATCCTGAGGAATGTGAAAAAGATGGAGTTCAGCTTGTCGAGGGTGGAAAGAACGTCCTTGGGACGCACCCCGCCACCGCCGGGTAACTGTTGGTCAAGGTAATTTTGGTCGTCTTCATTACCCTGAAAGCGGGCCGGATCGTCGTCCTCCCCGAAGCAATCCGCATCCGAGTCTTCCTGGAGATCGCCCATGTCTCCCCTTTCAGAGGTTCATCCCGGATAGCCCTTGAAACATGACCCGACGATAGTGGAAATGGGCTCCATTCGCCATAGCCGATGTTGAAGATGGGGTGCCTGGAAAGCTGATCGTAAAAGGAGACGTATGTGGTTTCCTGGAAATAGGATATCCTGTTCCTCGAAAAGGCCGAAACGCTGCCGGGTGAGCGGAGTTCCGTACTGAGCGATATCGTCGGGCCCGTGAAGACGGACCGGGAATGATCCCGTGAAATCTCAAGTATGGAGCCACCACATTGGCCGTCTACAATCTTGAACGCCTGAGCATTTTACTCGTCGAGGACAATCTTTATGTCCGCAACATTTTTCGGGACATGCTGCGGGCGCTGAAGTTCGGCCGGGTTGCGACCGCCGTCGACGGCGCCGAGGCGATCAACTATTGCAAGGACATGCACGACAATCGACTGATGTCGGGAGGGCTGGGGCTGGACATCGTGATCTCCGATCTGGTGATGTCGCCGGTCAACGGGCTGCTGCTGCTGCGGTGGTTGCGCACGGCCAAGGAATCCCCCAACCGGTTCGTTC
>CAZWEZ010000005.1:0-69512 GCA_964632795.1 uncultured Thalassospiraceae bacterium | reverse complement strand
AGCCGAAAGCCTTGGAAAGCCGTCTCTATGGGTCATTATCAGTGCTCCTTGGTATAAGCCGTCGAATTTCCGGGGCCGGGGCGGCGGCGGCGCCTGCGGATGCCCAGCACGCCGCGGACCACGAACACCGCCATGGCGACGATCATGGTGGCGCCGGCGAAAAGCTGGAAGAAGATCGAATAGTCGAACCGGTAGCGGTCGCCGGCCGCATCGTAGATGGTGCAGAACAGGCGCACCTTCTTGATCAGGTCGCCGATGCTGATGAACGGCGAGGTGGTCCCGAACACCAACTCCTTGAGGGGTTCGACGAAGTGGGGGGTCGCGAAGGCCTCGCCGTAGACCTGGCGGTAGACCGTGCCCTGGCCGTCGATGATGGTGGTCTGGGCCAGGTGGTCGAAGCCCTTGGGCGAGGCGAAGTAGATGAACCCGAGGTCCTTCGCCAGGTTGTCGATGGTCGCCTTGTCGCCGCTCAGGAACTTCCAGTTGGGTTCGCCGTGGACGTCGTTCTGGCGGGCGTAGTAGCGCATCCGCTGGGGGCTGTCGTTGCGGCTGTCGAAGCCGATGGTGAGGAGCGTGAAGCTGTCCCTCCCCAGGGCGTCGCGCGCCACCCCGGCGGCGTCGGCCAGGGTAGCGGTGATGATCGGGCAGGTGTGCTCGCAGGCGGTGTAGATGAAGCTCACCGCCAGGGGCTTGCCGCGGAAGTCGGAAAGCTTGACCTCGCGGCCCCGGCTGTCGCGAAACGCGTAGTCGGCGACCCTATTGCCGATCGCCCCCTGGCTGTAGGCCAGCGCCTGTTCGGGGTCGTAGTCCTTGGCCATGGCCCCGCCGGCCAGCGAGAAGACCAGCACCCCGGCGGCGATCAGCCGGCCGGGGAGACTAATACCGACTTTCATAATTCCAGCCCCCGGGAAATCGAGGGACGGGCGGGCGGCCCCCCCTGCCGTCCGCCCGTCGCTGGGTTTTAGCTCAGCGCCCAAACTCCGGCCAGGTACTTCCAGTTGACGAAGTAGTAGAGAACGAACGCCACCAGGAAGATCATGGCCAAGGTGAAGGTCCCGGGAACCGCCATGGTGCCGGCGCTGCCGTAGCCGGTGGTCGCCCCGGTGACCGAAGGTTGCTCGGGCGCCGCTTTGGGCGCCGCCGCCGGAGCGCTCTTGGCCTTGCCCCACAACAGGGTGCCGACCATGTTGAGGAGGAAGATGACGCCGCCCAGCGTGCCGGCCAGGGCGGCGATCCCCATCAACCCCATCATCAGGCCGGCGGCGGCGGGGAACTCGTAGCCGAAGGGAGCGTCGACGAAGTTGATGTCCCAATGGCGGCGCGGAACCCCGAGGGTCCCCGCCCCCATCATGAACAGCGAGACGAACCCCATGCCGAGGCCGAACAGATAGGGCTGCCATTTGGCCAGCCCCGGGAACACCATCTCCTTCTGCCACAGGGCTGGCACCAGCCAGTAGCACAGGGCCATGAAGGTGAGCGTCGTGCCGAGCGCCACCGTGGCGTGGAAATGGCCCGGGACGTACATCGTGTTGTGGGTGATCAGGTTGAGCTGCTCGGTGCCCATCACCACCCCCGAGATGCCGCCCAGGAAGCCGAACATGACGATCGACAGGGCGAACCCGGAGAACACCGGATTGCCCCACGGCGCCTTGCGCAGCCACTCGAACAGGCCCTTGTTGAAGCCCTTCTTGCGCTGCGCCGCCTCGACCGAACCCGGCACGGTAAGGCCGTGGATCATGCTGGCCAGGACGGCCAGGTAGAGGGCGTAGCTGGTGTTGAAGATCTTGTACTCCGAGCTCAGCCCCGGCTCGACCAGCAGGTGGTGGACGCTGGCCAGTTGCAGGAACAGGATGTAGAGGAGGAACGCGAAGCGGCTGACCTTCTCCGACAGCGGCTTGGCGCCGAACAGGATGGCGGCGATGGCGTACCACACGGCGATCTGGGCGGCGACGTTGATCTGCTGGGAGCCATGCCCCATTCCCCACCACACGATCTTGTACATCACCGAATCGATGTGGCTGATGAGGTCCATCGACCAGGCCAGGGTGGGAATCAGGATCACCGCCCCCTGGGCGATGGTCCACACGGCGATGATGGCCGCCGTCAACGCCCCGAAGGTGACCAGCGGTATCGACCCCTGGTAGGTCTTCTCGCGCTTGGCGACGACCAGGGTGGCGAAGAACACGCCGCAGCCGACCAGGGCGCCGACGGCGAACAGGATGATGCCGAGGTAGAAGAACGGCGACGCCATCATCGGCACGTAGGAAGTGAACATCACGCTGGAATCGCCGGCCAGCACGGCGACGTTGGTGATCACCGCGCCGATCAGCATCAGCCAGTAGCCCAGCCATCCCCATCCGGGTCCGGCCAGACGGCTGTTGAGCAGCACCGCCGAGGTGAAATACAGCAGGGCGATCTCGAAGAAGATGAGCCACACCAGCAGGATGTCGAAGCCGTGGGCGGTCAGCGCCAGGTAGAACAGGTCGGCCGGAAGCAGGTGGACCGCCGGCCATCGGGTCAACGCCACCAGCAGGCCGAACAGGCCGCCGATCAGCAGGAAGACGATCCCGGTCACCGCGTTCCACTTGATCAGCTTGTCGGCCGGAAGATGGATCTTGAAGCCGGTGTCGGGACAGATCCGGAATTGATCGTTGGTTGCCATGATTGCCCCCTACTTTTCGACCACGTACATCTTGCCCACCATCTCGTGGTGGCCGATGCCGCAGTATTCGTTGCAGACGATGCCGAACTCGCCCGACGTCGTCGGCTTGACGGTCAGCACCATCTCGTAATCGGGATGGACCTGGAGGTTGATGTTCTCGGGCTGCAGCGAGAACCCGTGCTGCCAGTCCATCGACGACAGATGCAGGCGGTAGGTCTGTCCCATCTCCAACTCGAGGATCGGCCACCACTCCCACTTCCGGGCCAGCAGGTAGATGTCGGCGCCGGCCGGCGGGTGGACCACGGGGTAGTCGTTTTCCTCGCGCACCGTGTACTTGTCGACCATCTGTTCGGTTTTCTCGCCGAACGCATCGGCGGTGATCCTGTAAGCCTCGTTGGACAGGTTCTGTTCGCCGACCAGATGCCAATAGGGCATCATGAAGAACATGATCAGGGACCAGATCAAGGCGATCGTGACCCACAATACCTCTGTTTTCTCAATGGGTTCGTTCCACCACACCCGTTGTGTAGGAGAAAAAATAGCCATCGGTTGCCCCCCCCTGTCCCGCTATTGGGCCATGGGGATGGAAATGACTTCCATCACGCCCCACAGCGTATAAAGGACCGTTGGAAAGATGATTCCCAAGAACAACAGCAGGAACGGATTGTCGAGAACCTGCTGCATGAACGGAATCGGCTCGTCGGCGGTGCCGCCGGAATCCGGCGCCCCGCTACCCTGCTCGGACATAGCCTGTCTCCTCTCCGTACCCTCAAAACCCTGTTTTAGGAAGCCGCCAGCCCTGTTGAGGAAGAAACGGCCACCCTCAATCAGCCATGAGCGACGTTATGATGCCTTAACCAAGGTCAAGTGGCTAATTTTTTTTCTCCCGCCATTGGATGCATTTTCGCTCTCCATTTGTGCTATCGTCGCCCCGTCCGGCCCGCCATCGCGTGCAAGGGAGCCCGCCAGGGGTGTCAGAGGAAATTTCCGAATCGAGAGGAGCCTTGCCGCTGGCCACGGCCGAAGCGGTGGCCACCACCGGCGGCGCCCGGGTCAGGGACTACGCCCTGCTGCTCAAGCCGCGGGTAATGTCGCTGGTGGTGTTCACCGCGCTGACCGGGATGTTGCTGGCCCCGGGCGAGATCGATCCCTGGACCGGGGGCCTGGCGATCTTCTTCATCGCGCTGGGCGCCGGCGCCTCGGGGGCCATCAACATGTGGTACGACCGCGACATCGACCTCCGGATGGCCCGGACCAAGGACCGTCCCATCCCCTCGGGGCGGATGCGCCCGGAGATGGCGTTGTGGGTGGGAATCGTCCTGTCGCTGGTCGCGGTGGCGGCGATGGACCTGGTGGTCAACACCATGGCCGCCTTCCTCCTCGCCCTGACCATCGCCTATTACGTCTTCATCTACACCGTCTGGCTCAAGCGGCGCACGCCCTTGAACATCGTCATCGGCGGCGCCTCCGGGGCCTTCCCGCCGATGATCGGCTGGGCGGCGGTGAGCGGCGACGTCGGGGTCGGCTCGCTGATCCTCTTCGCCATCATCTTCGCCTGGACGCCGCCCCACTTCTGGGCCCTGGCCCTGTTCCGCTGCGGCGACTACGCCGAGGCCGGGGTGCCCATGCTGCCGGTGGTGGCGGGCGTCGAGGAAACCAAGAAGCAGATCCTGATCTACACCGCGATCCTGGTCCCGGTGACCCTGCTGCCGGTGGCGATGGGCATGTCCGGGTTCCTGTACGGCGCCGGGGCGGTGCTGCTGGGGGTGTGGATCCTGCGCCACGCCATCGCCGTGTGGCGCGACGAAACCGGCGCCGCGGCCCGCCCCATGTTCCTCTTCACCATCCTCTATCTGTTCCTGATCTTCGTCTTCCTGTTGGCCGAGCGGGCGATCCTGGCCCTGTTCTGAACCCTCGATCGGCTTGCCGGAACAAGTTCACTCGAATGCACGAGTGAAAAGCCCGCTTTACGGGTTCACCCCCTTACCCGGGCTGTTTTTCGCGCTCCAGAAGGGTCCGTTTGCGGGCCGTTCCCCAGCGGTAGCCGCCCGGGGCGCCGTCGGCGCACACGGCGCGGTGGCAGGGGATGGCGAGGGCGATCGGGTTGGCGGCGCAGGCCCCGGCCACGGCGCGGGCCGCCGTCGGCTGGCCGATCCGCTGGGCGAGGTCGCCATAGCTCACCGTCGATCCCGGCGGCACCTTACGCAGCGCCTCCCACACCCGGCGCTGGAAGGCCGTCCCCCGGATGTCGAGGGGCAGATCGAGGCCCCGCCGGGGGGACTCGACGAAGGCCGTCACGGTGGCCACCCAGTCGGCGAACCGGCGGTCGCCCGGGTTCAGCTCGGCCTTGGGGAAGCGTTCGGCCAGCCTTTGGCGCAGCTCCTCCGGGGCCTCGGCGAACTCGATGGCGCAGATTCCCCGCGCCGTCGCGGCGACGGCGATCCAGCACAGGGAACACGACGCGACCACGTAGCGGATGTCCTCGCCCGAAGCCCCGTCGCGATACGCCGAGGGCGTCATCCCGAGGCGTTCCCTGGCGCCGTCGTAGGCCCGGCTGGCGGAGCCGAAGCCGGCGTCGTAGATCGCCTCGGTCACCGACCCTGCGGCGCCCAGCCGGTCCCGGAAGCGGCGGTCGCGCTGCGCGGCGGCGTAGCGTTTCGGACTGACGCCGACGATCTCCTTGAACTGCCGCTGGAAGTACCAGGGGCTCAAGCCGGCGGCGGCGGCCAGTTCCTTCAGCGGCGGCGGCCAGTTCCTTCAGCGGCGGCGGTTGCTCGGCCTCCTCGATGCTCCGGCAGGCGCCGGCGATCAGCCGGGCCCGGGCCCGGCGCGGCGACTCGGCGTCCGGCCGGCAGCGCTTGCAGGGCCGGTAGCCGGCCGCCTCGGCAGCCGCCCGGGTGTCGAAGAACACCACATTCCGGCGCTTGGGCATCCGCGACGGACAGTCCGGGCGGCAGTAGACGCCGGTCGTCCGGACGGCGACGAGGAAGGCGCCGTCGGCCTTCTGGTCGCGCCCGGCGATCGCGGCCCAGCGGCTGGCGTCGGTGGCGTAGGGGGGGTGGTCCGTTTTCATGAATCGAATCTAGAACAGTCTCGCGGCCCGCGCACTCCGCTTCTTGCGCTGTAATTTTCGGTAGTGTCTCAGTTTGAAATCTCAGCCCCTTGACAGATGGTGGCGGAACCTCTCTACATCCTGTATGCTTAGCGGAAAGCACAGGAATCCGAGACATGGAACAGCTCGAAGCGCGACTGTGGATTGAGATCATTGCGGTAGCGACTATACCTCTTACAGTCCTGTTAATCATGATCCACCGCATAGTGCGGGACAGGAGCCCAGGCGTAAGGTCTATCCAGTTCTTGGCCATGGGGACCATACCGGCCCTGGTGCTAATCTTGGGTCTCGAAGGACTGTTGGAGAGTAGTGCGATTGGGGCTCTGTTAGGCGCACTAGTCGGTTATGTGTTCTCCAACATTGGGAAGTATGACGAACGGAAGGCTGGTAACAAGGATGCCTAGAGGCCCTAAAGGAGAGAAGCGCCCCGCTGACGTGATCGGCGCCGCCGTCAAGGTGATGAAGATCGCGACGGGCGAGGCCGAGGAAGAATACACCGACGACGGCAAGAACAAGGCCGCCCAGGCGCTTGGCCGGAAGGGAGGCGCGGCGCGTGCCGAAAAACTTAGCCCGCAGAGGCGGCGAGAAATTGCGAGAAAGGCGGCAAGAGCTAGATGGAAAGCCGCCGTTGACGCCGAGCAATAAACCGCTCAAGCATCTCATTGCTTATTCTTTTCGCTTCCAGCGCGCGCAGTATTATATAAGGCTGCATCATTGGATCAGTAAAATAATATCTATAGTTTCTCGCTTCCCCAGTTTTTGTAAGAATTTGGCCGCGCTTGTTGTCGCAAAACTTGTTCATGTGAAATGCGAACGTGCTTGGTGTGTAGAGGGGGGTCCTTGGGATTATTTCGGACAATGGATCGGTTACTGCGGTCTGCTGGAATCTGCCCAATTCGTCTGGATCAGCGAGCGCACAAGCTATTAGAACCGGTTCATAGAGGGTTTCATCCGGGCGTTGACTAACAACCGCCTTCAAATAGGCTTCTGTAATTGTTTGATCCACATCTTGTAATGCCGTCTCCAAGCCAGTAAAAACATCGGCCTCGGTAACATTCATGTGCAAATTGTTGATCGCGCTCAACGCAGCATACTGCCCAACTAAGTGAGAAAAGTAGGGAAGCCCGCGTGACAGAAAGGCAATCTGGAAAGAAGCGTCATCTTCAATACTCATCCCACATTTTTTTAATCTTATTCTAACTATTCCTTCCGCTTCGTTAAGACTTAGTCGCGGCATATGAACTTGTTTCAGGTTTCTCGAAAGAGATCTATGCCGGCTGATAAGTTCACTAACATCATCGGCAATGCCAACAAATAAGAGTTTTGCGTGGGATCGATCGTCTGATAACAACTTAACTGTGTCAGTCATTAAGTTCTTTGCTTCTTCAGCAGAAAGACGATCAAATTCATCAAATATTATAATAGGCATGTCATTCAAAGAAAAGCGGTCAAGTTCTAAAAGAACGTCATCTGGTGTAATTTCCTCATTGTAATGCTGGTCGATGCTGGCGTTATCTCCTTTATAGCCAAGCCTCTTGAAAACTCTCCGCCAAAGAGCTGTATATGTATCCGCTTCCACGCAATTGATGGGACATTCTTGAACTTGACGCGTGTCCGTATTTAGGATCGCGTGAAATGTTCGGGCAAGTGAGGTTTTGCCTACGCCACGCTCTCCGAAAATTATTGCATGCTCGCCCGCTCTGAGCATGATATCGCAGAGACGCTGACGTTGTTCTGTGCGCCCCGCCAATTCCGTGAGTGCCCTAATAGGAGAACCCGGGCTGAACGCCTCGTTAACCTCATGTCGAAGCGCCAACCAACCTTCATCGTCTTTCGGTCTTGCCATTTTATGGCCCGTGTTTCACCTAATCACATCCACAAAATACGCGCTACAATCACAAAATAGCAAGCCATTTTATAAAATATGATGGCTGGCCCATGCCCGGCGCTTGCGTGAACTGAAAAAACTACTTGACGCCAAGCATATAAGTTCATATAATGTGGGCATGAACAAATTGCCCCCCGAGAAGCGCGTCCAAATCCTCTCCATGCTCTGCGAGGGGTCTTCTATGCGATCTATCAGCCGCGTGGTGGACGTGTCGATCAACACCGTGACAAAGCTGCTGGTGGATGCCGGGCTGGTCTGTGCGCGGTTCCATGACGACAATGTGCGCGGGGTCAGAGCGCAGCGCGTCCAGTGCGACGAAATTTGGAGCTTCTGTTACGCCAAGGCCAAGAACGTCCCGACTGCAAAGAAGGCTCCTGACGGCGCTGGCGACGTGTGGACCTGGACGGCCTTAGATGCCGATAGCAAGCTGATCGTCGGCTGGCTGGTCGGCGGTCGGGATGCCGAGTACGCAAACGAGTTCATGCAGGACGTGGCTTCAAGGCTTGCCAACCGGGTCCAGCTTACGACCGATGGCCATAACCCCTACCTGGACGCTGTTGAAGGGGCATTTGGGGCCGACGTTGATTTTGCCCAGCTTATCAAGCTGTATGGGGTTGCCCATAAATCTAGCACCCCGGAAGCCCGCTATAGCTCTGGTAGGTGTGTAGGAGCCCGCAAGGAACGGTTTGAGGGGAAGCCCGACCCTAAGCACGTTTCAACGTCTTACGTCGAGCGCCAGAACCTCTCAATGCGGATGCACATGCGCCGCTTCACGCGGCTGACCAATGCCCACAGCAAGAAATTTGAGAACCACTGTCACATGGTGGCGCTCTATACGGTCTGGTACAACTTTGCTAGGATCAACAGCGCCGTTAAGACTTCCCCCGCGATGGCGGCTGGCATCACGAGCACGTTGTGGTCAATGGAGGACATCGTGAAGCTGGTCGATGATGATGCCCCGGAGCCCAGGAAACGCGGGCCTTACAAAAGAATTTCAAAGTGAGACAGTGCCTAATTTTCGCCGGGCTTGACAGCGGGTCGGGCCGGTGGCAAGGGAGCTGTCCGTGAAACCGAAGGGACGAGGCGCACCTTGAGCAGGCAGCCGTTCACCGCACCCGATGCGGATCGTTATTTCGAGGACTACGTGACGGGAGACGTCCACGAGCTTGGCTCGCTCGTCGTCGAGGAGGCCGAGGTCCTCGACTTCGCGCGCCGCTACGACCCCCAGGACATGCACACCGACCCCGAAAAGGCCCGCGCCGGGGCCTTCGGCGGCCTCATCGCCAGCGGCTGGCATACCGCCGCCATGACCATGCGGCTGTACGTCCGCCACTACCTGTCGAACGCCTCGAGCCTGGGTTCGCCGGGGATCGACGAGCTGCGCTGGCGGGCTCCGGTGCGCCCCGGCGACACCCTGTCGGTGCGGGTCACGATCCTCGAGGCCAGGCGTTCGGCCTCCAAGCCGGACCGCGGCGTGGTGCGCTCCCTGATCGAGGTCCTGAACCAGGACCGCGTGGTGGCGATGAGCATGTCCGCGGTCAACCTGATCGCCTGCCGCGCGGCTCCCTGAGGGAGACCGGAAAACGGCGGGCGACTCCATGCATTCACCAAATATAGATATGATATTGATCTATTCCACAAAATGTGTGAATTTGTAGCCGCCCAAACGGTTGTCCTCCCCGTGGAGGTGCTTTATAGAGATTACGGATCGTTAGTTGGCTCAAGAGTTCGTTTATTCATATGACCTCATTCTCCCGCTCCATTATTTGCTTGTTGGCTTTTTCCGGCCTCGTTTGGTGGCCGGCGACGGCCGACGATCGGGTGCCGGATGCCGTCGAGACGGCGTTGCTGGAGCCCGGCGGCGACGACCCCGCGGCGGCGGCGGTCCTGCCCCGGGTCCTCGGCGATGACGACGCCGACCTTTACCGGCGGATTTTCGAGGTCCAGGAAGACGGCGACTGGAAGGCCGCCGACCGCCTCATCGCCCGACTCGCCGACCGCCTTCTTATGGGCCACGTGATGGCCCAGCGCTACCTGCATCCGACCAAGTACCGCTCCCGCTACAAGGAGCTGAAGGACTGGATGGCGCTGTATGCCGACCATCCCGACGCCCGGCGCATCTACAAGCTGGCCCTTCGCCGCCGGCCCGAGAACTGGAAGGCCCCCCAACCGCCGCTCTCCCGGCGCCCGGCCGCCGTCGTCGCCGAGGCCGCCAAGCGGGGTCCGGCAATGCCGGCGACCAAGCGCCGCTCCAAGGATGAACGCCTGCAGGTCCGCGCCTACCAGCGGAAGATCCGCTGGTACCTGAGGAAAGGCTGGACCCTGGCGGTCAAGAAGCTGTTGCGCGAGGACAAGGTCAAGCACCTGTTCACCGCTTTCGAATACGACAGCGCCCAGGCCGGGCTCGGCGCCGGCTACTTCGCCGCCGGGCGCGACGAATGGGCGCTGCAATGGGCCGGGCGGGCGGCCGGGCGTTCGGGAACCTTTGTCCCCGAGGCCAACTGGACGGCGGGCCTGGCGGCCTGGCGGCTGGGCCGCTTCGCCGATGCCGGGCGCCACTTCGAGGCGGTGGCGAGCGAGGCCAACTCGCCGTGGCTGATCTCGGCGGCCGCCTTCTGGGCGGCGCGCAGCCATCTGGTCGACCGCCGGCCGGCCAGGGTCACCCCCCTGCTGGCCAAGGCGGCGGCCCATCCGCGCACCTTCTACGGTCTGCTGGCGCGCCGCCTGCTGGCCTTGCCGACCAGGTTCGACTGGGCGACGCCCGAGCTGGCGACGGCGGCGGTGGAGGCTCTGGAGGCGGTCCCGGAAGGGCGCCGCGCGCTGGCCCTGATCCGCGTCGGCCGCGACCGGCGGGCCGAACGGGAACTGCGCGCCGTGGCCGCCTCGGGCGGCCCGGCGTTGATACGCGGCGTCCTGGCCCTGGCCAGCCGCGCCGACATGCCGGCCCTGGCGGTGCGCCTCAACGAGCGCCTGTTCCCCGACGGCGGCGGTTACGACGGCGCCGCCTACCCGGTCCCGGGGTGGCGCCCCGACGGCGGGTTCCGAATCGACCGGGCGCTGATCTACGCGCTGGTCCGTCAGGAATCCCGCTTCAACCCCAAGGCCAAGAGCTACGCCGGGGCCAGCGGCCTGATGCAGCTGATGCCGCGCACCGCCAGCTTCGTCGCCCGCGACAAGCGGCTCAGGACCACCAAGCGGCGGACCCTGTTCGAACCCGTGGTCAACCTCGGCCTGGGCCAGAAGTACGTCTCGATGCTGCTCGCCGACAAAAAGATCAGGGGCGATTTGTTCCTGCTCGCCGCGGCCTGGAACGGCGGCCCCGGCAACCTCAACAAGTGGCGGCGCGAGATCAAGCACATGGACGATCCGCTGTTCTTCATCGAGAGCCTGCCCACGCGCGAGACCCGCATCTTCATCGAGCGGGTGTTGACCAACCTTTGGATCTACCGCAACCGCCTGGGTCAGCCGGCGCCGTCACTGGACGCCATTGCCGCCGGCGACTGGCCGACCTATATACCATTGGATCGCGAACCGATGATGGTGGCGCAAGATGAGCAAGATCGAAGGTGAACGCGCGTTTCTTCCCGTCAACATCGCGGTGCTGACGGTCTCCGACAGCCGCACGCTGGAGACCGACACCTCGGGCCAGACCCTGGTCGATCGCATCGAGGGGGCCGGCCACAAGGTCGCCGACCGGCGGATCGTGAGCGACGACAAGGACCTCATCGTCGCCGCCTTGAAGGGCTGGATCGCCGATCCGGGGGTCGATGCGGTGATCGCCACCGGGGGCACCGGGATCACCGGGCGCGACATCACGCCCGAAGCCTTCCAGGAGGTCTACGACAAGGAGATCCCAGGTTTCGGCGAGCTGTTCCGGATGCTCAGCTACGACAAGATCAAGACCGCGGCGATCCAGTCCCGGGCCACCGCCGGGGTCGCCGAGGGCACCTACCTGTTCGGGATTCCCGGCTCCACCGGGGCCTGCAAGGACGCCTGGGACGATATCCTGGTCCACCAGCTCGACAGCCGCCACAGGCCGTGCAACTTCGTCGAACTGATGCCCCGCCTCAGGGAGCACCTGGGCTGATAGCGGCCGCTAAACTTTCTCCACGAAACGCTACGAGAGGGCGCCGCCGGGGGCCTATCACTGGCACTTGTAGTGCATGTTGCCGTCTCTATGGGTCATTATCAGTGCCCCTTGGTATAAGTCGGGAGAGGGAGATGGGGACCAGGGAAATTACCGAAGCGAACCGCGAAGCCTGGGAAGAAGTGGCGCCGCGTCATGGGGCGCACAATCAGCAAAACCTGCTCGCATCCTTCCGCGATCCGGGTTTCTCGTTGCTCAATGACATTGAAACCGCCCGCCTCGAGGCAATCGGCATCCGCGATAAGGATGTGGCGCAAGTGTGCTGCAATAACGGGCGGGAACTCATTTGCGTGAAACGCATGGGGGCCGCCCGCTGCGTCGGCTTCGACGGGGCTCGGGGATTTGTCGAACAGGCCCGTGAACTGGCCCGGGCGGCGGATGCCGATTGCGAATTCATCCGCACCGACATTTATCGCATCGACCCGCGCTACCACGGCTGTTTCGATGTGGTAACCATTACCATCGGTGTTCTGGGCTGGATGCCGGACCTGCAGGGATTCTTCGATTCCACTACCCGTCTCGTTCGCCCCGGCGGCGCTGTTTTTATTTACGAGCAGCACCCCGTTCTCGAGATGATGTCGCCCGGTGGAGCGGACGACCCCGTGGATTGGGAGCTGTCCTATTTCGACAAGGAGCCTTATGTGGAAAAGAAGGGGTTGGATTACTATGGCGGCGAACCCTATGACGCCAAGCCGGCCACATCTTTTCTCCATCCGATGTCGGAGATCATCATGGCCGGCATCCGCTCGGGGATGGCCGTGGAGTACTTCGAAGAACTGCCCGATCACATTTCCAACGCCTGGTGGAATGTGGAAAAGCAGGGCCCCCGGTTGCCGATGAGCTACACGCTCGTGTTCCGGAAACAGGGTTGATGCCAGCGGTGACAGCCTCACCACCGCCAGGACTGCCGACCATCCTGAAGATGACCAAACCGGCGAGAAAGCCGACATTCAAGCTCGAACGCCGGCTTGGTGCAGGAGAGCGGTCGTACTCCGAGGTAGCCTGGAACAGCCGAGTTTAGCCATAACCGGGCCTAAGGACGAGTGCCGGAAGTCCGAGATTCTCCAAGAATGGGCTGTCCGGAAACCCCGTCACTAAGGCGTCGTCTTGGAGTGTTCCTGCACTTTCATTTCAAAGATATGGCTCAATATCAGAAGAGTTACTGGCCAAATACCTACCCATGTTCCCAACCGTTCTGCATGAGCTTCTTGTAAGACCGCTCTTAACGCGGGATCGTCAATACCGCCAAGAACCGGTCTTATGATTTCGATTTCTGTCCCGAAGTACCAAAACAGCCACGCAAGCGGGATACAGAAAATTCCCAGCCAAAACGAAACTTGAGATAACGTTTTCATTTTTCCCTCCTCTCCTCTGGGCGTGTTGCAGGAATCGTTTATCCAGCGCGAATGACACGTGCCCACGAACTATACCACTTTTTGGGTTGGACCGAGCGGAGGTCGAATCGGATTGTCTGCAAAGGGTTGCGAGGCGAAGTTCGGCGGCCTGTTGCCGGGTGACCGCTTGGCGGGAAGAAGCGGGCGCTAGCCGACCGTCCTCCGCCCGGCCCGCCAGCGCTCGAGGGCGGGGCCGTCGTCGATGTCCTCCAGGGTTTCCAGCATCGCCGCGCTTCTCCCGCCCCCGAGGTTGGCGAGGGTGTCGGCGAGGGCGTCGGGGCCGCTCCAGCGCACACCCTCGAAGAGCGCCGGCGTGCACGGCCGCCGCCTCAAGCCGACCAGCCAGTAGCCGCCGTCGGCGGCCGGCCCGAACACCGCATCAAAGCGCCCCAGCGCCCGGAAGGCCCGGGCGACGTGGCCGGCGCCGAGGTCGGGAAGGTCGGTGCCGACGATCACCGCCGGCCCCGGGGGCAGCGCCGCCAGGCAGCGGGCCATGCGCCGGCCCAAATCGCCGCTCCCCTGGCCGAGGCGCCGGATCCCCGGCGGCCACAGGGCGCCGTCGTGGCGGTCGCGGTCCGGGGTCACCGCCAGCCAGCACCGCCAGCGGCCATCGCCGGCCAGGCGGGCGAGGACGGCGGCGACGGTGCGGCGGTAGAAGGCCCAGGCGGCGAGAGCCCCGACGTCGGCGGCCAGCCGGCTCTTGACCCGGCCCAGGCGGGGCGTCTTGGCGAACACCACCAGGTGGTTGTCGGGGCTCATCGGTAGAGGCGGACGATCAGACGCGGCGGCACGCCGAGGAAATACAGGCCCAGGCAGGCGATGTTGCGCAGCCCCCGGACGAAGTAGCCGTCCTTGCGGTAGCGCACCGCCGAGGTCGTCGCCACGGCGTCGAGGACGGTGATGGAGCGCCGGCCGATGCGCCTGACCATGTCCACGTCCTCCATCAGCTCGATCGCCCTGAAGCCGCCGAGCTCCTCGTAGAAGGCCCGCGCGATGAGCAGCCCCTGGTCGCCGTAAGGCAGGCCGAGGACGGTGGTCCGCCAGGCGACCAGGCGCTCCAGGCGGCGCGCCCGGGGGTCCGGATCGTCGAGCGCCAGGCGGAACACGGCGGCGCGGCGCCGGTTGGCCGGCTCGGCGGTGAAGCGTGACACCGCCTCGGCCCATCCCGTTCCGGGCACGGTGTCGGCGTGCAGGAACAGCAGCCACTCCCCGGCCGTGGCGGCGGCCCCGGCGGCGAGCTGGAGGCCGCGTCCGCGGGGCGCCTCGATGACCCGCGCCCCGCCGCGCGCCGCCGTCTGGCGGGTGGCGTCGGTGCTGGCGGCGTCGGCGACGACGACCTCGTGGACGATGCCGGCGCCGGCGACGGCGCCAAGCGTCCGCTCGAGGGTGGCGGCGGCCCGCAGGGTGGGGATGACGATGCTGAGCACGGCGGATGTCCCGACGGTCGAGGCGATGCAGCCATCATACACCAACGGCGGCGGACCACACCGGGCCGCCGCCGTTTCGCCGCCGGGGACCGCGTCAGGAGATCGAGGACAGCCGGCGGATCAGGCGTTCGATGGCGCCGACGCCGTGGTAAACGGAGGTGCTGATCAGATCGCCGAAGGTGTCGCCGGCGTTATCCCGGTCGTCGACGGGGGGCTGGCCGCCCGAGGTCAGGATCACATAGGGGTTCAACATGTCGGTCTCCTCTCAAGGCCAAGAATAATTCATCTGCCGACGAGGAATAGTCCAATTTTTCGTTGTGTACAAACGATCATTCCTCATATAATGCTTTAGAAAAACTATTGTATGGATGCCATGCCTCGTCGCCTGCCGCCGCTCAATGCGCTACGCGCCTTCGAGGCCGCCGCCCGCCACCTCAGCTTCACCAAGGCGGCCGAGGAGCTCAACGTCACCCCGGCCGCGGTCAGCCACCAGGTCAAGGCGCTGGAGGAGTACTGCGGCCAGCCGCTGTTCCGCCGCCTGACCCGGGCCCTGCTGCTGACCGACGCCGGCCAGGCCGCCCTGCCGACCCTGGGCGAGGGCTTCGACCGCCTGGCCGAGGCCGCCGCGACGATGCGCACGGCCGTCGATTCGGACACCCTGACGATCAGCGCCTCCCCGTCCTTCGCCGGCAAGTGGCTGGTCCGCCGCCTGGGCCGCTTTCAAGCCGCCCACCCCGAGATCAACGTCAGGATCGAGGCCACACTGGAGTTGGCCGACTTCGCGCGCGACAACGTCGATGTGGGAATCCGTTTCGGTCTCGGCAGCTATCCCGGCCTGCGCTCGGACAAACTGCTCAGCGAGGAGGTGTTTCCGGTCTGCGCTCCGCGCCTGATCGAGGGAGCGGACGGGCTGCGCCAACCCGAGGACCTTCGCCGCTTCACCCTGATCCACGTCAGTTGGGAGCGCCAGAACGAATCCGGTTCCAACTGGGAGATGTGGCTGCGCACCGCCGGCGTGACCGGGGTCGATGTCGGCCGGGGGATCGAGTACTCGATCGAGAGCCTGGCCGTCCAGGCGGCCATCGAGGGCCACGGGGTGGCCATGGTCAACAGCGGCCTGGTCGTCGACGACCTAGCCGCCGGACGCCTGGTCCGGCCCTTCGCCCTGGTCCTGCCGACTAACTTCGCCTATCACCTGGTCAGCCCCGAGGCCACCGCCGAGCTGCCCAGGATCGCCGCCTTCCGCGAATGGATCCTGGCCGAGGCGCGGGCCGGGGAGGCATAAATCGATCATGCCGGATTTCAGCATCGAACGGCAGGCGGGCGGCGTCGTCGCCGGGATCGACGAGGCGGGGCGGGGGCCGTGGGCCGGGCCGGTGGTGGCGGCGGCGGTGATCCTCGATGCCCAAACCCTGCCGGCGGAATTGCGCGACGGGCTGGACGATTCGAAGAAACTTCGCCCCGCCCGCCGCCGGGCGCTGTTGGCGATGCTGGCCGGCCATGCCAGGATCGGCGTCGGCCGCGCCGAGGTGGCCGAGATCGACTCCCTGAACGTCCTCCGGGCGGCCCTGCTGGCGATGGAGCGCGCGGTGGACGACCTGGGGGCGGTCCCCGACCTGGCGCTGATCGACGGCACCCACGCTCCCGACTTGCCGTGTCCGTGCCGGTGCGTGGTCAAGGGCGACGGGCGCAGCCTGTCGATCGCCGCCGCCTCGGTGGTCGCCAAGGTGGCCCGCGATGCGATCATGGCCGGACTGGCCGCCGAGTGCCCCGGCTACGGCTGGGAACGCAACGCCGGCTACGGCACCGCCGAGCACCGCCAAGCCCTGGAACGGCTCGGGGTGACGCCCCACCACCGGAGGAGCTTCAAACCCATAATCAAGATATTGGGTCTGGATACGACCTGATTCCAAGATGTAGGGGGAAGATTCCCCTATAACTGGTTGAATCGATTTAATTCTTGACCCGGAATCGGCGTTGACTCATCCTCGACGCCATGACCCGAAAGAAAAAGACTCAAGAGAATCAGGTCGTTGTCGGCGACTGCGTGAAGCTGATGGCGGACCTGCCCGAGGCCTCGGTGGACATGGTGTTCGCCGACCCGCCCTACAACCTCCAGCTCGAGGGCGAACTGCTGCGTCCCAACAACACCCGGGTCGACGGGGTCGACGACGACTGGGACCGCTTCGCCGGGTTTGCCGGCTACGACCGTTTCACCCGGGGCTGGCTGGCGGCGGCGCGCCGGGTGCTCAAGCCCGACGGCACCCTGTGGGTGATCGGCAGCTACCACAACATCTTCCGGGTCGGCGTGGCGCTCCAGGACCTGGGGTATTGGGTGCTCAACGACGTCATCTGGCGCAAGACCAACCCGATGCCCAACTTCCGTGGCCGGCGTTTCACCAACGCCCACGAGACCCTGATCTGGTGCGCCCGGGACAAGAACGCCCGGCACCGCTTCAATTACCGGGCGATGAAGAACCTCAACGACGATGTGCAGATGCGCTCGGACTGGCTGCTGCCGCTGTGCACCGGGGGCGAGCGGCTCAAGTCGGACGGCCGCAAGGCCCACCCGACCCAGAAACCGGAGGCCCTGCTGCACCGGGTGATCCTGGCCTCGACCGATCCCGGGGACCTGGTGCTGGACCCCTTCTTCGGCACCGGCACCACCGGGGCGGTGGCCAAGCGGCTGGGACGGCGCTTCATCGGCCTCGAGCGCGACCCCGGCTACGCGCGGATGGCCCGCGTACGGATCGCCGAGGTCGCCCGGGTGGCCGAGGACGAGCTGATTTCGACGCCGTCCCGGCGCAACCAGTCGCGCATCCCCTTCGGCTGGCTGGTCGAGCGCGGCCTGCTGCCGGCGGGCGAGGTGCTGTACGACCAGCGGCGCCGGTTCACGGCCCGGGTGGCCGCCGACGGCTCCCTGGCGACGGCCGGGTTCCGGGGCTCGATCCACCAGGTCGGGGCCTACGTCCAGAAGGCGCCGGCCTGCAACGGCTGGCAGTTCTGGTGCGCCGAGATCAAGGGCGAGCTGGTGCCGATCGACGTCTTCCGCCAGAAGCTCAGGGCCGATCTGCACTAGGGTGCGTGCTCATAAAAACCGAGGGTCCGCTTGCGGCCACATGGAAGACCACTGGAGCCCCCGTCGCGGAGTACCGCTTGTGACCCGAAAGGGGAAGTTCAGCAGTTCCTCATTGCTGATTGCAATCCCCCTTTTTTGCCATAGAATGCGGACGAATAATCGCTCTATGGGAAAGCCGTGAGGGAACAACCGGTCCAGCGTAGGCTTGCAGCCATCCTGGCCGCTGATGTGGCGGGTTACACGCGCCTCATGGAAGAGGACACCGACGGCACGGTCGCCGCGTGGAAAGCCGCACGCGAGGACGTGATCAAGCCTCAGGTCGGAGCCCATTCCGGCAAAATCGTCAAGCTCACCGGAGATGGGTTTCTTGTAGAATTTCCTTCGGTGCAGGACGCGGTCAACTGCGCCATCGCCATGCAGGAAGGCCTGACCTCGAACAGCCTAGAATTTCGAATGGGAGTTAATCTCGGCGACATCGTTGATGACGGCGAGGACATTCACGGCGAGGGTGTCAACGTGGCGGCACGGCTCGAAGGATTAGCCGAACCTGGCGGCATCTGCATCTCCGGCGAGACGCACGCCCTGGTGCGAAACCGCATAGACGTGCCGTTCCAGGATTTGGGCGAACAATCGGTCAAACATGTCACCCATCCGGTCCGGGTCTATGCCATCTCCCCGGGGGCCAAGGGTACGAAGCCCGACATTCACTCGCCCACGCCCGACAAGCCCTCCATTGCCGTCTTGCCGTTCGACAATCTCTCGGGTGACACGGACCAGGACTTCATTGGAGACGGCCTGGTCGAGGACATCATCACGTCCCTGTCGCGCATTCGCACCTTCTTCGTGATCGCCCGCAATTCCACCTTCCACTACAAGGGAACCTCGCCGGACATTCGCCAGGTGGCGAACGAATTGGGCGTGCGCTACGTGCTCGAAGGCAGCGTGCGCAAGGCTGGCGAACGCATCCGCATCACCGCGCAATTGATCGATGGGGCGAGCGGTAACCATGTTTGGGCGGAACGGTACGACCGAAAGTTCGAGGATCTGTTCGCGCTGCAGGATGAAATCACCGGAATGATCGTCGCCCAGATGGAACCCGAACTGGGGCGGGCGGAATACGAACGTGTGAAGACCGAGCCGACCGAGAATCTGGATGCCTGGGAGCTTTTTCACCGGGGAATTGCCCACATCTTCCGGCGCACCAAGGAGGACGTTCTTGAGGCGCGCAGGCTGTTCGAACAAGCAATCGAGCGGGATCCCAATTTCTCCAGCGCCCACGCCGGCAAGGCTTGGACCTATGCCCAGGACTCGATCCTCGACCTCACCGATGCCGACCGCGAGACCGCGCTCCGGGCTGCGGAAACCGCAGTGTCACTGGACGACAGGGATCATTTCGCGCATATCGCCATTGGCCAGACGCTGCCGCCCGAACGGCAGAACGACGACGCCATTGCGGCCTACCGCGAGGCGATCCGCATCAATCCAAGCTGCGCGCTTGCGCACAGTTTGCTGGGGATGTCCCTCACCCGCTCGGGACGGGCGGAGGAAGCGATCCCCCATATGGAGGAGGCTATCCAATTGAGCCCCGCCGACCCCGGGATCGGACCGTTCTATGCCCGCTTGTCGGCTGCCCATTTCTATCTCGGGCAATACGACCAGACGGTGGAGAAGGGCCGGATCGGAATTCGAAAGACCGTCCCCTGGCCCGGGTACACCTACATGATCGCCGCGCTCGGCCATCTTGGGCGTACCGAAGAGGCGCGGCACGCCCGCGAAGATTTGGAGAAGAAGCGTCCTGGCATCACCCTGGACTTCATCCGCAGTCACATTCCAAGCGTCCCCAAGGATTATCTGGACTCGTTGCTGGACGGCCTCCACAAAGCCGGACTAACCGAGCAATAAAACAGCATTTCCGTTTGGCGCGAAGGCCGGTTCGCGGCACTTGTTGCGACTGGCTGATGTCCGAGTTTTGGCTGTCAGCGGCGGTTCCAGGCTACCCCAGACCACGACCGCTTTCCTACAGCAAGCCGACGTTCAGCCCGAAGGTCAGCTATCCACCGAGTTTCGTCAGCTTGACCTCTGGCTGCGGACCTCATTTGGAGGGCACGGTTTGGGCCGCAGATGACCCTAAGCGGCCATTATTCAACTTCAATCCGCCGCAACAAGTTATCCAGATATCACCGGTTCACAGGGCTTGGTGCAACCGTGAGCGTGGCAAAACACAGAAGGACGATAACTGCGCCTTCACGGTCATGATCCCGAAGAAAGATAATGGCTCACACCGCAACCACCTCAAGCATCGGTTCCTGCGCGATTGGCGGGTGATCAGGGCGCCAGGTATTTGTCGACGGGGGGGGCGAACTTACCGTCGGGATCCCACCACATCACCTTTTTGCCATCGATGGCGAGGTACCAGCATTCGTCATCTACGGTGCCTTTATAGTCGAAGCACATCAAATCGCCGTCGAACGACCATTTACCCTTGTAAAGGTCGGTGCCCCACATCCCTTTGATTTCGCCGTCCTCCATATACTCTTCAATCCACCAGACTCCATCTTCGTATCCCTTCAGCTTGGCGCCATTACCGATAAGCTGAGCGCGGATTTCATCGGCAGTTTGCCATTCAGCGGCAGCCAATTCCGTAGTTGTAACCATGACCAGGGCAGCTACCGCCGCAAGAGCGACAGACAGCGAGTAACAGAAACGTCCCTTCAACCAACTCGAACTCATGACAAACATCCCAATTGTCCACTTATTCAACCACAATAACTGATATGTGACCAATTTACAACTGGATATGTTGCGTGGACGGAGATCTACGCCAGAAACCTTGAGCCTCAGCTGAAACGTGACGTATCAACCATGCTCCAGACAGCTTCCTCCACCGGCATCGCAAACTTCTCCTGTTGGCTATCAGCGGCGGTTCAGCCCACCCCGCCGTTACGTCCGCTGCCAGCACCATAGCTGACCAACCAGCGGCGGGGCTTCTTCTTTCTGACGAGGCGGTGTAGCGTCATCCCATGGGGAGAGGCGGTAGATATCCCTTCGGGTCCAGGCCCCGAGACACGCAACGCGGCGAATAGAGCAGGCGCAGATGGCGGAGTGGCTCAAGGAACCGGGGTTGTTCGGGACCCACGCCATGATCGGGGCGGATCTCAGTCAGATCATGGCGACGCTGTTCCCGGCGCTGTTCGTCATCGGATGGTTCCAGGCGCGGCGCCATCAGGGACACCGCCATCACTGGCTGATGCTCGGCGGCATGCTGGCCATGATCGCGTTTTTCACCAGCTATTACTTGTTCCGCCAGTTGGGCGTGCTGGCGCTCGAAGGCAAGGAGGGCTTCGGCGGACCCCAAGAGCTGTACGAACGCCTGTTCGTGCCGCTCTTGAGCGTTCACATCGGCCTGGTGATCCTGGGGCTGGTCATGGCGGTGTACATGATCGTTCTTGGATTTCGGGCGCAGGGCCTGTCCGCGGGGCGGCGCTTTCTGCGGGAGGGTCCCCTGGTCGCGTCGTGGGCCCGGATAGCGCTGCGTTTCGGGTGGATCGCCGCCGCGGTGGTTCTGCTGTTCGCGGTCCGGACGATCGGCTCGGAGTTCTCCCTGCGGAAACTTGCCGTCTACCTCGGCCTCCTGCTTGTGATCGCCCTCGTGTTCGCGCTCGAGGTCGTGATCCAGCGCGTCTGGCCGAGCGGCGCGCGGCGACATAGGGTTCTGGGCCGCCTCACCCTCTGGATCTACGGTGCCTTGTTCGTGACCGGAAGCCTCACCTACGCGATGCTGTACGTCCTCTATCCCGGCAGGGTCGGCTGAGAGGTCCTCACCCGCACTGGCCGCTTTCCTGCAGCAGGCGGGTCGGCATCCACGATTTCACTTTCGAGGCCGGCGTCAAGTCGGGCGCCCGGCGCCGCGCGGTGCTCAAGGTCAACAGCATCTATGGCATCTTCCGGGCGGTCCAGAGCGGGCTCGGCATCGGCGGCCTGCCCGACTACATGAGCCACGAATCGGGCAACCTGGTGGAGGTTCTGCCCGAGCTGCCCGGGCCCAGCTTCGACGCCTTCTTCGTCTACCCCGAGGAACTGCTCCATTCCGAGCGGATCGGCGTCTTCCGCGACTTCCTGATCCGCCGCATCGCCGAGGACGGACTGTAAATTCGGGACGTCCCCCCATCAAGGAGGATCGGGCTTGGCTCGGAGAGGTATGCTTGTAGCCATGTGTGGACGGCTCCCATTCTAGCGGTTCTTTAACAGATCCCGCAGTGTGGCACATCGCGATGCCGGTGGTGGGAGCCGTCCACAGCATCAACAGCGGTCACATGGGGCGAGGAATTATGAAAGTCAGTACTAGGCGCCCTCGAACCCGGTCAGCACGTTGACCGCGTTGACGCCGACTTCCTCGACCGCGTAGCCACCCTCCATGACGAACAGGGTCGGAAGGTTCAGAGTGGCGATGCGGCGGCCCATTTCGATGAACTCGTCGCTCTTGAGCTTGAAGCAGGAGATCGGGTCCTTCTCGAAGGTGTCGACGCCGAGCGACACCACCAAGATATCGGGCGCGTAGTCGCGGATGCGGGCGATGGCGTCGTTGAGAGCGTTGCCATAGGTCGACCAGTCGGTCCCCCAGCGCATGGGGTAGTTGACATTGGCGCTCTCGCCCGGACCTTCGCCGGTCTCGTCCTGGTAGCCGAGGAAGAACGGGTACTCCTGGGCCGGGTGGCCGTGCAGCGAGGCATAGAACACGTCAGCGCGGTCGTAGAAGATCATCTGGGTGCCGTTGCCGTGGTGGTAGTCCACATCCAAAATGGCGACCTTGCCCGCGCCCCCGTCGCGCGCCGCCTGGGCGGCGATTGCCGCGTTGTTGAAGAAGCAGTAACCGGCATAAAGGTCGCGCGCCGCGTGGTGGCCCGGCGGCCGGCACAGCGCGAACACCGTCCGCATCCCGCCGTTGAGGTGTTCGAGCCCGGTCAACGCCACGTTGACCGCCCCGGTGATCGCCGTCCAGGTGCCGGACGTGATCGGCGTGCCGGCGTCGAACGAGTAGAAGGACAGCCGGCCGTCGATGGATTCCGGCTCGATCTGGCGAAAACCCCGGCACGGCCAGTTGAGCGGCAGGGCGTCGCAATCGCCGTGGACTTTGCGCCAATCGGCGTGGGCGGTGCTCAGGAACTCGACGAACTGGGCGCTGTGAACGCCGAGGATCGGTTCGAGTCCGAAGTCCTTCGGGTCCTCGACCTCGCCGAGACCGACCTCGCGGACCCGGGCAACGATCGTGTCGGCCCGCTTGGGGCATTCGAAGGGCGGGACCAGCTTGCCGTCGATCAACTCGAAGGTCCCGTCCTGGTGGCGATGGTCGTCGGTATAGATGGTCAACACGGCGCACATCTTCCTTCGCGGTTCAGACCGCGTTCTCTCGCCGGAGTAGGGGGCGGCTAAGCCGCCGCCCCCACGCCTTCGACGATTACTTCAGAAGGTTGGTCCAGATCCGGTCGTACTTCCGGATCACCTTGTCCGGGCACGGCGGCACGAACTCCATGTTCACGCCCTCTGGCGGGTTCACTTCGGGAGCCGATTTGAGCTCTGAATCAAGAAATGGCCCGGTTCCCTCCACGCCGGCGGTGTAGCGCGCGAAGTTGGTCAGCGCCGCGGCGTTCTCGGGGATCATCATGAAGTTGAGGAACTTCTTGGCGTTTTCGACGTTCGGCGCCCCCTTGAACACCACCAGGTTGTCCATCCAGGCGGTGATCCCTTCCTTGGCGTAGGCGTACTTGAGCGAGCCCTTCTCCATCCGCGCCCGCATCCCGAAGCCGTTCCAGATCATGCCGGCCGCGGCGTCACCCGACACCAGCACTTCCTTGGCGCCGTCGGAGTTGAAGCTGATCCAGTGCTTCTTGGCGTTGACCATCAGGTCGTTGAGCTTCTTCAACTGCTCGGGGTTGTCGTTGCAGCGCGGGAAGCCGAGATAGCGCAGGCCCGCGTTGAGGACGTCGTTGACGTCCTTGAGCATGTTGATCTTACCCTGCAACTTGGCCGGCGGATCGAACAGGATGGCCAGGGTGTCGATGTCGCCCGAGTAGGTCTCGGTATCGACCATGAAGCTGGTCGTTCCCCACTGGTAGGGCACAGAATACTCGCGGCCGGGATCGAAATAGACATCGATCCACTTGGGAACCATGTTCTTGAAGTTCTCCAACTTGTTGGCGTGGATCTTCTCGAGCATCCCTTCCTTGATCAGAATCGCCACCATGTAGTCGCCCGGCACGCCGATGTCGTAACCGGTGACGCCGGCCTTCAAGCGGGCCAGCAGGGATTCGTTGGAGTCGTAGGTGTCCATGGTGACTTCGACGTCGTACTCGGCGGTGAACTTGTCGATCAGTTCCTGGGGCAGATAGTCGAACCAGTTATAGATGTTCAGCTTGCCCGCCGCCTGGGCGGGAGCCGACAGCACCAGCACCCCCCAGATCAATGCCGTTAAAACGGCCGTTATCCTGGATTTCATGTCTCCTCCTTAGTCTTTCCCAGTTGTTGAAATCGGTTGCTATTATCAACCCCTGGATTGTCTACGCCCGATCAGGAAGGACAGTGTAACGAAGAAGATCGAAATCCCCAACAGCATCGTCGAGATGGCGTTGATCTCCGGAGTGAGGCCGGTGCGGACCAACCCGTAGATGGCTAGCGGCAACGTCGTCGACCCGGGGCCGGCGACGAAGTTGGTGATGATGAAGTCGTCCAGCGAGATGATGAAGGCGAGCATGAACCCGGCCAGGATGCCGGGCATCATCATCGGCAATATGACGTGACGGAAGGCCTGCCAGCCGTCGGCGTAGAGGTCGCGCGCGGCTTCCTCGTAGTGGGCCTCGATGCCTTCCAGGCGGGCGTTGATCGGCAGGAAGGCGAAGGGGATGCAGAACACCGTGTGGGCGAGCATGATGCTGCCCAGCCCGAGTGGAATCCCGACCAGCACGAAGAACACCAGCGAGGCGATCGCCGAGACGATCTCGGGCACGATCAGCGGCAGGTTGATGACCCCGAAGGCGGCCTCCTTGCCCCGGAACCTGCGGCCCCGCAGGGCCAGCGCGGCGGAGGTCGCGAACAAGGTGGCGATGGTCGCCGCCGAGACGGCGATGATCAGCGAGTTCATGGTGGCGCGCTGGATGAGGGCGTTGTTGAACGCCTTGATGTACCAGTCCAGGCTGAACCCGCCCCACACCGTGATCGAGCGGATCTCGTTGAACGAGTAAACGGCGATGACGATGATCGGCCCGTAGAGGAAGACCATGCACGCCCAGGTGATCCCCCGGAAACCGGGATAGCGCCTCAGGTCGTGTTTCTCCGACGCCGTCTTGCTCATGGTTTCCCTCAGTGGGCCCGGACCTTGGACTTCAACTGCTGGCGGGTGTAGACGATCAGCGCCACCATGACGACGCTCATCAGGATCATCGCCGCCGCCGAGCCGAACGGCCAGTTGCGCGAGCCCTGGAACTGGAGTGCTATCAGGTTGCCGATCATCAGGTTCCGCCCGCCCCCCAGGAGGTCGGGCGCGATGAAGGCGCCGAGGCTGGGGATGAACACCAACAGCGATCCGGCGACGACGCCGGGCAGGCACACCGGGAGGATGATCCGGCCCAGCACCGTCCAGCGGTCGGCGTAGAGATCGTAGGCCGCCTCGACGAGGCGGAAATCGAAGCGTTCGATGGTGGCGTACAACGGCAGCACCATGAACGGCAGGTAACTGTAGACCAGCCCGATGCCAACCCCGAAGTTGGTGTAGGCGATATGGATCGGCGTCTCGATGAGGCCCATGGAGATCAGGGCGTGGTTGAGCGGCCCCTTGTCGCGGATCAGGAACAGCATGGCGATGGTCCGGATCAGCAGGTTGACCCAGTAGGGCACGGTGATCAGCAGAATCCACATGTTCCTCTGGGCCGCGGGCCGGGTGGCGATGAAATAGGCGGTCGGGAAGCCGATCAGGAAACAGACCACCGTCGCCACCAGGGCCTGGACGAACGAGCGGCTGTAAATCTCCAGGTAGGCGGTCGAGAAGACCAGCGACTCGTCGAAGAGGTCGCGCTCGAACAGGAACTGGATGTAGGCGTCGAAGGTGCCTTCCCATATCACACCGCCGTAGGTCCCCGGGGTCAGGAACGAATAGACCAGGATGATGAACAGCGGCGCGATCAGGAAACCGCCGATGGTCAGCACCGCCGGGCTCAGCAGCAGTCCCTTGCGAAGAACGGTCGAGGATCCGGTTCGGTCCATCAGTCCACCAACATCCGTGCCGCCCCGGGGACGATCCTCAATGTCACCTCGTCACCGGCCGCGAACTGGGCTCGCCCGGCGAGGTCGTTCTGGCCGCGGACCATGAGCCGGGAGTCGTTGTCGACGGCCACGTGGTAAGTGGTGTCGGTACCCAGGTAGACGCAGGTCTCGATTCGTCCCGGCACCGTTCCCGAGCCGTCGGCGCCGGGTCTTTCGAGGATGATCTTCTCGGGCCTCAGCGCCAGGCTGGCCCGGTCGCCTTCCGCCACCTCGCCGACCCGGGCGACCCGGATTTCGGCCCCGAAGTCGAGCCGGCACAGGGCCTCCCCGCCCTCGATCGCGGCCACCGTCGCCTCGAGGAAGTTGATCTCGCCGATGAAGCCGGCGACGAAATGCTTGGCCGGGCGCTCGTAGACCTCGTGGGGATCGCCGACCTGCTGAACCGCACCCTCGGAGATCACCGCGATGCGGTCGGACATGGTCAGCGCCTCTTCCTGGTCGTGGGTGACGAAGATGAAGGTGATCCCGGTCTCGCGCTGGAGGTTCTTGAGCTCGATGCGCATGTCCTGGCGCAGCTTGCGGTCGAGCGCCGACAGCGGCTCGTCCAGCAACAGCACCTTGGGCTGGGTGGCCAGCGCCCGGGCCAGGGCGACCCGCTGCTGCTGACCGCCGGAGAGCTGGTCCGGCTTACGTCCGCCGAGGTGGCTCATCCGGACGAGGTCCAGCATGTCGGCGACGACGCGCTCGATCTCGGTCTTGTCCAGCCTTAGCATCTTGAGCCCGAAGGCGACGTTCTGGGCCACCGTCATGTGGGGGAACAGCGAGTAGTGCTGGAACACCGTGTTGACCGGACGCTTGTTGGGCGGCAGGCCCTCCAGGTGTTCGCCGAACAGCATCACCTTGCCCCGGCTCGGTTGCTCGAAACCGGCGATCAGGCGCAACAGCGTGGTCTTGCCGCACCCCGAGGGGCCGAGCAGGGTGAAGAACTCGTTGTCGCGGATTTGCAGGCTTACGTCGTCGAGCGCGGTGACGGCGTGGGCGGTCCCTTCACCGAAGACCTTGGTAATCCCAACGATATCGATCGCCCGATTATCTCCGCTCACGTTCCCCACCACCCTGGCGTGACGCACATGTTGTCGATAACCGTTGGCGTGCGCCGAATCGATAGTGGCGAATCGGCGAGTCCCGTTCAAGGAGGATTTATCTCGACGCCGGCTACTAGATTTCGGGCCGCCTGGCGGTCCACGGGCGGGCTTTCTGCAGCGCCGCGCCGATGTTGAGCACCCCCGGGTCGTCGAACCGCCGGCCGACGATCTGCAACCCCGTCGGCAGGCCGGCGGCGGTGAACCCCGAAGGCACCGAGAAGGCCGGGCACTGGGCGGTGAAGTTGAACCCGCAGGTCATGTCCAGCCCGTGGTAGCGGCCCTCCTCGTCCTCCCCTTCGTAGAGGCTGTCGGCGCCGCCGATCTCCGGGGCCGGTAGGGCCATGGTCGGGCACAGCAGGGCATCGAAGTCGTCGAGCACCGCGGCCAGCTTGAGCCAGTGTTCGGTGCGCACGAACTCCAGCTTCTTGAAGGCGACGGCGTCCATGGCCAGGCCGGCCTCGATCAACCTGACCACCTCGTCGTCCATCTCGGCGCGCTGGGCCTCGAAGTGGTCGCCGAAGCAGGCGGCCAGGAACACCCCCCAGTAGGCGTACCAGGCGTCGTTGATCTGGCGCCGCCAGCCGAGGTCGATCTCCTCGAGCGTCGCCCCGGCCCCGACCAGGGCCCCGGCCGCGGCCCTGGTGTTGGCCTCGACTTCCGGATCGACGGCGTAGAAGCCGAGGTCGATGGACAGCGCCAACCTCAGGTTCGCGACGTCGCCCGACAGCGGACGGGGGATGTCGCAGCGGGGCAGGGACTGGATGTCGCGGTTGTCCGGCCCCTGGACCACGTCGAGGAACAGTGCCGCGTCTTCGACGGTGCGCGCCAGCGGTCCGAAGTGGGATATGGAATCATAAACCGTCTTGACGATGTCCATGGGGATGCGGCCGAGAGAGGGCTTGAGCCCGACGATCCCGCTCAGCGCCGCCGGGATGCGCACCGAGCCGCCCATGTCGGTGCCCTCGGCCAGCGCCACGCAGCCGGTGGCGACGGCGCCCGCCGAGCCGCCCGAGGAGCCGCCCGGCGTGCGCTCGCGGTTCCAGGGGTTGCGGGTCACCCCCCACAGCGGGCTCTCGGTGAAGCTGGAGTGGGCGAATTCGGGGGTCGTCGTCTTGCCGAGCATGATCGCCCCCGCCGCCTCCAGGCGCCGCACGATGACCGGGTCCCAGTCCGGCACCCAGTCCCGGTACAGACGCGAGCCCAGGGTCGTGGTCTTGCCCTTGGTCGGCGTGAAGTCCTTGATCGCCACCGGCACCCCGTGCAGCGCTCCGAGGTCGCCCCCGGCGCTAACCGCGCGTTCCGCCACCCGCGCCTTCTCCAGCGCCTCTTCGGGGTAGGTGAAGCAGAAGCAGTTGAGGACGGGGTTTACCTCGTCTATGCGCTCAAGCGCGTTGTTCACCACCTCGACCGGCGACACCTCACGATCGCGGATCATGCGGGCCACCTCGGCGGCCGGCGTGTAGGCGAGTTCGAGATCGGACATGTCGTCGGCTCCCGCGGCTGAGTCCGCATCCAGCGTAGGCCGGATCGACGGGGCCTGGCAACACGGTCGGCGGCCCGGGCAAACGGCTCAATTAGCTCCGCTGCCTGTTGGGCTTGTCACACTATCAACCAATCGGCTACCTTACTCAGCGGATGTTAAACCCGATCATTGCTCCGTGAGTTCCAACCATGGTTAGCGAGATCACTGACACGGCCTTATTTCGCTTTCTCGTAGAGAAAGATAAAGCCTACTACGGAAAGATTGACGAACAACGGGAAGTGATTAAAGGATGGCTTGAATATATTCCCGAGACCTTTCCGCATTACACCCGACACACAATAGGCCATAGCGAAGCAATAATTACGCAGCTATCACATCTGCTTTTCCCTCCCGATTCGCTAACTCCTACCGTCAATCTCTCTTCCGTCGAAGTCTATATTCTTATTGTCGCTGCCTACCTTCACGACAGCGGTATGGTTGCTTCCGACGAGGAAAAACAGAAAATCCTGGAATCTGACGGCTGGAAAAAATGGACCGGACAGGACGGTGGCGGTACACAGCGCTGGCGCGAAATCAAGGAAATGCGAGACAGTGATGAGCCTGACAATCAAGTCATAAGAAATTTCATCGCCGATAGGGAAGTCCGTTTCATGATCGCGGACTTCGTTCGTCGGCGTCATCATGAGCGTGCCGGAGACGTCATTTCCCAACATCAATCCGCCCTTGGTCGTTTCGCCTACGATGATCCGCAATTGGAAAGGACCATCGCGAACGTATGCATCGCGCATGGGCTCCCACCGGATGGACTCGATGACCGGACTCGGTTTCCCATCCTTACCCAGATACGTGGCGAGAACGTCAATACCAGGCTTATGGCGATTTTGCTTCGGTTGGGCGACCTGCTCGACATGGGGACCGACCGGGCCTGCCCGCTTCTATTGAATGCCGCCTGTCCCTTGCCGGACGACAGTTATGCACATTGGACCAAATATCGGAGCATAAGCCATCGAGCCGTGACGCCGGAGAAAATCGAAGTTAATGCGGAATGTGGCAATCCGGAGGAACACCGGGTTCTTCGGGATTGGTGTCAATGGATCGTGAACGAAGTGGAAGCCATCCCGAATTTGCTTGCCGATCCAAGCGAGCGAAAAGTGTGGGAACCTCCGGTAGCGCGGATGGCTGGTAGCGATCCAACCATCAAGATCGTTTCAGCGCCTGACGCAACATACCAAATCAAAGATTGGCGATTTCAACTGGATGAAACCGAAGTGATGAACCGGCTTATCTTCGATGCCTACGAAGATGAGAAGGATTTTGTGCGCGAACTCATTCAGAACGCCTTGGATGCCATGCGATGCCGGATGTACGAGGACTTGAAGGAAGCCGGTAAACCAACGCCACGGTCTCCGACACTGGTTCCCGCTGAAGTCAGAGAAAGATATCGCCTTCGCCTTTCGATTACGGGCGGTTCCGGTGAAACCGACGGAAATGGAAATGGTGAGGAACAGCGAGTCCTTGTGATTGATGACTGTGGGATCGGCATGGACGAGCAGGTGATATCGCACCATCTGCTTCAGATCGGCCTATCATATTACACGACGGAAGACTTCCGCCAACGTTACGCCTTTACCCCGACTAGTCGATTTGGGGTCGGTTTTCTGTCCGTATTCGGCGTATCGAACCATGTTACCGTTGAGACCTTCAAACCGTCCTCCGAATCGGGTGATAACCCGGTTAAACTTACTCTCAACGGTCCCCGTGGTTATTTAGTGGTCGAAGATGGCGACCGCACGGAGCCAGGAACCCGGATCGAGGTTCTGCTAAGACCCGACAGCGCCCTCAATTCCGGACAATTGACGGCCTATGTCCGCGAATTGTGCCGGCGTGTCGAATTCACGATCGAAGTCGACGATTTTGGGCAGGTCTGTGAGATCACAGCGGAAAGAGGCGAAGAGTTTACCTTCGATGTCGAAGATATTCGCACGAAAGACTGTCGGTTTGTTCTTAAGTCCTTTCCCGTAGTTAAAAAAAATCAAGAATGGTGCGGTATAGAGGGTGATTTATATGTTCTTTGTCACGTAGATGCGTCTGGTAATGAAGATTGGAGCAAAATTAACAACTATATTTACTATTATAAAATAGATTTTCCGCAGGTAGAAAGCCCAGAAATACCGAAAGCTATGCTGTATTTCCATGGAGTTGTCATGCATTTGGGAGGTTTTGTAGGTTACAAAGGCAATAAGATTCATAGAATTGACATCCGTGATGACACGTTTAGACCACCATTGTCGCGTCGTTCGATTGACTACATGCACTATACACCACGAGTGCAATTCGATCCCAGTGTTGTGACTGATCGGTGGGTGGATATACTTTCAAACCATTTATCTGTGACGGCAATAGCTAAGGGCCAGGATGGTTGGGCTTATAAACAGCGTCTTTCGGAGATTTTTGATATCGAAGACTTTTGGGTTGCCCAACCGAAGACTGTACCGATTGTAAGGCGCGGTAAAAGAAAACTGATTTCTCTGCAACAGGCTTGTGAAATTTCGGTGGTTGTGGAGATATTAGACTCAAGGCAAGAAGGGCTTCATGACTTAATATTTTTCGAATCTCCAAAAAATCTTGGCAAGACCGATGATAGATTGTTCAAAGCTATCGAGGCGGCGATAAATCCAGATGACCGTCTCAGAATGTGTGAAAAATTCACGAAAAAACTATTTTCTGATCGACAGATTCAAAAAATCGAATGGATCGACGAGATTTATCTGGCAATTTACTGGCAAAAGCAAGATCACACATCTTCAATAATACGAACTAAGAACAATAAACCGATATATATTGCTGAGAAATTACCTCGTTCTACGACATTTGCATTCAAATATTCCAGAGTCGGTTTGTTAGAACATGTCGCCATCATTTCCCTCGAACATCCAGTCGGTGGATGGATCGTTAAAGTCATCACCGCTTTCAATGATGGCGATATCCCAATTTTGGCTTCAAGGATAGAGAACTTGACTAGTTTTGTGAGAGATGCCATCTGTCACACCTTAACTTCCCTTGACTCTTTTAATAATTATCAGCATGGCTGGAA
Organism: uncultured Thalassospiraceae bacterium; assembly: GCA_964632795.1. Lineage (GTDB taxonomy): Bacteria > Pseudomonadota > Alphaproteobacteria > Rhodospirillales > 2-02-FULL-58-16 > CAZWEZ01. The sequence continues at coordinate 37,828 of CAZWEZ010000005.1, read as the reverse complement.
CGAAATCCCTGATCTACCAAACGCTTTAAAAGCTCCAGTGACAGAGTTAACGATGGCCGACTTTGGTCTGATTTCGCGGTTCAGAGAAAAAGAGGCTTCCCGCCTTGGACTGACGATGGTGGATGGCCATTTAACCAGTAAAACGAAACGGCCTACCCGCAAGAAGACTCGTTCCAGCAAGCCGCCTAATAAAAAATAATGCCTGATCCTGCCATGCCATAGCGATGGCCACGTGTTAGACCAGTGTGGTTAGCACTGATTTCATTGCCTGAAGTTCGTTCAGCTGGTGACTTGAGTTTTCTTTGACTTATGAGACGCGTTTCAATTGTTCAGCCATGGAGTCGTTCCTTTTGGGCTTGCCGCACGGGCGTCCTTCTCTTATTTTCGCGCTCAATTCCGCGCCGCGATATGATATCATGCGAAAACCTCGCCGGCCCGTTTCGCGGGGCCGGCGGAAGTCTTTCCCGGCAAGCAGAAAAGGAACTCCGGCAATGGCTGGCAAGGCGAAAAGGCGGATGATCACGGTCGACGGCAACGAGGCGGTGACCTCGGTCGCCCATCGCACCAACGAGGTGATCGCCATCTATCCGATCACGCCTTCATCGCCGATGGGCGAGGTGGCCGACGAGTGGTCGGCCTCCCGGCGCCCGAACGTGTGGGGCATCGTCCCCGAGGTCATCGAGATGCAGTCCGAGGCCGGAGCCGCCGGGGCGGTCCATGGCTCGCTGCAGAGCGGCGCCCTGACCACCACCTTCACCGCGTCCCAGGGCCTGCTGCTGATGATCCCCAACATGTACAAGATCGCCGGCGAGCTGACCCCGTTCTGCATGCACGTCTCGGCGCGGACCCTGGCGACCCACGCGCTGTCGATCTTCGGCGATCATTCCGACGTCATGGCGTGCCGCCAGACCGGTTTCGGGATGCTGTGCTCGGGCTCGATCCAGGAGGCCCACGACATGGCCTGCATCGGCCACGCGGCGACGCTCGAGTCGCGGATTCCCTTCCTCCACTTCTTCGACGGCTTCCGGACCTCCCACGAGGTGGGCAAGATCGAGGAACTGAGCGACGACGACCTGCTGGCGATGATCGACGATGGGGCGGTGGCCGACCACCTGAGGCGGGCGATGAGCCCCGACAATCCGATTCTGCGGGGCACCGCCCAGAACCCGGACACCTTCTTCCAGATGCAGGAGGCGCGCAATCCCCACTACGCCGCCTGCCCGGGGGTCGTCGAGCGGGTGATGGAGCGCTTCGCCGGCCTCACCGGGCGCCGCTACCGCCCGTTCGACTACCTCGGCGACGCCGAGGCCGAGCGGGTGATCGTCATCATGGGCTCGGGCAGCGAGGCGGTCCACGAGGCGGTCAACAAGATGAACGCCGGGGGCGCCAAGGTCGGCCTGATCAAGGTCCGCCTCTACCGGCCGTTCTCCGCCGAACGTTTCATCGCCGCCCTGCCTTCGGCGGCGCGCGCCGTGGCGGTGCTCGACCGGACCAAGGAGAACGGGGCGCTCGGCGAGCCGCTGTACATGGACGTGGTCACCGCCCTGGCCCAGGGGCGGGCTCCGATGCCGATGGTGATCGGCGGCCGTTACGGGCTGTCGTCCAAGGAGTTCACGCCGGGCATGGTCAAGGCGGTGTTCGACGAGCTCGACGCCGAGGTGCCCAAGAACAGCTTCACGGTGGGCATCACCGACGACGTCTCGGGACTGTCGCTGAAGACCGAGGTGTCGTTCGACAGCGAGCCCGAGGGGGTCAAGCGGGCGGTGTTCTTCGGGCTCGGCGCCGACGGCACGGTGGGGGCCAACAAGAACTCGATCAAGATCATCGCCGAGAACACCGACAACTACGCCCAGGGTTACTTCGTCTACGATTCCAAGAAGGCCGGGGCGATCACGGTGTCCCACCTGCGCTTCAGCCCCGCCCCGATCCAATCGAGCTACCTGATCGACACCGCCGGCTTCGTGGCCTGCCACCAGTTCGCCTTCATCGAGAAGGTGGACATGCTCAAGCACGCCGCGCCGGGCGCCACGTTTCTGCTCAACGCGCCCCACGGGACCGACGAGGTCTGGGACAAGCTGCCGCTGTCGGTCCAGCAGGCGATCATCGACAAGGGCCTCGAGGTCCACGTCATCGACGCCAACAAGGTGGCCGCCGAGGCCGGCATGGGGCGGCGCATCAACACCATCATGCAGACCTGCTTCTTCGCCATCTCGGGCGTCCTGCCCCGCGAGGAGGCCATCGCCCAGATCAAGAAGGCGATCGAGAAGACCTACGGCTCCAAGGGCAAGAAAGTGGTCGAGCGGAACTTCGCGGCGGTCGACCATACCCTGGCCAACCTGGCCCAGGTCACGGTCCCCGACCGGGCGACCTCCAACTTCGACGTCCCCGACCCGGTACCGGCCGAGGCCCCCGACTTCATTCACCGGGTCACCGGGATGATGCTGGCCGGCCAGGGCGACCTGCTGCCGGTCAGCGCCTTTCCCATCGACGGCACCTGGCCGACCGGCACCACCAAGTGGGAAAAGCGCAACCTGGCGCTGGAGATTCCGATCTGGATTCCCGAACTGTGCATCCAGTGCAACAAGTGCGCCATGGTCTGCCCGCACGCCGCGATCCGGGTCAAGCTCTACGAGCCGGAACGCCTGGAGGGGGCGCCGGCGTCCTTCCTGGCGATGGACTTCAAGGGCAAGGAGTTCGCCGGGGCCAAGTACACGGTCCAGGTGGCGCCCGAGGACTGCACGGGGTGCGAGTTGTGCGTCCGGGTCTGCCCGGGCAAGGACAAGAAGGACCCCGAGCGCCTGTCGCTGGTGATGAAGCCCCAGCCGCCCCTGCGCGCCGGCGAGGGGGAGAACTGGGACTTCTTCCTCTCCCTTCCCGAGGCCGACCGCGCCAAGCTCAAGGCCAACGTCAAGATGTCCCAGTTCGCCCAGCCCCTGATCGAGTTCTCCGGCGCCTGCTCGGGGTGCGGCGAGACCCCCTACATCAAGCTGTTGACCCAGTTGTACGGCGACCGGGCGATGATCGCCAACGCCACCGGCTGCTCGTCGATCTACGGCGGCAACCTGCCGACCACGCCCTACACCACCGACTGCCACGGCCGCGGCCCGACGTGGTCCAACTCGCTGTTCGAGGACAACGCCGAGTTCGGGCTCGGGATGCGGCTCGGGGTCGACAAGCACAACCGCCAGGCCCGCGACCTGCTGAGGGGGCTGGCCGAGCGGGTCGGCGCCGAGCTGGCCGGGGAGATCCTCGAGGCCGACCAGGGCGAGGAGGCCGGGATCATCGCCCAGCGCCGGCGCATCGAGGCCCTGCGCGCCAAGCTGGCCGGCCTCGAGTCCGCCGAGGCCCGGCGCCTGGAGCAGCTTGCCGACTACCTGGTCAGGAAGAGCGTGTGGATCGTCGGCGGCGACGGTTGGGCCTACGACATCGGCTACGGCGGGCTCGACCACGTGCTGGCCTCGGGCCACGACGTCAACATCCTGGTCCTGGACACCGAGGTCTATTCCAACACCGGCGGCCAGCAGTCCAAGGCCACCGCGATCGCCGCCGCCGCCAAGTTCGCCACCGCCGGCAAGGCGACCCCCAAGAAGGACCTGGGGATGATGGCGATGGCGTACGGCAACGTCTACGTCGCCTCGATCGCCTTCGGGGCCCGGGACGCGCAGACGGTCAAGGCCTTCCAGGAGGCCGAGTCCTACCGGGGCACGTCGCTGATCATCGCCTATTCGACCTGCATCGAGCACGGCTTCGACATGGCCGACGGCCTGGACCAGATGAAGCTGGCCGTCGAGTCCGGCTACTGGCAGCTCTACCGCTACGACCCGCGGCGGCTGAGCCGCGGCGAAAAACCCCTGCAACTGGACGGCAAGCCGCCGACGCGGCCGCTGGCCGAGTACCTGGATAGCGAGAACCGGTTCCGGGTCGTCGCCCGCCGCGACCCCGAGCGCTACCGGCAACTGGTGGAGGCCGCCGAGGCCAACCTCCGCCGCCGGCGCGCGGTCTACGACAAACTGGCCGAGCTGGTGGTCCCCGTCGCCGGGGACGACGAGGACAGCGGCGACGAGGGGACCCGGGCGGCGGCCGAATAGCCCCCCCCTTTCGGGTAGGAAAAAGCCTTTTTTACTGTTGCCAAATCGTCCCGGACGATTAAGTTAGGGACATCGGAGCTTTAGGGCCACAGGCAGACTGCGAGTGCCGGACACGGCCGATCATGCGCTCATACCAAGGTTCCTATGTATTGACCCTCTGTGACGGCGTCGCGAGGTCATCCGGCCAGGCGCGGGTCGCGCCGTGATGCCGGCGCATCACAAGCGGCCCGCAACGCAGCCCGGGGGGCCCCCGGGGGGTGTCCCCCCGATTCCAAATGTGGGGGACGCCCCCGCGCGGCCCCCAGGGGCCTCGGAAAGCCGCCCGGAGGGTCGCTTTTCCCGCCCTCCCGGGGCGTCGGCGGCGCTTGACGATGGCACCGCATCGCCGGCGCACCGCCTCCTGCCGGGAGGACGGGAAAAGCGATCACAGAGGGTCAATACATAGGAACCTTGGTATTAACTTCATAGATGGTGTGACCAGCGTGCCCATGGACCGGGATATCCCGGTCCACGGACACGCCGGGGTCGAACATGTATGCGTCGAGAGGAGAATGCGAAGGGATGGCTGTTGAGCGAACGCCGCCCGAGACGGTAACCATCGCCATGACCGGCGCCGGCGGGGCCGGCGTCGTGACGGCCGGCCAGATCCTTCTCGAGACCGCCGCCGCGGCCGGCCTCTTCGGCCAGATGGCGCGCGCCGCCGGTCCCCAGATCCGGGGCGGCGAATCGGCGGCCTACATCCGCCTCGGCACCCGCCCGGTGATGTCCCAGGACGACACCTACGAGATCCACGTCGCCTTCGACTGGGCCAACATCGAACGCTTCGCCGCCGAGCTTCCCCTGGATGGCGGCAGCCTGGTGATCTGCGACCCGGCGGCCGGCGAGGTGCCCGAGGTGATCACCTCGACCGGGGCCAGGATCGTCGAAATACCGCTCAAGAAGATGGCCAAGGAGATCCCCGGGGGAAGGCCCAACATGATCGGCCTGGGCGCCGTCGCGGCGTTGATCGGGTTGCCGCTGGAAACCATGGCCGCGACCCTGGACAAGGCGCTCGGGAGGAAGGGCAGGGAGGCCGTCGAGTCCGGTATCGTCTGTATCCGCGCCGGCAGCGCGGCGCTCGGGGAATCGGGGGTCCGGTGTTCGTTCAAGGTACCCGCCTCGACCCTCGATGGAGAACGCTGGAACATCAGCGGCAACGAAGCCACCGGTCTCGGCGCCATCAGGGGCGGCCTGCGGTTCGTCGCCGCCTATCCCATCACCCCGGCCACCGAAGTCCTGGAATGGCTGGCCCCCAACCTCGAGAAGCTGGGCGGCGTCCTGGTCCAGGCCGAGGACGAGCTGGCCTCGATCAACATGATCATCGGCGGTTCCTTCGGCGGCGTGCCGTCGCTGACCGCCACCTCGGGCCCGGGACTGGCCCTGATGATGGAGAGCATCGGCCTGGCGGTGGCCTCGGAGGTTCCGGTGGTCATCGTCAACGTGATGCGCGGCGGCCCGTCGACCGGGATTCCGACCAAGTCGGAACAGAGCGACCTCAACATCGCCCTGTACGGCCTGCACGGCGACGCCCCGCACCTGGTGACGGCGGCGAATTCGGTCGAGGACTGCCTGTTCACCGCCCACTGGTCGGTGCATCTGGCAGAGGTCCTGCAGACCCCGGCCATCTTCCTCACCGACCAGTCGCTGGGCCAGACGCGGACGGTCTTCGAGCGTCCGGCGGACCTCGCCTTCGCGGGCAAGCGCGAAATCGCCGCCGCCGGGGTCACCGGCTACCGCCGCTACGCGGTGACCGATTCGGGAGTCTCGCCGATGGCGATCCCCGGGACGCCGGGCGGCGAATACGTCGCCGACGGCCTCGAGCACACCCCCAACGGCAGGCCGTCCAGCCAGTCCGAGGATCACCTGGAGCAGCTTGAGAAGCGCCAGCGCAAGCTGGACAACCACGACTACGGCGACCACTGGGCCGACGTTTCGGGGGACGGCGAGGTGGCCATCGTCACCTGGGGGTCCTCCACCGGGCCGTCACGGGAGGCCCGGGACCGGGCCCGCGACCAGGGCCTCGACGCCCGGCTGGTCTCGATGCGCCTGTTGGCTCCGGCCCAGGTCGAGCGCTTCCAGGCGGCGATCGAGGGCGTCGAGCGGGTGCTGGTGGTCGAGCAGAGCCACTCCCGGCAGTTTTTCCGCTACCTGCGGGCCCACTACGACCTGCCCGCCGAGGTCAAGGTCTTCAACCAGCCGGGACCCCTGCCGATCCGCCCGGGGCAGGTCCTCGAGGCGCTGGTCAACTGGAGCTGAATCGGATGGAAAAAGCCTCACCGCAAACCCAATCCCTCACCGCCAAGGACTTCAAGTCCGAATACAAGCCCATCTGGTGTCCCGGATGCGGCGATTTCTCGGTCCTGTCCTCGATCACCAAGGCGTTGTCGGTGCTGGGTATCGGCCGCGAGGAGGCGGCGGTGATCTCGGGGATCGGCTGTTCGTCGCGCATCCCCGCCTACACCAACGTCTACGGGTTCCACGGCGTCCACGGCCGTTCGCTGGCCCTGGCCGCCGGCCTCAAGCTGGCCCGGCCCGAACTGACGGTGCTGGTCACGGGGGGCGACGGCGACGGCTTCTCGATCGGCGGCAACCACTTCCTCCACGCCTGCCGGCGCAACGTCGACCTGACCTACATCGTCATGGACAACCAGGTCTACGGGATGACCAAGGGCCAGGCCTCGCCGACCACCGCGCCCGAGTGGGAAGGCAGCAAGCTGACCCCGCACGGCACCGGGATCAATCCGTTCCAGCCCCTGGGCGTGGCCCTGGCGGCGGGCGCCAACTTCATCGCCCGCGGCTTCTCCGGCGATCCCAACGGCGTCGCCAAGCTGATCGTCGATGCGGTCCGCCATCCCGGTTTCTCGTTCATCCAGATTCTGACCCCGTGCGTGACCTACCGCCCCGAACAGCGCGATTGGAAGAACGCCGTCCGCAAGGCGCCGGTCGAACCGACCAGCGACCCGGAGCGGGCCGGCAAGCGCCTGATGGGCGACGACGGGTTCAACCTGGGCATCCTCTATCTGGGCCAGCGTCCGCCCTACCACGTGCCCCAGGGAGCCAAGGCCGGCCTGGCCGACATCGAGATGCAATTCTCCTTGTAGGACGCTCGAGGGTCTATGATGTCCCGCGAAGCCCAACTGGAAATGCCCCGGCGGTACGCGGTTCCATGAAGTCGTTCGACGCCAAGGACTTGAAGGTCGTCCGCAACGCGCCGATGTTCGCGGGTCTGGCCGAGGACGTCCTGGGCAGCCTGTTCGCCGAGGCGCGGGTCATCGAATGCCCCCGGGGCAAGCTGCTGTTCGTGCGCGGCGAGCCCGCCGACCGCTTCTACCTGCTGCTCGCGGGCTGGCTGAAGATATTCCGCGACACCGCCGAGGGCGAGCAGACGGTGATCGCCATCCTCAAGCCCGGGGAGACCGTGGCCGAGGCGGCGATCTTCCTGGGCAAGGACTTCCCGGCCAGCGCCGAGGTGGTGGAAGACGCCCGGTTGCTGGAGATCCCGGCGGCGGCGTTCCTCTCCCTGCTGCGCCGGGACGGCGATCTGTGCCTCAAGATGATAGGCTCGCTGTCGCTCAGGCTCCGGGGGCTGGTCCTGCATATCGAACAGTTGCAGGCCCGCTCGACGCCCCAGCGCCTGGGCGAGTTCCTGCTCGAGCTCAGCGGCGCCAAGGACGGCAAGGCGGTGGTCCGGCTCCCCTACGACAAGACCCTGGTCGCCGCCCGCCTGGGGATGAAACCGGAAAGCCTTTCGCGGGCCCTGGCCAAGCTCAGGAAATACGGCGTCTCCACCCACGGCCACCAGGTCGAACTCCACGACATCGCCGACCTGCAACGCTACTGCCTGGGCAACGACGCCGGTTAGCGCCCTTGGTATCAACCGGGCTTGCCGTCGATGCGCGGACGGGTCAGGAGCGGCCAGTAGACCACCGTGAACACCCCATAGGCCGCCGACCACGCGCCGCCGGCGGCGATGATCAGGATGTCGTAGCCGGCATCGCTCAACGGTGCTGCGGTGCGGAACAGGGCGGCCAGGGTGACCAGCAGATAGGCCGCGACGATCGGCCACGGGACCACCAGCGGGCGCCCGGTATGGCCCAGCCCGGCGCGCGTCATCACCGCCATGACGATGGTCCCGACGGCGCCGGTGGTCAGCGCGTGAAGTCCCATGGTGATGGGCACGGCGGCGCCCAGGTGGGCCGCCCCGAGGCTGGCGAACCCCACCGGCAGCCACAGGTAGCCGAGGTGGATGATCCACAGGATCGGGATGCCCAGCGTCTTCGCGGTTCGCCAATTGGCCATCCGCAGCAGCAGGATCGGCAGGGTGGCGAAGGCCAGCCCGCCACGGATCGATTCGGCGACCTCGGCCAGGTCGCTGGCCATGTAGGCGGCCATCACCACCAGGGCCAGGATTTCGAGGACCGGGTTGGGGCGGATCTCGACGTCCTCGCCCTGTCCCTTGAGGGCGTTGGCGGTGAAGAAGGGTATGATCCGTCCGGCGACCACCGACAGCATCAGGATGTAGCCGTAGACCGCCAGCTTGAGACCGCCGCGCGCCGTATCCCCGCTCACCCCCAGGGCCTCCAGGTGGAACAGCAGGTTGGCCGCGAACAGCACCCCCAGAAGGACCAGGAAGATGTAGTTCCGGCGCTGTCCGCAGCCCAGGATCCGGGGCCCCACCATCAGGAACAGGACCGGGATCAGGGACAAATCGGCGACAGCCGTCACCACCGGGGGAAGCACACCGGCCAGCCACATGGCGGCCCGCCCGGCAATCCACAGGACCACCGGCAGGGCCAGCCAGGGGCCGGTTGCCGGGGGCGAGTTGGTCCAACTGGGGACCGACGTCAACAGAAAACCGCTGACCGCCGCGGCGGCGAAGCCGAACAGCATCTCGTGGCCGTGCCAGAGCTGCGGCGCGATGGTCGGCGAAACGTCCGGCCCGCCCGCGAGGACCAACAGCCAGAAGGCCATGGACAACACCCCGTAGAGGCCCGCGAGGAGGAAGAAGGGGCGGAAACCATAGGCCAGGATGGTGATCGGTTGGGGCATCCGAATCGGCGCTCCGGCAGGAGTCGGCGGAAAGTTCGGAACGGGATATTAGCAGTTGTCCGGGCGCCGTGTCTTGATGGGGGTCAATCCCCAGGCTATCCGGGACGCTTGACGGATCGGGCCGTGGTAGCTACCTGTCTTTGGACCATGAACGCTCGATGGATACGCGGTTTCGCCCTGGGGTTCCTCCTCGTCCTTTCCGCCGCCCCCGCCCGGGGCGGCGAGCCGCGGCCCGGAGAGGCGTTCCGGGACTGTCCCCGGTGCCCGGAAATGGTGGTGGTGCCCGCCGGGAGCTACGTCATGGGCAGCGACGGCCGCCACAAGTACGAACGCCCGGCCCACCGGGTGGCCATCGCCAAGCCCTTCGCCATCGGCAGGTACGAGGTCACCTTCGACGAATGGCAGGCCTGCGTCGATGGCGGGGGCTGCGCCCGGATGCCCGACGATCACACCTGGGGCCGCGGGCGGCGGCCGGTGATCAACATCGACTGGCGGGAAGCCAGGGACTACGCCGCCTGGCTCGGCGCCGAGACCGGCCAGCCCTACCGCCTGCCCAGCGAGGCCGAATGGGAGTACGCGGCGCGGGCCGGCACCACCACCGCCTACTGGTGGGGCGACGAGGTGGGGGTGAACCGCGCCAACTGCCGCGACTGCGGCAGCAAATGGAGCAAGAAGGGCTCGGCCCCGGTGGGCTCGTTCGAGGCCAACCCGTTCGGCCTCTACGACATGCACGGCAACATCTGGGAATGGACCGAGGACTGCTGGAACCCCAACCACGTCGACGCCCCGACCGACGGCTCGGCGCGGCTGGAGGGCGACTGCGCGCTGCGCCTCACGCGCAGCGGCTCGTGGTACTATTTCTCCAAGAACGTCCGCTCCGCCTGGCGCTTCAAGATCGACGCCCGGGTCAGAAGCTACGGCATCGGCCTGCGCGTGCTCCGCGACCTGCCCTGAAAGGGGGGCGAGGTCTCAACCGAAGCCTTCCGGTCGGGTCATGGCTTTGCTTGGGGATGTCCGCGCGTGAGCGAAGCGGACATAACGGGCCACCAACGTGTAATGTCAGCATACCCCTCGGGAACCGACGTTTGGCCAGAGGGAGTGTCAGGACCGGGATTAGCCAGAGGCGGCCTTTTACGCAGTTACTGGAGGACGTCGATGTATCCACGGTCTTGCTTCTTCGAGCTGACCAGCGAGGCGAAACAGCGTAGCCTCATCGCCATATTTCGCACTGAACTGACTTCCGATGGGCAAGCCTTCATTGCTCCAATAAAGAGGTACGGACATTGCCGGTTGGCCCGTGATGTTCTCGATACTCGAAAAGGGGGCAAAATCGTCCGCGCGAATCCAACCGCGTAGCGGTTCATCGGGCGTGCACTCCATGCTTCCCAGGGGGATGGGCGGTTCGGCCAATGTCGGACGGAGCACCATGTCGTAGGGATCGAACCGTTGTGCCGCCTCACGGGCAAATCTCTGAAGATCCTCGACGGCCTGCAAGTAGTCGCCCGCGCTGTATTGGCGCCCCTTCTCCATAAGCGTCCACGTAAGTGGTTCTACATTCTCTGATGTTGGTGGTCGGCCCGTTCTCCTATTCCAATGCTCGGCGACCCACGCTGCATAACCGCACCAGAGGACATCGAGCGCATCATTCGGGATGTCATGATTCAGGGCCGTGTCTGAGATTTCAACGGTGTGGCCTAGCTCCTCGCACAATTTTGCCGCGTCAGTGGCAGCTTCGATGCATTCCGGCGCAACCTTCGCTCCCCCCGGAGCTTTTGTCGTGTAGGCGATCAGCAAGTTCCCTGGAGCGGTGTTGACCTCGTGAAGAAAAGGACGCGAGGGTGTCGGTGCCCAGTATGGATCACCCAAATCTGGTCCACTTGTCGCATCTAGAAGTGCTGCGCTGTCCCGTACAGACCGAGTTAAAGCGTGTTCTGCAACCAGCCCGCTCAAGGCGTCTCCGAACAATGGCCCGAGTGGATTTCGCCCTCGTGAGGGTTTCAGACCGAAAACGCCACAGCAAGACGCGGGTATCCGAATCGACCCGCCTCCGTCATTGCCATGGGCCATGGGTACCAGACCGGCAGCCACGGCAGCAGCCGAGCCACCGCTCGACCCTCCAGGCGTTCGCTCCACGTCCCAAGGATTTCTCGTCGGGCCGAAGAAACTCGGCTCCGTCGTATTCAGGAGACCAAACTCACATGTGTTGGATTTGCCGATTATGATCAAACCGGAATTCTTGAGCCGAATGACTAACTCACTATCTTGCTTGGGTGTGAAATCCGCCAAATAGGCGGAGCCTTCCGAGAATCGAACACCGGCGTATTCGGCTACTAAATCCTTCAGCAGAAATGGAACACCATTGAATGGCCCATCGTTGTCTCGGTCTGCCGCCGCTTCACGCGCAAGCTCGAACATGGGTGTTATCACCGCGTTCAGCACCCCATTAAGACGCTCTACACGTTCAATGGCCGACTCCACCAGTTCAATCGGCTTGACTTCTCGACGTCTTACGAGTTCGGCCAATGATGTAGCATCGAGATATGCGAGTTCATCCGCCGCCATCGTTTCTCCCTCGCCAGCAAGAATGCGGCTTCTGTTACCAGAAGGGCTATTGCGGATCAGTCTACCACGGATCAGTGTCCGGTTCCCGGCGAATGGAACCGGCAGTAAGAATGGCAGGACGTGGCCGAAAGTAGCCGAAACCCATTGATGGCCCCAAAAGACTGCCTCGGGTCGATCCCGGTCGTTGTCGCTGCCAGCGCCCCAAGTTCGGCCTTCCTCCGACAGTGGACGTAGCATACTCGGCCCATGAGATGCAGCCCCGGCGACGCCGCGAGATGCGCGACTTGGCGTTCGAGTTGTCCCGAAATCAGGATCGGCCGCCGTTTCCGGTCAGCCGGTCCAGTTGTCGCTGCATCCGCTCGAGCTTGTGGCGCAGGTCCGCGAGCTGTTCATCGGCGGCGGCGGGCTCGGGCTCGGGATCGGGCTCGGGGAAGGGCGAGAACATGTGCATCGCGCTCTCGAACATGGCCAGGTTCTGCTTGCCCATCTCCTCGAGCTGGGCCAAGGGCGACAACCCACCCTGAGAGTCGTTCATGGCGTGGCGCATCCGCTCCTGGTTGGTGGCGAAGGTCCGCATGCTGTGTTCGAGGAAGCCGGGGACGATGGTCTGCAGGCTGTCGCCGTAGAGGCCGATCAGTTGCCTGAGGAAACCGATCGGCAGCAGGTTGTGGCCCTTCGATTCCTCCTCGACGATGATGTGGGTCAGCACCTGGCGGGTGATGTCCTCGCTGCTCTTGGCGTCGTGGACCACGAAGTCGGTGCCCTCCTTGACCATCCGCGCCAGGTGGTCGAGGGTCACGTAGCTGCTGGTCGCCGTGTTGTAGAGGCGGCGGTTGGCGTACTTCTTGATCGTGACCGGGGGCTTTTTTGCGGAGTCCGGATCGTCGCTCATGGTCGGTGACTCTGAGAGCTTGATGTCTCCGTCGAGTGATAGCACAAAACCGCCGGCCGGAAAATGTTGCATTGCAATAAAATCCGCTCGCCGACCTTCATCGGCGTCCCCACGAAGGTCTTCGGGCTCATGATCGGGTCATCCGTTGGAACCTCCCGATTTCATGATATCATCATTTCTTGCTCTCCGCCGGGCGCCGGATCGAATTGAACGGTTGATTTCCCACACCGGTCGGGATAATTTTTACTCACGTGAAATTATTTTGCATTCGCCTAAACACTCGACCGTCGACATCAAGCCCCCCAACGCAGGAGTCTTCTAAGTGTCAACACTGTTTTCAAAGGCCCGGAAGCGGTTGCGCGAAGCCGCCAAGCACATCCCCGTCGACCCCGACGTCATGGAGAAACTCAAGAACCCCCAGGAAACCCTGCTCGCCAGCCTGATGGTTCGCATGGATGACGGGTCGCTGCGCGCGTTTAGCGCCTTTCGCTGCCGCTACGACGACACCCGGGGGCCGACCAAGGGCGGCATCCGGTTCCATCCCAAGGTCAACCTTGACGAGGTGATCTCGCTGGCCTTCTGGATGACCTTCAAGTGCGCCGTCGTCAACCTGCCCTACGGCGGCGCCAAGGGCGGCGTCGCCGTCGATCCGCGCAAGCTGTCCCACGCCGAGTTGGAGCGGCTGAGCCGGGCCTACGTCCGCGCCCTGCCCCACTTCATCGGCCCCGACCGCGACATCCCGGCGCCCGACGTCTACACCGACGCCACGGTGATGGGCTGGATGGCCAACGAGTACGCCAACATGGTCGGTCACTCCTCGCCGGCGGTGATCACCGGCAAGCCGATCGTGCTCGGCGGTTCGCTGGGCCGCGACGATGCCACCGCGCGCGGCGGCTATTACATCTGCCGCCATCTCGAGGAGGAGCTCAAGCTGCCTCCGGAGAAGACCCGGGTGGTGCTCCAGGGGTTCGGCAACGCCTCGTACCATTGCGCCCGGCTGATGCATGACGATGGCTTCAAGATCATCGCGGTCTCGGATTCGAAGTCGGGGATCTACGATCCCGACGGCATGAACCCCTACGAGGTCCTCGAATACAAGAAAAAGAAAAAGACGGTCGCCGGCGCCCCGACCAAGGGCAAGGCCAAGGAGATTTCCAACGCCGAGCTGTTGGAACTGGAGTGCGAGTTGCTGGTCCCCGGCGCCCTGGAGAACGTGATCACCGACCAGAACGCCGGCAACATCAAGGCCCCGGTGATTCTCGAACTGGCCAACGGCCCGATAACCCCGCTGGCCGACGACATCCTCAATTCCAAGGGCATCCTGGTCGTTCCCGACATCCTGGCCAACGCCGGGGGGGTCACGGTCTCCTACTTCGAGTGGGCCCAGAACCGGGCCGGATGGAATTGGACCCTGGAAGAAGTTCATGCCAGGTTGCACAAGTTCATCGAGCCCCAGGCGACGCTGATCTGGAACATGATGAACGAGAAGGGGATCGACATGCGGACCGCGGCCTACGTGCTGGCCCTGCAACGTATCGGAGAGGCGATCACGGCGCGCGGCTCGCGGGCCTTCTTCCGCCGCTCCTGAGGCCTCGGGACGGCGCGGGTTTCCCCCCCCACCGTCCGCCCCCCGTGGGCGGGAGGGGGTCGGCAAGGGGTCAAGACACCCCCCCGTCTTGACCCCTTGCCACCGTTTTCCCCCGGCTCGGCCATTGAAAACGAAATGGTATTATACCAGCGGCCATAATCACTGACTCCCCCGACCATCCTTCGACACGCCGCTTGCGCGGCTGCTCAGGATGAGGTTTTTGTTGAAAAATAAAGAGATGCCTCATCCTGAGCAGCGAGCGAAGCTCGCGTGTCGAAGGATACCCGCAGGTCAGTGTCTCTGGCCGCTGGTATTATTGCCGCCGGTTGGCGAGTCCATGTCCTGGCACGGGTTTCGATAATCTGCTATGGGACGGACATCCCAGATCCGGTTTTTTCCCGTGAACCCCATCGTCCAGTCCCCCCACCACCGCAAGCTCCGCGCCACGGCGATCGGCGGCACGGCGGTGCTGATGTGGTCGACGCTGGCCCTGCTGACCACGCTGAGCGGGCCGGTGCCGCCGTTCCAGCTCATCGCCATGGCCTTCTCGGTGGCCTTCGTGCTGGCGCTTGGCAAGTGGCTGCTCGGCGGCGACACCATCCTCGATCACCTGCGCTGGCCGGCCAGGGTGTGGCTGCTCGGCATCGGCGGGCTGTTCGGCTACCACTTCTTCTACTTCATGGCGCTGCGCAACGCGCCGCCCGTCGAGGCCAGCCTGATCGCCTACCTGTGGCCGCTGCTGATCGTCGTCCTGTCGGCGCTGCTGCCCGGCGAGCGGCTGCGCTGGTGGCACCTGGCGGGCACCCTGGCCGGGTTCGCCGGGACCGTCCTGCTGGTCACCGGCGGCGGCGCCCTGGGTTTCAAGGCCGAGTTCTGGCTGGGCTACGCGCTGGCCCTCCTGGGCGCCGTCACGTGGGCGGTGTACTCGGTGCTCAGCCGCCGCTTCGCCGACGTCCCCAGCGACGCGGTGGGCGGCTTCTGCGGGGCCACGGCGGTGCTCGCCGTGCTCTTCCACCTGGCCTTCGAGACCACCGCATGGCCTCAAAATAGCGGCCAGTGGCTGGCCGTGCTGGGCCTCGGGCTGGGGCCGGTGGGGGCCGCCTTCTTCGTCTGGGACCACGGCGTCAAGCACGGCGACATCCGGGCGCTGGGCGCCTTCTCCTACAGCGCCCCGCTGCTCTCGACCGCGCTCCTGATCGCCTTCGGCCAGGCCGAGGCGACGTGGGCGGTGGCCGCCGCCTGCCTGCTGATCGCCGGCGGCGCCGTGGTGGCGTCCCACGACCTGCTGCGCGGCTAGCAACAAGCCGACGAGGACGCGGGCGCCAAGGCGCATGCCATCCCCTCTTGGGATCTTCCCCGAGGCTACCTTCCCGCGGCAGGCCGGGCAAGCCGGTGACGGCGGATGGGCGGCGCCTCGGCGGCGCTCGCGGCGAGGTGGGCGTCGGCTTCGGCGGCGGTCTCCAGGGCCAGGGCCAGGCAGGCCGCCACCGAGGGGCCGCGCAGATAGTTGCCGGTCGCATAGAGGCCGGGCCGGCGCTCGGCCAGGCCGCTCAGCGCGGCGGCGCGTAAGGCGTGGCCGAGCCGGTACTGGGGCAACCCCACCGGCCAGTGGCGGACCCGGGCCACCACCGGTTCGCCCCGCGCCCCGATGAGGTCGGCGAACTCCTCGCGGGCGATGGAGATCAACTCGTCCTCGCCGAGCCGGGCCAGCTCCGGAGCCCGCGCCCCGCCGATGTAGCCGGCCACCGCCACGTGGCCCTCGGGCGCCCGGCCCGGGAACATGGTCGAGCAGAACTGGGCGCCGTTGAGCGCCCGCCCCTCGGCCTCGGCGCCGAGGAAGCCGAGGCCGTCCAGGGGATGGGCGACCCGGCGCCGGGGGTAGCCGAGGAAGACCACCGCCAGCGGCGGCGCGGCGATGGCCGAGGCCGCCTCGGCGCCCGCCTCGTCGAGGCCGTCGAGCAGCCGCGCCGTGACGTGGGGCTGGGTGGCCAGCACCACCGAGCGCGCCTCGATGCTTCCTGCCGCCTCCGCCTCGATGGAATAACCGCCGGCCGCCGGGCGCACCCGGCGCACCGCGATGCCGCTCCGCACCACCCCGCCGAGGGCCCCGGCCAGGGCCCGGGGCAGGCTGCCCAGGCCGCCGGCGAACGAGAACAGCCGGCTGCCCGGCATCCGCCCGCCCCGGCGGCGGCGGGCCAGCCCCCGGCACACCGAACCGTGGCGGCGTTCCATCTCGACCAGGGTCGGGAACAGCGCCGACACCGACGCCTCGCCGGCCCGGGCGGCGTAGATGCCGGCGACCAGGGGGTCGATCACCCGCTCGGCGAACTCGGCCCCGAAGCGGCGCCGGCAGAAGTCCTCGATCGTCTCCTCGTCGCCGTCTTCGGCGCGGCGCGGCACCACGGCCTCGGCCAGCAGCCGCAGCCGCGCCCCCGGCGACAGGTAGCCGGAGACCAGGAACCCCAGGGGATGGGTCGAGATGCCGTGCAGGCCTCCGCCGTCGACCAGGTAGCGCCGTCGCACCCGGTCGCCGAGTTCGCACCGCGCGCCCTCCAGGCCGAGCGCCCGGGACAGGCCCAGCGCCGCCTCCGAAGCGCCGTTGAGGGTGCTCGGCCCGTGCTCCATCAGGAAACCGCCGAGGCGCTCGGAGACGGCGGTCCCGCCGGGCCGCACCTGGCGCTCCAGGACCACCACCCGGCGGCCCCGGCGGACCAGTTCGTAGGCCGTCGCCAGCCCCGAAATCCCGCCCCCGACGATCGCCACGTCGAACCTCATCGCCGGTCCTCCCCGAAACGCCGCTGGCCGAGGATTCGCATGTCGTCGGCGGTGACCCGGCTGCGGCCGCGGCCGCGGACGTACTCCTCGGCCCGCCCGCGGACCATCCGGCGCAGGAAGGCGGGCGCCCGGAGCAGCCGCTGTTCGGCCTCCTGGGTCCACGAGACGGTCCCCGCCGCCGGCCTCAGGGGCTCGATCACCGCCCCGCCCCGGGGCTGGTAGCCGCACAGGAAGTCCTCGCCCATCAGGTCGCCGCTCCTGGCCAGGGGACGGGCCCGGCAGCCGCCGCAGATCCGGCGGTACTCGCACTCCCCGCAGCGGCCCTCCAGAACCGGCGCCCGGAGTTGGGCGAACTGCGGCGCCTCGCGCCAGATGTCGGCCAACGGGCGCTCGCGGATCGAACCGGCGGACGGCTCCATGTAGGGACAGGCCGTGACCTCGCCTTCCGGGGTCACCCGGCAGTAGCGGCTGCCGGCCAGGCAGCCGCCGGCCTCGTAGCCGTGGGCCAGGGTGATCGGCCACGACGGGTCGAGCTCCATGGCCAGGCGTTTGAAGTGGGGGGCGCACTTGGCCCTGATCAGCAATCCGCTCTCGGCGTGGGCGGCCCGGGCGATGCGGCCCAGGACGTCTTCGAAAGTCGCCGCGGAGACGTTGGACAGCTGCTCGCCGCGCCCGGTGCAGACCAGGAAGAAGACGTTGAGCACCAGCGCCCCGGCCGAGCGGGCGAAGGCGATCATGTCGTCCAACTGGTCGGCGTTGTCGTCGCTCACCGAGAAGTGGATCTGGAAGCCGAGCCCGCCCCGCCGGCAGGCGTCGATGGCCGCCATGGTCTTCTCCCAGCAGCCGGCCACGCCCCGGAAACCGTCGTGATAGTCCGCATCCAGGGAATCCAGGCTGATCCCGGCGCCCCGCACCCCGGCGGCGATCAGGCCGGCGACCCGCCGCGCGTCGAGCAGGGTGCCGTTGGTGCCGAGCACCATCATCAGCCCGAGGCCGGAGCCGTGGCGGGCGATCGCCTCGAGGTCGGGGCGCAGCAGCGGCTCGCCGCCGGTCAGCACCACCATCGCCTCGCCGTTCAGCGCGGCGATCCCCTCGAGCAGGGTTTCGACCTCGGCGGTGGATAGTTCTTCTCCGGCGCCGGCTCCGCCCCCGGCCCGGGTGCCGGCGTCCAGGTAGCAGTGGGCGCAACGGAGGTTGCAGCGTCGGGTCAGGTTGAGGGCGACCAGGTACGGCGGCTGGACGGTGGAGGCCATGGCCTATTCCCCGTCGTCGACGGTCCGCTTGTGGCCGCCGTCCAGCATCGCCCGGTGCATCGCCTGGCGCGCCTCGGCGAACCCGGCCTCGACGATCTCGGGCGTCACCTCGCCGGCCCCCCGGTTGCGGGCCACCGTCTCGACACGGGCCCGGACGCGCTCGCGCACGGCCTCGGGGACCCGGGCCAGGCAGGCCAGCGCCGCCGCCGACCACGGCGCTAAGTCGCCTTCTCCGGGATCGTCGATGAAGGGCCGGAGGTGGGACGCCAGGACCGTTTCCGCGCCTTCGCGGCGGGCCAGCTTCTCGGCCCGCAGGCGGACGTTGGCGGCCAGGGCGGGATTGTCGAGGCCCTCGATCAGGGCGCTTGCCTCGGCGCTCCATGCCGGCTCCGCCGCGCCGTGGGGGCAGGCGGCCTCGCCGCGCCCCGGCATCAGCCGGTTGGCCACCTCCCCGACGATGTCGGTGGTGATGAAGGTGTGGCCCTGTTCGTGGGCGTGGCGCAGCACCGCCTGACGGGCCATGTCGCGGGCGAACTCGGGGGCCCTGGACAGCAACTCCTCGGCCTCGGGGCTCCAGGCGACGGTTTCGGCGGCGACCATCTCCAGGGGCGGCTCGTAGGACGCCGCGACGAACCACACGTGGCACGGCGCCAGGCGCAGCAGGTTCTCGGCGTTGCCGCCGATGTCGAGGGCGGAATCGGCGTGGATGCCGGTCCGCCCCACCATCAGCAGGCCGGCGCCGACCTTCTCCAGGTAGCCGAGGATGGTCCGGTAGGGCTTGCCGTCCAGCAGCTCGGTGACCAGCTCGACGCCGTCCTCGCCGGCGATCCTGGCGGCCACTTCGAGGTGGGAGCGGTAGATGCGGGCGATGCCCTCGTCGATCAGCTCCTCGTGGAGCTGCTCCTGCTCCTTGAAGCGGAACACCTTGCCCGCCTCCTCGCTCAGCACCCCGGAGATGCGCCTGAAGGCGACGTAGTGGTAGTAGGGGTCGTAGGCGGCCACGGCGTGGACCACGGCGCCCAGCCGGCGCCCCAGGTCGAGGGCGCCAAGCAGGGCGCCGAAGGAACGCGGCGAGCCGTCCAGGCCGACCACGATCGGCCCCGCGTCGAGGGCCCGGGCGGGGTCGCGGACGACCAGGACGTCGATCGGGCTGCGCCGGACCACCCGCTCGCAGACGGTGCCGACGGTGCCCCCGGGCACCGCGCCGACCCCCAGCGCGCCGAGGACCAGAAGGTCGAAGTCGCCGCTCCCGACGGCCTCGACGATGCGCCGGTAGTTCTTGCCCTCCGGGCTGAGGCGGCGGTAGGGGACGTCGGCCTGCCGGCAGGACTTCTCGGCGACGTCGTGGTAGCTGTCGCTGATGATGTCGAGGCCGCGGGTGATCAGGTCGTCGTGGACCTCGCGCTGGTGCGACATCTCGGCCTCGGCCAGGTAGCGCGCCGGCAGCCCGCCCTCCATCTGCCGGAAACGGCGGTCGTGGAGGCGGGCGGCGTAGGCGTGGATGCCGGTCACGGTGCCCCCGGCGAAGCCGGCCAGGCGGATCGATTCGGCGAGCGCCCGCCCGGCGTGGTCGGAATTGTCGAGTGCCACCAGGATGCGCCGGCAGGGCGCCGTCCACCGCTCCGGGGTCTCCTCGGTCCGGGGGACCTCGCTCACCGGGACTCCTCCGGCCGCCGCCGGCCCCTGACGGCGCCCAGCGCGAACAGCAGGACCCCGGAGGCGAACAGCACCACGTAGAAGCCGCTGAGCTGGAAGCCGCCGCGCCACGCCAGCATCCCGTCGAGCACCCCGACGAAGATCAGGATGACCCCGAAGATGCGCATCTTGACCCCTTTCCTGGGTTGGTCTTCGGCCATCGTCCGGTCTCCTGCTCAGGTCCCTTTGCGCGTCGCGCTGCGGGCCCACCACAGCTCGGCGCCGAGCAGCAGGACGATGACGATCAGCGCGGCGACGATCGGCTTGGAGCCGACCGACGGTTCGAGAAGCAGCCAGTACCAGGTGGACACGGTGCGCCTGGAGCCCCGTTCGCTGTTGGAGCCGTCCCAGGCGGAAAAGGCGATGGGGATGAACCGGCCCTCCTCGAACTGGAGGTCGTTCTCGGCATCGGAGGTGGTCAGCTCCCTGGTCATCATCACCCGCCAGGTGCCGGCCTTGTAGGCTCCCTTGGCGGCGATGCCGGCCGCCGCGGCGTCCCGTTCCTCGACCTCGGCGAGACCTCTGGCGTTGTACAGGGCGACGCTCTCGGGCTCCTCGGCGGTGCCCCCGCGCCAGTGCCAGAAATTGACCGGGTCGGCGGCGTCGCCCATCACGAAATAGGGCTTCTCCATGTCCTCGGGAATGCTCACCGGCAGTTGGATGGCGATCCCGTCCTCGGCGATCCCGGGGTCGGCGATCTTCTCCGCCGCCGCGTCGCCGGGCGTGCTCCGGGTGCGGTCGTCCCATTCGAGCAGGAAGGCGATGGCCCGGTCGTTGTAGAGGGCGCGCGCCGAGACGGTGTCGTTGGACGGGGTGAAGAACCGTTCCTCGAGGAACATCTGGGGGACCATGAAGAAGTTCACCGCCTCGATCGCCGCCCACGCGGGGTCCTCGGGTCCGGAGGGCAGCTCGCCGTCGATCTTGGCCGCCTTGATCACCGTCTTCTCGGCCCGTACCGTCTTGGCGGGGTCGGCCAGCGAGGCGGTGAAGTTGGCGATGTGCCAGCGCTCCTCGACGCTCAGCTTCTTCTTGCTCTTGGGGTCGGCGAAGGACGGCATCTGGGTGCCCGGGATGCCGACCGAGATGCGGGCGAAGATCTCCTTGGGATCGTTGCCGGCGATGAAGGTCCAGGGCTTGGTCAGGTTGCGCGGCCAGGTCCTCTCACCGTTGTCGTCCTTGAGCTTCTTGATGGCGTCTCCCCGGCCGTCCACGCCGTGGCATTCGGAGCACCGATCGCCGTCCAGGAACAGCTTGCGGCCGATCTCGATGCTGTCGGCCGAAGAGGCTACGGCGGTGCCGTAGTCGAGCTGCTCGGTGGGTTCCTCCTCCTCCAGTTCGGCGAATACCTTGAGGTAGGCGACCAGGTCCAATATCTCCTGTTCGGACAGCACGTCGCCCCAGCCGGGCATCGAGGTCCCCGGCATGCCGACCTCGATCATCCGGTAGATGTCGGCGTCGTTGGGCACCGGATCGTCGAAGCCGGTGGTCTTGATCTTGTACAGGCCCAGCGTGAAGTCCCGGGGCGGCGGGTTGAGCCGCTCGGCGCCCGGGCCCAGGCCGTCGCCCTCCTCGCCGTGGCAGTTCATGCACCGCTTGACGTAGATCTCCTCTCCCCGCTCGGCGTCGCCCGGCGCCCCATGAGCCGGCGCCCCCGCCAGCAGGGCCGCCGTGATCATCCACGCAAAGCGTCTGGCAACCATCACTCGTGCTCCCCCCAGGCCCGCGGCCGGTGGCCGGTGTAGTCGTAGAGGAACAGGATCACCTTCCAGATCTCATCCTCGCTCAGGAAGTCCTCCCAGATCGGCATCGACGAAATCCACGGCGCCGCCTCCTCGGGCAGGCCGGGGCCGCCGGTGGTGATCCGCCAGAAGAGGTAGGATTCCTGCAACTGGGCGATGGTCCCGATGTCCTGGAAACTGAGAGGGATCGGGTTCAGACCCGCCGCGTAGGGACCCTTGCCGTCGAGCTTGTCGCCATGGCAGAAGTGGCAGTTCTCGATGTACACCTCGGCCCCCGCGGCGACCAGCTGGCGGAACTTCTCCGGGTCCTCCTTCTCGAACTTGCGGTACGGGTTCTCCAGGGTCTGCAGGTCGAAACGCTTGCCGAACATCTTGGCCGTCGTCGGCGGCGCCGGATGGATGGAGCGCAGCTCGAGCGGCGCCTCCAGGCCGGGCAGCATCTGCATGTAGGCGTAAGCCCCGGCCACCAGGGGGACGATCGCGAAAACCACGTTGCGGATCACCTTCCGGGACGAATCCTCGACCAGCGCCTTGATCGGCGCCACCATCTCGCGGGCCCCCTCCTCGGTGAAGGTGAAGACCATGAACACCCCGGCCGCCGCGAAGAACATGTACATGTTCAGCAGGCTGGAGGGGATCACCTCGCCGAGCAGATAATCGAAGACGACGATGAAGGCGACGTAAATCCCGACCAGGACCAGGATCGCCTGGAGCAACCTGGCCCGGAACAAGCTGAGAATCCACATCGTCCTCATTCCCCCTCTTTCAACCCGGCCATGTAATCCAGCAGCATTTCCAGTTCCTTGGCGTACATCTGTTCGCCGTAGTCGGGGGGCATCATATCCTCCTCGAAGCCCTCGGTGAGCTCGGCGTTGGGGTCGAGGATGGAGCGGCGCAGGAAGTCGCGGTCCCTGTCGGCGCCGATCTTCGACAGGTCGGGACCCAACTCCCCTTCCTCGCCAGCGATGACGTGGCAAATGCCGCAGGCGAATTCCTCGATCACCTCCTCGGCGCTCTCGAGGGGCGCCCTGGCCTCGCCCTCCTCGCCGTCTTCCTCGCCGTCGTCTTCGGCGACGCCGGTCGGAATCTCCACCGTCACCTCGGCCCCGGCCAGGTCCTGGAGGTAGGCGATGAGGGCGCTGATTTCGGCCTCCGACAGCCGGGTGCTGCCGGCCGACACGTCTGTCATCGGGCTGACCGTGTCGTTGGTGCCCTTCTTGCCGAAGCCGGCGACCACGTAGGCCGTGGGATCGACCATGGACTCGTAAAGGAATTCCTCGACGGTTTCGGCCGTGCCCTGGTATCCGGGATCGGCCAGCCGCTCGGCGGCGGTCGCGGCGGCATTGTCCAGCATCGGCGCCCGGCCCAGCTCGTTGTGGCACAGCGTGCAGGTCCCCTTGCCCTTGTAGATCTTCTCCCCCAGGGCGATGAAGCGGTCCATGGTCATGGCGCCGAGGTCCAGCTTTTCCTCCTTGGGCGGGGGCGCCGGTTTGATCTGCGGGATCCCCCACCCGGAATAGCCGGCGAACAAGACGATGGTGATGAGGCTGAAGACGACCACCCTGAGGAAGTTTCCCATCGCCCCCTATTCCTTCCAGTAGCCGGCGGGAACCGTCTTGCGGCCGCCGACCTGGCTCAGCCAGAACACGAAGATGACCAGGGCCATGAAGATGACCGTGCCCACCGAAACCACGTTGGTCGCGTACCTTATGGTCGGGGTGAAGGCTTCGGTCGAGTTGTCGCGCATGATGTCGACCACGTGCCAGTGCTGGCGGATGCCCGAGCGGACATACCCCATCAGCCCCATCAGCCAGGTGAAGGCCACCGCCAGCAGGAACAGGGCGTACTGCGAGCGCGCGGGAACCCGGCCCCACTGGAGGGGAGCGACCTCCCTGGCCCCCTTGTACATCAGGTTGTCGACGACGACGGTGACGACGATGATGATCAGGGTGGTGACGACCTGTGGCCAGGAGGACGCGACCTTGTAGACGGTGTTGGTGAAGTAGCCGTGGTAGATGCCGAGGATGAACAGGTTGATGATGCCGGTGGCGAACAGCGCCACAAGGAAGGCGTTGCCGGCCTTGACCCACGACACCGTGGCGACCTTGTTGCAGCGCCGGTAGATCACGAAGCTGACGAAGGTGAACAGGATCATCAGGTTCACCGCCGTGTTCTTGGCCGGCATGATGCCCAGCGGGCCGATGTACTTGTGATACGGCCCGCCCAGCGCCTTCAGTTCCTCATTCGTCAGGACCAGGGTGTGGGGGGTGAACCAGACCAGGAACGAGGCCACGATCACCACCGCGATGTACTTGATGTACTTGTTGTAGCGGACCGCCCCGTCGCTGCGCCCCATCCCGCACCACAGGTAATAGTTGGCCGACAGGAACAGGGCGCCGATCAGCACCGCCTGGATGATGAACATCCAGGCGAAGATGCCGCCCATCAGGGTGATCCCCATCTGCTGGCTGTAGGCGTAGAACTCGGCCGACAGGTAATAACCGGCGAACGGCAGCGGCAACAGCGCCGAGATGGCGATGAAGTTGGCGTTGTAGCCCATCCAGTCGTAGTGGGCCTTCTGGTCGCGCGCCGTCGCGCTCAGGAACCTGAAGGCGGCGTAGGCGCCGACGATGGAGCCGCCGTAGGCGATGTTGGCGATGAACCGGTGAAGGTTGAAGGGGTTCCACAGGTAGTTGTGGATCGAAACCATGGTGTCGCCGCCGAAGACCCCGGCCGCATCGACCCCGGCCGGGCTCATCATGAAGGTCAGCCAGGCGTTGGCCAGGAACATCAGCAACGTGCCGACGGCGTTGAGCAGCAGCCCCAGGGTCAGGTGCACCCACTTGCGGAATCCCCCCTGCAGCCAGTGCCAACCGTAGTAGTAGATGTAGAGGAAGGCGCTCTCGGCGAAGAACAGGATCGCGTAGTAGAACATCGTCTCCTTGAAGATCGTCGACAGGTAGAGGAACAGGTGGGGATAGAAGATCAGCAGCGAGAAGACCAGCAGACCGCCCGAGATCGCGGTCAGCGAATAGGCGGTGATCGAGACCTTGATGAACTCGTAGGCCATGTCGTCGAAGCGCTTGTCCCGGGTCTTCATGCCGATCGCCTCGATGATGAAGACGAAGATCGGCACCGCCAGCACGAAGGCTGCGAACCACAGGTGCAACTGGGCGACCAGCCACACCACGACCCGCGAATTGACGCCGGCGATGGTCGGGTAGTCGGCCACGCTCAACCGGGGCGCGGGGGCGTAGAGGGGCGGCGCTTCGGCTTCGGCCACCGTCTCGGCGGCCGACTCGGCGGCGACGGCTTCGATGCCGCCGCCCAACACCAGCACGGCCAGGACCAACGCCAACGCCAGCCAGCCGGTTTTCGCCAGACGATCCCTCATCTCAGTTTGCCTTCCTCTCGAGATGGCGTCAGTTTTCAAAGAACAGGGACAGCCCCTGGACGTTCATCACCGCGTAGTCCATGACGAAGAAGGCCGCCCCGCAGACCACGAAGGCGATGGCGAACGGCACCGCGTACCCTTTCATCTCGGTCTCCTCCCTCTCCGTCAGCCGAGGAACCACCAGAAGAAGGCGATCACGGCGACCAGGACGACGCCGAACAGAACCGGTCCCGCCCATGGATATTTCGAGTCTTCGTTTCCTTCGCCGTTCATCTTCGCGGTTTCCCCTTGTTCAGTCCCTCACTGCGGATTGACAACGCCAACCCGGATAACCTAGCGTCCACCCCATGAGGTTCACCAAGAAAATCTCCCCGGCCGACATCGTGATTTTCACGGGAATGGTCGTCAACGCGATCGTGATCGTTCTGATCCTGTCATTCTACGTCTTTTGATTTCTCGCCCCTGCCCCTTGCCTGGTTCCGTCCCTGATCATATTCGGAAGGGTTTTCAAGGCCTTATGTTCGGTCTCGACGCCCACCTGTTCCACTCCGTAGCGGTCGTAGCCTAGCGATGGGCCCGAGGGTAAATCAAGATGATTCTAATTTTCGAGGGTCTGGGAGCGATTCCCGGGGGCTCTCGATCTCCGCAAAGTCCCGTAATGCTCCCGATGTCCCTCATCCCGTCCCGTTTCATTGTGGGTTGAACTCATTTCCCTGTACAACAGGTTTCCGGCCCATGGTACAGGGAGGCAATGGCGATGTCCCTTCCGGGGCCCTCCGGGAGCGCCGGGAAGGGGAGGGGCGATGCGCTGGAAACGCAGGATAACCGTGGTCGACGCCCACGCCGAGGGCGAGAACGGCCGGGTCATCACCGGGGGCGTGCTCGAGGTCCCCGGGCGCACCATGTTCGACAAGCGCCAGCACCTCCAGAACAACGACGATTCGCTGCGCCGCTTCATCCTGTTCGAGCCCCGGGGCGGCCCCGGGGTGTCGGTCAACCTGATCCTGCCGCCGAGTGTGCCCGAGGCCGACGCCGGGATGATCGTCATGGAATCGACCGACTATCCGGCGATGTCGGGCTCCAACGTCATGTGCGTGACCACGGTCCTGCTGGAGACCGGCATCCTGCCCATGGAGGAGCCCGAGACCCGTCTCGTGCTCGACACCCCGGCCGGCCTGGTGTCGGTCCTCGCCGCCTGCCGCGACGGCCGCTGCGAGAGCGTGACGCTCGACAACGTGCCGTCGTTCGTCGACCGCCTGGAGGCCCCCCTCGAGGTCGCCGACCAGCCCACGATGGCGATCAACATCGCCTACGGCGGGGCCTTCTTCGCCACCGTCGACGGGCCGTCGCTGGGCTTCGCGATGACTCCCGACGAGGCCCGCGACATGGTCGACATGGGCGAGCGGATCAAGGCCGCGGCGGGCCAGCGCTACGACGTCCGCCACCCCGACAACCCGGACATCCGCGACGTCACCTTCGCCCAGTTCGCCGGCCCGCCGTCGGCGACCGACGGCGCGCGGCGCAACGCCGTGGTGATCTCGCCGGGACGCCTCGACCGCTGCCCCTGCGGCACCGGGATCAGCGCCCGGCTGGCGGCGATGAGCGTCCGGGGCGAGGTGGCGGCGGGCCAAACCCTGACCTTCGAATCGGTGATCGGCACCCGCTTCGCGGCCCGGGTGGCGCGGACCGCCGAGGTCGCCGGGCGCCCGGCCATCGTGCCGCGGATCACCGGGAGCGCCTGGATCTTCGCGACCCACGAGTTCGGCCTCGACCCTGAGGACCCCTTCCCCGAGGGCTTCACCCTGAGCGACATCTGGGGCCCCGGGATGCGGGGCAACAACCCCTTGGTATAAGGTCGCGGTAGTGCTTCTGGCGCGCCGTATGGGGGGGGTCCTCGAAGATGAAGAACTCGTACTCGAACCCGGCCAGGACCTCAAAGCCCATGGTGCGGGCCTTGTCCAGCACCCGGCGCAGGATGCCGTGGGGGCAGATATTCTCGGCCGCCTCGGTGAACTCGCCGAGGAACAACGGTATGCCGTCCTCCCACGGGATGTCCCGGCAGCTTCCGGGGAGGATCCTTACCGGGGCGTCGGGATAGCCCGTGTGCCATCCGGTGTAGGTCGCGTTGTCATCCCGCGACATGTACTTGCCGCGCAGCACCCCGTCGATGTCGATGACGCCTACCTTGACGTGGTCGAGCTTGCGTTCCTCGACGATCTTGCGGGCGTCGGCGGCGGTCTCGACGCTTCACGGGTTCATCGAAATACCTTTTCAAAATAAAGCTAGCCGGGGCGTTCCCGCCGCCGGCTAGCCCTAGTCATTCCCCCCCATCGTTTCGGGGGCTGTGCCTTAGTACCGGTACGGAGGACCGGCGTCCGTCATGGTTTTGGCGTAGTCCTTGATGATCTGCACCACCTTGGCGCTCCTCGGGCTCTTGGCGGCAATCTCATCCCAGAACTTGTACGCCTCTTGCTCGACGGTCGCCCACTCTTCGTCGGGGATCGAGGTCAGTTTCAGTTTGGTGCCCTTGGTGCGGAGTTCGGCTTCGCCGCCCCAGTACCAGTACTGCCTGTAGTAGTGCGAGCTGTCCATGCACAGTCTGAACAGGGTCTGCAGGTTTTCGGGCAGGGCGTCCCAGCTGTTGGAATTGGCGAAATACGACCCGATCCAGGCGCCGGAGATGTTGTTGGTCAGGAAGTAGTTGGTCACATCGGCCCAGCCGACGGTGTAGTCCTCTGTGATGCCGGACCAGGCGATGCCGTCCAACTCGCCGGTTTGAACGGCGACCTCGATGTCCTCCCAGGGAAGCGTCACCGGAACGACGCCGAAGCGCGTCAGGAATTTTCCGGCGGTGGGGAAGGTGAACACCCGCTTGCCCTTGAGATCGGCAAGGCTGTAGATGGGGTCGACGGTGTTGAAGTGGCAGGGGTCCCAGGCGCCGGCGCTGAGCCAGGTGACGCCTTCCACCTCGCCGTAGGCCTCCTCCCAGATTTCCTTCAGGCCGTACTGGTTGAACAGCACCGGGACGTCCAGGCTGTAGCGGGTGGCGAACGGGAAGTAGCCGCCGAACACGGAAACATCCACCGGCGCCGCGATCGAGTCGTCGTCGCTCTGGACGGCGTCGATGGTCCCTTTCTGCATCGCCCGGAACAGCTCGCCGGTAGGCACCAACTGGTCGGAGAAATACAGCTCGATGTTCATGTCGCTGCCGGCGACTTTGTTGAAGGCGTCGATCGACGGTTTGATGACATGCGCGCCCAGGGCCGGGCCGGCATAGGTTTGAAGCCGCCACTTGATGGTCGTTTTCGCCTGCGTCTTGACAAACGGCGCGCTGAGGGCTGTCGCTGCCACCGCGCCTGCTGTCGCGACACCTGCTTTCTTGAGGAAATTGCGTCTTTTCATCTTCCCTGTCTCCTTTACCTTGGTTACTGTAAATCCAACGTTACTCTTTGCCATGTCTGTGTCCCCCTGTGTGGGGGAACTCATTATTACTTAATCCATATTTCAGGTCTCACTTTCCATAATGCCAATGGGGCAGCCACAGGGCGATATCGGGGAATATCATGACAAGGATGAGACCGAAGATCATGACCAGCACGAACGGGGTGATCGAATGGTAAATGTCGCTCAGCGTCACTTCCGGGGGCGCCATCGCCCGCATCAGGAACAGATTGTAGCCAAACGGCGGTGTCATGTAGGCGATCTGACAGGTGATGGTGTAGAGCACGCCGTACCATACCAGGTCGAAACCCAATAACCCGACCAGCGGCACATAAAGAGGCGCGACGATCACCAGCATGGCGGTGTCATCCAGGAACATGCCCATCAGGAGGTAGGACAACTGCATCATGATGAGGATTTGCCAGGGCCCCAATCCCATCTTTTCGACAAAGAAGAACTCGATCGCCTTGACCGCGCCCAGGCCGTCGAAAACCGCGCCGAAACACATCGCCGCCAGAATGATCCACATGAACATGCAGCTCACGGCCAGGGTCTTGCGGATGGTCTCTTCGATGACGTGGCGATTCAGGCGGCCCTTGACCAACGCCCCGACCGTGGCTGCCGTCGCGCCGACGGCGGAACTTTCCACCAGACTGGTGAACCCCATCAGGAACAGGCCCGTCATCGAGAAGAAAATGGCCAACGGCAGGATGCCGGCCCGGAGCAGGCGGAATTTCTCGCCCCACCCGACCTGGCGTTCCTCCTTGGGCAGGGCCGGCCCTAAATGGGGCTGAATCTTGCAGCGCACGACGATGTAGATCACGAACAGCGAGGCCATCATGAGACCGGGAAACACCCCGGCGAGCCACAGCTGGCCCACCGGTTGGCGGGCGATCATGCCGTAGAGCACCAGCACCACGCTGGGGGGCACCAGGATGCCCAACGAACTGCCGGCCTGGATGACGCCGGTGACCATGACCTTGTCGTAGCCGCGCTTGAGCAATTCCGGCAGGGCGATGGTGGCGCCGATGGCCATGCCCGCGACGCTCAAGCCGTTCATCGCCGAAATGACCACCATCAGGCCGATGGTGCCGATCGCCAGGCCGCCGTTGAGAGGGCCCATCCAGACATGGAACATCTTGTAAAGATCATCGGCGATTTTCGATTCCGAGAGCATGTAGCCCATGTAGATGAACAGCGGCAGGGTCAGCAGCGGATACCACTTCATCAACTTCATGGCGGCGGTGAACGCCATCTCGGAGCCGCCGTCGCCCCACAACATCAAGGCCGCGAAAGCGGCGACGAAGCCAATGGCGCCGTACACGCGCTGTCCGGTCAGCAGCATGATCATCATCGACGAAAACATCAGCAGGGCGATCATCTCGTAGCTCATGATGACGACCCCCCTGCCTGTTCGACGTCCGCCAGGAGACGTCCGTCGATGGTCCGCCCCCGCGCCGTGGCCAGATCCTTGAAGAAGAAGGCGATGGCCTGCAGAAGCATGAGAACGATCCCGAAGGTCATGATGAGCTTGATCGGCGCCATGTAGGGCGACCAGGACGAGTAGCTCGTCTCGCCGTACTTCAACGCGTACTCGGTGCTGGAGACGCTGCCGTAAAGCAGGAGCACCAGATAGGTAATCAGCGCCACCGAAGTCAGGGTATCGACGAAGGCCATTCTCTGTGGCGACCAACGGCTATAGAGAAGGTCCATCCGCACGTGAGCGTCCAGTTGCATGGAATAGCCGCCGCCCAGAATGTAGTAGGCGGCCATCAGGAACTGGGCCATTTCGAACGTCCACAAGGGCGGCAGGAAGAATGTCTTGGCGATGGAGGAATAGAGCAGCACGCCTATCATGGCGAAGACCAGATACATCGCGAACCGGCCGACGACCCGGTTAACGGCATCTACATATCGCACGTATTGTATTATTGCTTTCGGCATTTACCTGGTTTTCATTGAAGCAATGGTCCTTAGTTCAGTGGGCGTCTCAGGTTAGGCAAGAGAGCCCCGACGGTCGGGCATCATCCGAACTCCTGGGCGAATCCTCCCTCTTCGGCGAGAATCCCCAGGCCCCGGGTCAGGAGTTTCTCGATCCGGCCGATCCACCGGGCCCGTCCGGCGGCGTCGCCGACGAGGTCCTGGCGGACCTCGATCTGGACGTGCGGAATCCCGCGTTGCTCGCCATGCACCGGCAGCGTGTAGTCGGTGGTGTCGCTGGTGCTGTAGGGCTCGTTGTCGCCCACGCACAGGCCGGGCTCGAGGGCCAGCAGCTCGATCAGGATGGCGGCCAACCTGCGGTCGCGGTTGTAGGCGAGGCCGATGTGCCACGGGCGCTCAATACCGCCGAACACGGGGGTGAAGCTGTGGACGGCGACCAGCAGCGTCGGCCGTCCGGCGTCGCGCCGGGCATCGAGCAGGGCCGCGATCCGCTCATGGTAGGGCCGGAAGATCTCGGCGATCCGGGCTTCCGCCTGCCGGGGGTCGATGCCGATGTTGCCGGGAATCGGGGTCCCGTCGCTGACCTCCGGGATCGAACCCGGCACTTCGGTCGGGCGGTTGCAGTCGATGACCAGCCGCGAATAGGTCTGGGAGACCAGGGTCGCGTCGAAGCGTTCGGACAGGGCGCCGGCCATATCGGCGGCGCCGATGTCCCAGGCGATGTGGCGGCTCAGGTCCGGCTCGTCAAGTTGCAGGGAATCGAGGCTGCGGGGAATCCGCTTGCCGGCGTGTCCGCAGGTCAGGAAGATCGGCGAGGTACCCTCGGGACGCGCGACCACGACCGCCGGCGGGTCGTCCCCGCCGAGGATCGATAGCTGCGAATCCAACTTTGCGAGACCCATGCCTGAGAAGCCGAACCCTGCGCCGTCGCATTTTTTCGTTTTGTATTGTTGAACGAGATATTACAGTTTTGCCATTGGCTGTCAAATTTGAAATTTTTGTTATTCGGCTGTATCCTGAGGGATCATGACCAGTCAGCCCCCGAGGACGATCGCCGAGGAGATCCGCCGGATCTTCGACCGCCTGACGCCCACCGAGCGCAAGCCGGCCCAGGCCCTTCTCGTCAACTACCCGCTGGCGGGGCTGGATACGGTGGCCAAATTCGCCAGCCAGTCCGGGGTCAGCGGGCCGACGATCCTGCGTCTGGTCGGCAAGCTGGGGTTCTCCGGCTACGCCGATTTCCAGCGTGCCCTGAGGGAGGAACTGGAGGTGCGGCTCCAATCCCCGCTCGCCAAGACGTACGGCAAGGAGGCGGCGGGAAAGGGGAACAAGGACTTCCTGGGACGTTTCGCCGCCGCGGTGCGCGACAATATCGAGGAATCGCTGAAGTCGCTGCCGGGCTCGGAGTTCGAAGCCGCGATCCGGCTATTGGCCGACCGCAAGCGGACGGTCCATGTCCTCGGCGGCCGTTTCACCGGCGCCATCGCCGCCTATCTCTACGCCCATCTTCGCGTGCTGCGGCCCAACGTCCATCTGGTCGAGGGGCACAGCGCCACCTGGCGCGAAGACATCCTGGACATGGGCCGCCGCGACGTCCTCGCGGTCTTCGACATTCGCCGCTATCAGGGCGAGGTGGTTCGGTTCGCCGAACAGGCCGCCGGGCGCGGCGCCACGGTCGTCCTGTTCACCGACCAATGGCTGTCGCCCATCTCGCGCCTCGCCAAGCACACCTTCCCGGTGCGGATCGACGTTCCCTCGAGGTGGGATTCGGCGGCCGTGATCCTGACCCTGGTCGAGGCCCTGATCGCCGGCGTCAGCGAACGCCACTGGCACCAGGTCAAGGACCGCGTGCGGACGTTGGAAGTGTTGAAGGGGCTCAAATCCTCAGACGTTTGACCGTCTCGGCGGTGGGCACGCCGCCGGCGTCCCAACCGCGCAGCCGGTAGTATTCGGGCAGCATCGCATCCAGCCCGCAGACATGGCCCCTGGCGGTGCCCCGCTTGGCGGCCTCCTCGAGCAGGCGCCGGGGCAGGGTGTCGTCGGCCGCCGTCAGGCCGGCCTCGAGGTTGAACTTGCGCTCCAGGTTCCACACCCGCTCGCCGGTCAGGCACATCCGTTCGGCGGTCCAGCCGCCGCCGCAGGCGCCCTCGACCATGGCCGCGATGTCGTCCATGCTCCAGGCGTTGTAGGCGAAGACGCACAGGCCCGTCGAATCGATCGCCGCCACCTCGTCCTGGGTGTCCTTGACGATCTTCGCCTTGCCCTCGGTCTCGACGCGCGAGAAGTCGTCGACGAAGGGCCGCGAGCGGATGTGGCAGGCGCCGCGGTTGCTGGTCGCATAGGCCAGCCCCATCCCCTGCATGGCGCGGGGGTCGTAGCCGGCGATCTCCTGGCCCTTGACCTGCATCGCGAACTCGGGGTGGCCGTACTTCTCGCACAGCCCCTTGGAGCCCATCCCGATGTCCTTGCCCAGGCCCTCGCCGAGGGCGGTCAGTTCGGCCATCGCCACCAGGCCCTCGGCGGAGCCGAAGTCGAGCGCGATCCCGCCGGTGTCGGCGTCGGTGATCGCCCCGACCTCGTAGAGTTCCATCGCCGCCGCCACGGTGACTCCGAAGGAGATCGGGTCCATCCCCTGTTGGTTGCAGATGTAGTTGGCGTAGGTCATCGCCTCGCGGTCGTCGATGCCGGTCATGGCGCCCAGTGAGAAGGCGGATTCGTATTCCAGCCCGCCCTGGGATTCGAGATAGACCTCGCGGCCCTGCTTGCCGGCCACCGAGAAGTGGGTCGGGTCGAGCTTGGAGACCCGGCCGCAGCCGATGGTGCAGCCGAAGCAGGCCTTGTTGGTCTGCAAGGTTGAGCGGCCGTCGGTGAGGCGCCTCTTCTGCATCGCCGCGGCGTTGATCCTGGGCGTGCCGTCGAACTGGACGTCGTGGCAGTTGTACGCCGGCAGGGCGCCGAAGTTCTGGGTGACGTCCATCATGCCGTGGGTGCCGATGTTCTCGTAGCGGGCCCTGGGCGCACTCGGGTCGAGGATTCGCCGGGCGTTGTCGACCGCCGCCCGGAAGGCCTCGGGGTCGTTGACCGCGATCCCGGTGGTGCCGCGCACGGCGATCGCCTTGAGGTTCTTCGACCCCATCACGGCGCCGACCCCGGAGCGCCCGGCGGCCCGGTCGAGGTCGTTGACGATGCCGGCGAACCTGACCCCGATCTCGCCGGCCCGGCCGATCGAGGAGACCTTGATCAGGGGGTCCATGTGGCGGGCCTTGAGCGCCGGTTCGCATTCCCACACCGAGCGTCCCCACAGGTCGTCGGCCGCCAACAGCTCGGCGTGGTCGTCGCGGACGTACAGGTAGAGCGGGCTCTTGGCCTTGCCCTCGACGATCAGCACGTCCCAGCCGGCAGCCTTGAGCTCGGCCCCGAAGTGGCCGCCCGAGTTGGAGGCGGCGATGATGTTGGTCAGCGCCCCCTTGGTGACCACCGAGAAACGGGCTCCGGTCGGCGCCATGGTGCCGGTCAGCGGGCCGGTGGCGTAGACCAGCTTGTTGTCCGGCGACAGGGGATCGACCTTGGGCTCGACCTCGGCGGTGAAGTAGCGGCTGCCCAGGCCGCGCTGGCCCAGGTACTGTTCGGCCCATTCGCGGTTCAGGTCCTCGCCCTCGCAGGTGCCCTCGCTCAGGTTGACGCGCAGAACCCTACCTTGCCATCCCATGGTCTCCATCTCCTCGTCCCGCCGGAAAAAAAACGTCGAGCAGAATCGGCCCCTGGCGGTGGTGGGCCCGATCCCGACTATCGACTCTACGTCCTGAGGACGCCGCCCGTCGCTTTTTCGACGGCGGCCACCACCCGTTCGGCGACCGCCTCGATCTCGGCGTCGGTCAGGGTCTTGCCGGTCGGTTGCAGGGTGACGCTGATGGCCAGCGACTTCTTGCCGGCGCCCAGGGAGCCGCCGCCGAAGACGTCGAACACGCCGACCCCGGCGATCAGCTTCCTGTCCGCCCCCCGGGCGGCGCGCAGGACCGCCGCCGCCGGCACCGCGTCGTCGAGCACGAAGGCGAAGTCGCGCTCCACCGGTTGCAGGGAGGACAGATCGAGGTGCGGCTTGGCGGCGTTCTTTCTCGGCTTGGGCTTGGGCAGCCGGTCGAGGAGCACCTCGAAGCCGGCGACCGGCCCCTTGACGCCCATCCGCCGCAGCACCCGGGGGTGGATCTCGCCGAACTCGGCGAGCACCGTCTTGGGGCCGAGCCGCAGGCTGCCCGAGCGCCCCGGGTGGTACCAGGAGGGAGCCTCGGGGGCGACCTGCAGGCTGTCGGCGGGCAGGCCGAGGCGGGCCAGAACGGCGATCGCGTCGGCCTTGGCGTCGAAGACGTCCACCGGGCGCGGCGGCTGCGCCCAGTTGCGTTCGCCGGCGCTCCCCGAGCGCACGCCGGCGGCCACCGTGTCCTGGTCCTCGGGCGCGTCGCCGGCGTAGCGGGGGCCGATCTCGAACAAGGCGCCGTCCGCAATCCCGCGGTCGGCGTTGCGCCCACACGCCGCGATCAGGTTGGGAAGCGGCGAGGGGCGCATGACGTCGAGGTCGCTGCTGATCGGGTTGACCAGGCGCACGGCGTCGGCCACCCCGCCGAACAGCGCGGCGTGGTCGGCGGCCAGGAACGACAGGGTCACCGCCTCGACCATGCCGCGTCCGGCCAGCGCCCGGCGGGCGTCGGCGCGGCGCCGCTGAAGCGCGTTCAGGGCCGGATGGGGCAACGCCGCGTCGCGCTCGAGCGACACCGGTTCGATGCGGTCGAAGCCGTGGATGCGGGTGACCTCCTCGACCAGGTCGGCCTCGCCGACGATGTCGTTGCGCCACGACGGGACGCAATACCGATACCGCTTTCCGCCGACAGCCTCGAAACCGAGGGTCGAAAGGATGCGTCCGGTCTCCTCGGCCGACACCTCGACGCCGCCCAGGGCGCGGACCCGGTCGGGACGCAACGCGACCTCGCGCTTCCAGTCGGGCTCGACGCCGGCGATCACCGGACGGGACGGCTCGCCGCCGCACATCTCGACGATCAGGCGCGAGCCGATCTCCATGCCGTCGACCAGGAACGCCGGGTCGATGCCGCGCTCGAAGCGGAAGCGGGCGTCCGACTGCAGGTTGAGCCGCCGTCCGGTGGCCGCCGTGCGGAGCGGGTCGAACAGCGCCGATTCGAGGAACACGTTGACGGTGTTCTCGGTGCATCCGGTGCGCTCGCCGCCCATCACCCCGCCCAGCGCCTCGGCCTCGTGGTCGTCGGCGATCACCGTCATCTCGGCGTCGAGCTCGTAGACCTTGCCGTTGAGCGCCGGCAACATCTCGCCGGACCTTGCCAGGCGGACGTGGATGTCGCCGTTGACCTTGTCGGCGTCGAACACGTGCAGCGGACGACACAGCCCGATGGTCAGCAGGTTGGTGATATCGACCAGGGCGGTGATCGGCCGCAAGCCGACGGCCAGCAGCCTGTCCTTGAGCCAGCCGGGGCTTTCGACGTTGCGCACCCCGCGGATGTAGCGGCCGACGAAGTAGGGGCAGGCGTCGGCGGTCTCCGGCGTGAAGTCGAGATGGACGGCGAGCGGGCTGTCGAAGGTGCCCTCGAGCGGCGTCGCGTCGACCGGCTTGAGCGTCCCCAGGCCGGCCGCCGCCAGGTCCCGGGCGATCCCGCGCACCCCCAGGCAGTCGCCCCGGTTGGGGGTCACCTCGACGTCGATGACGGCGTCATCCAGCCCCATCACCGCCACCGCCGAGGCGCCGAGCGGCGTGTCCTCGGGCAATTCGACGATTCCCTGGTGTTCGTCGGACAGCCCCATCTCGCGTTCCGAAAGCAGCATGCCGTTGCTCTCCACCCCACGGATGCTGGCCTTCTTGAGCTCGAGGCCGATGCCCGGGATGTAGGCGCCGGTGGCCGCGAACACCCCCATCATGCCGGTCCGCGCGTTGGGCGCCCCGCAGACGATCTCGAAGGTCCCCGAGCCGGTATCGACCCGGCACACCTTGAGCCGGTCGGCGTTGGGGTGGGGTTTGGCCTCGAGCACCCGGGCGGCGACGAACTCCTCCAGCCCCTCGGCGCGGTCGCTCACCGAGTCCACCTCGAGGCCGATCATGGTCAGCCGCTCGACGATCTCGGCCAGCGGGGCCTCGGTCTCCAGGTGCTCCTTGAGCCAGGCGAAGGTGAACTTCACGGGTTCAGCCCCCCGACCATGCTCGGCACGTCGAGCGCCGCGAAGCCGTAGTGGCGCAGCCAACGCAGATCGGACTCGAAGAAGGTGCGCAGGTCAGGGATGCCGTACTTGAGCATCGCCATGCGCTCGACCCCCATGCCGAAGGCGAAGCCCTGATAAACGGTGGAATCGATGCCGCAGTTGTCCAGCACCCGGGGGTTGACCATGCCGCTGCCGAGGATCTCCAGCCAATCCTCGCCGTGGCCGATGCGCAGCGTGCCGCCTTCGCGCGTACAGCCGATGTCGACCTCGGCCGAGGGCTCGGTGAACGGGAAGTAGCTGGGCCGGAAGCGGACCGGCAGGTCGTCGACCCCGAAGAAGGCGCGGCAGAAGTCGATCAGGCAGCCCTTGAGGTGGCCCATGTGGGTGGTCTTGTCGACCACCAGGCCTTCCACCTGGTGGAACATCGGCGAATGGGTGGCGTCGTAGTCGCAGCGGAAGGTGCGCCCGGGGACGATGATGCGGATCGGCGGCTTGACCTCGAGCATGGTCCGGATCTGCACCGGCGAGGTATGGGTGCGCAGCACCTTGCGGTTCCCGTCCTCGCCGCCGGGCAAATAAAAGGTGTCGTGTTCCTGGCGCGCCGGGTGCTCGGGCGGGATATTGAGGGCGGTGAAGTTGTACCAGTCGTCCTCGATGTCGGGGCCCTCGGCGACGGTGAAGCCCATCTCGCCGCAGATGGCGACCACCTCGTCGATGGTCTGGCTGATGGGGTGGACGCGCCCGCTGCCTTCGGGGCGGACCGGCAGGGTGACGTCGAGCGCCTCCTCCATCAGGCGGGCATCGAGGTCGGTGTCGGCGAGGTCATCGCGGCGCGCCTCGATGGTTCTGGCGACCTCGTCCTTGATCGCGTTGAGCGCCGCGCCGAGGCTTTTGCGGTCCGCGGGCGCCATGCTCCCCAGGCCCTTCATCAGGGTGGTGATCCGCCCCTTCTTGCCCAGCGCCGCGATCCGCGCCCGGTCCAGGGCTTCGAGGTCGCCCGCCGCCTCGACGGCCCCGATCAGATCCGCGCGAAGTGTGTCAAGGTCATCCATCGCTCTCTAACTTATACCAAGGGGCACTGATAATGACCCATAGAGACGGCTTTCCAAGGCTTTCGGACGTCGTCGCGCGGCCCTTGTGATGGGCCGCCATC
>CAZWEZ010000004.1:51742-83914 GCA_964632795.1 uncultured Thalassospiraceae bacterium | reverse complement strand
ATCCGATTCACGAATCGCCAGGCGGATTGGCTGTTGAAGATGCCGGTTTCCCCCCATGTATATTAATTTAAGCTAATATGGTATACAAATCCACATGTATCTTATTTTCCATGCGCGAGGGAAGGAATGACGACATACCGTTCGGTAACCGAGATCGGCGAGTTCGAGGCTCCGTGGTCGAGGATGGTCAGGCTTCAGGAGGTCGAGTACGAGGGCGGGTTGAGGCTGCTGCGGGTGCGCATCCGCGAGGGGCGGCGCTTCACCGACCTCGAACTGGCCCCGGAAACGGCGAGACACCTGGCCAAAACCCTGCTCGACTGGGCCGGGAACGGGGTGTAAACCCTTCCCGCGCAAACCCTGGGGAATCGTCCCCTCGAGAAGGTGTCCGTGACTCAAGCACATCCGTCCACGCGGCGGCGTCAAAGGGCGATCGCGATCTGGCTGATCGTCGTTTGCGTGATGGTCTTCGCCATGGTGGTCCTGGGAGGAGTCACCAGATTGACCCATTCCGGACTGTCGATGGTCGAGTGGAGGCCGGTCACCGGCTGGCTGCCGCCGCTGAACGAGGCGGCATGGGAGGAGACCTTCGCCAAGTACCGCGATTTCCCCGAGTACAAGGAGCTCAACCTGGGCATGACCCTGGACGAGTTCAAGTCCATCTTCTGGCTCGAGTTCCTGCACCGCCTGTGGGGTCGCATCATCGGCCTCGCCTTCTTCATCCCCTTGGTGTTCTTCGTCGTCCGGGGATGGGTGACGGAGCGGCGGCTGCTGGTGCATCTCGGCATCATCCTCGTTCTCGGCGGGCTTCAAGGGGTGTTGGGCTGGTACATGGTGAAGAGCGGACTCGTCGAGGAGCCCGACGTCAGCCAATACCGCCTGACCGCCCATCTGGGGGCGGCGCTGGTGGTCCTCGGCTACATGGTCTGGGTGGCCCTGGGGCTTCTGTTCCCGGACCCCCACCCGGCGTCGGGGCGACGGCCCGCTTGGCTGCGGGCGTACGCGGCGACGGTCATGGGCCTGGTCCTGGGCAGCGTGCTGTCGGGCGGCTTCGTGGCCGGTCTCGACGCCGGTTTCGCCTACAACACGTTCCCGCTGATGGACGGCGAACTGGTGCCGGAGGGACTGTTCGCCCTGGATCCGCTTATTATCAATTTCTTCGAGGACATCACCACCGTCCAGTTCTTCCACCGCCTGCTGGCCGAACTGACGGTGGTGTTGGTGGCGGTGTTCTGGTGGCGGGTCCGCGCCGGCGACCCGCCGCCCCGCCTCCGCCTGGCGGCCGACCTGCTGGCGGTGGTCACCGGGTGCCAGGCGACCCTGGGCATCCTGACCCTGCTGCTGGTGGTTCCGGTGTCGGTGGCCGCCGCCCATCAGGGCGGGGCGGTGATCCTGTTCGTCGTCGCCCTGTGGGTGGTCCACGAACTGCGCCTGGAGTCTCCTTTGCAAGAAACTGCCGGGCAGGGCTGAAATTGACAAGGTTTTGTTGTAAAACAAGCTCCTTTGCGGCCCGGTCTCCGGCCGATCGCGCCGGCGGACGCCGTGATGGAGAACCGGTGGCCGGCGGGGTTGCGGTATGGTTCGAGGACGGCGCCGCCCGCCTCGACGTGCGGGGCTTAGAGCCGCCCCGTCCGATGCTTGCCATCGTCGAATTGATCGAACGGGCGGGGACCGGCGATACCGTGATCGTCAGGCTTGATCGCGACCCGATCTACCTTTATCCCGAACTGGCGGAAAGAGGATGGTCCTGGATCCGGATCCCGTCCCCCGGCGGCCAGGTGATATTGCGACTGACCAAGAATTCCCCCACGGAGCCATCGTGAAATTTCCTGGAACGATGCTGATGGGAGCCCAAAGCCGGCTCCTCGCGCCCTCCGTCCCCTTTCGTTTCTT
This sequence comes from uncultured Thalassospiraceae bacterium, assembly GCA_964632795.1. GTDB lineage: Bacteria > Pseudomonadota > Alphaproteobacteria > Rhodospirillales > 2-02-FULL-58-16 > CAZWEZ01. The sequence continues at coordinate 82,024 of CAZWEZ010000004.1, read as the reverse complement.
CATTGCGGCGGCGGTGTTCCATGTCGTGGTCTGGGCCCTGCTGGCCGTCGGCGCCGACCAGGTCCCGGACTTCGCCGGCGGTCCGGGTCCGGTGCTGGCCTCGGTCCATGCGCTGACCCTCGGGGTCCTGGCGATGACCGTCATGGGCGCCTCATTCCAGATGTTGCCGGTGGCCACCGGACAGTCGCTGATCGCGGTATGGCCGGTCCGCGCCGCGTCCTGGCTGTATGTGCCCGGGGTGGCGGCGTTGGTCCACGGGATGTCCACCGGCGAACACCTGACGATGGCCGGTGGAGCCGTTCTCGCCATCCTCGCCCTGGTGGTCTTCGCGATCCTGGTCGGCGACGTCTTGCGCCGGACCAGGGGGATGACGGTGTTGGTCCTCCACGGCTGGTTGTCGCTGGCCGCGCTGCTCGGGCTGATGGTCCTGGGTCTGGCGTCGATCGCCGACCTCGAGCACGGCTTCATCCCCCAACGCGAGAACCTCAACGTCGCCCACATGATCCTGGCGATCTACGGGTTCATGGGGATGCTGGCCCTCGGCTACAGCTACATCCTGGTCCCCATGTTCGCCCTCTCCCAGGCGCCGGCGGTGGCCGAAGGGGTGGTCCAGTTGGTCCTCTCGCTGATCGCTCTGGCGGTGGCGACGGGCGGCGCGGCGATCGGCTCGGGGGCGGCGCTGGTCGGCGCCGCGGGGCTCGGCCTGGCGGTTTCCATCCTCCACCTCCGGACCATGTTGGGGGTCCTCGGACAGGGCATGCGGAAGAACCTCGGGCTGTCCTTCGTTTTCGTCAAGGTGGCCTGGGGGTTGCTGCCGGCCGGTCTCCTCGCCGGCGGCCTGACGGCGGCCGGCCTGCTCGGCGAGAGGGGAGCGGTGCTGTTCGGGTTCCTCGCCCTTTTCGGCTGGCTGCTGACGTTTCTGCTGGGTATGCTGCAACGGATCATCCCGTTCCTCGCCGCCATGAACGCGGCCAAGGCCGGTCAGACGCCGCCGCGGCTTTCCCAACTGACCCAGGAGATCCCCCTCAAGTTCCATGCCGCCTGCCACTTCACGGCCCTGGCCCTGGTTTCGCTGGGCATCGTCCTGGGTCTCGGCCCGGTGGTGTTGCTCGGCGCCTTCTCGGGCCTCGCCGGTTCACTGGCCTTTCTATGGTTCGCGGTTGACGTGGCCCGGCGGATGCTTAACTACAAGCCCAATGAAAACAGTGGAGCAACCTGATCATGCAGCACCTCAGCCTTCGCATTCTCCAGACCCTGCACCAGGAGCATCTGGCCATGTTGGCCCTGCTCGAGCGACTCGAAGGCCTGCTCCAGCGCCACCGGTCCGGCGCCCCGCCGCCGGCCGGCGACGACGAGGCGCGGGTGGTGCTCACCGACCTGGTGGCGGTGATGGAGGACGAGGCGGCCCATCACTTCACATTCGAGGAAAACCACCTGTTCCCACGATTCGCCGAGCTTGCCGATCCGGGGATCCCGATGATGCTCAAGGACGAGCACGAGGCGATCCGGCCATTGGCCGCGCGGATCGGCGAAGTGGCCCGCGAGGCGCTGTCCAACGGCTTCACGGACGCCTCGTGGGAAGAGTTCCACAACCTGGGCGGCGAACTGGTCGAACGTGAGGTGTTCCATGTCCAGAAGGAGGAAATGGGGTTCCTGCCCGCCCTCGATCAAATGCTGGATGCGGCGGAGGACGACGCCCTGACCATGGCCTACGCCCAGTCCAAGGGAAGCACCTGAGCCAGATTTCGTTGCAGGATATTCCAGCGGTACGTATATGAAGTTCGGAAAGGGATGCAGTATGGGCCGAAAATGGGTTAGGATGAGGTCGGTGACGGAATCGCTTAGGAGGTGGAGATAAATTCATGAGTGACAAGAAGTATCGCCTAGTCACCCGAAGCGACTTCGACGGTCTGGTGTGCGCGGTGCTCCTCAAGGAGCTGAACCTGATCGACGACATCAAGTTCGTTCACCCCAAGGACATGCAGGATGGCATCATCATGATCTCCGATGACGACATCACCACCAACCTGCCGTTCGTTGATGGGGTTCACCTGGCCTTCGACCACCATCTGAGCGAGACCATCCGCCTCGACGAAACGCCGCCCAACTACATCATCGACCCCGACGCCCCCTCCGCGGCCAGGGTGGTCTACGACTACTACGGGGGCCGCCCGGAGTTCCCGAACATCTCGGTGGAGATGATGGAGGCCGTCGACCAGAGCGATTCGGGCCAGTTCAACAAGGACGAAATCCTCAACCCCGAAGGCTGGGTGCAGCTCAACTTCATCATGGATTCGCGCACCGGACTCGGGCGTTTCAAGGACTTCACCGTCTCCAATTACCAGTTGATGATGGAGCTCATCGACTACTGCCGCGACCACTCCATCGAAGACATCCTGAAGCTTCCCGACGTCAAGGAACGGGTCGACATGTACGTGGAGCATCAGGAAAACTTCATGAAGCAGGCCCAACGGCGGATGACCGTCCACGGCAACCTGGGCGTCCTCGACCTGCGCGAGGAGGAGACCATCTACGCCGGCAACCGCTTCATGGTCTACGCCATATTCCCGGAGATCAACATCTCCATGCACGTGATATGGGGGTTGAACAAGCTGAACACGGTGCTCGCCGTCGGCAAGTCGGTGCTCGACCGTACCTCGAACACCAACATCGGCGCCTTGATGCTGGAGTACGGCGGCGGCGGTCACAAGAACGCCGGCACCTGCCAGATCGACAACGACGATGCCGACCGGGTGAAGGAAGAACTGATCGCGCGAATCATCGCCGACGGCTAACCCCCGGCCGCGCTTTTCCTTTCCCCTTGGTATTATCCCGACCGGCGCCAGGAGGGCGATCGTACGTGAACAGGTGGAAACCCACCCCCCAGGTCCTGATGCTGGTCGTCGTCTTCGCCCTCGGCGCCGCCCTGTCGCCGTCGCTGAGCGGCTGCCTGCTGGAACAGACCTCCCTGGGCCGTGTCATCTACGCCCTCGGCGGCGACTCCTACCCCCTGTCCGAGGAAGGCTCCCGCGAACTCGAGCGGTTCCGCGCCGTCTACCTTGAATACGCGGCCGACGAGGCCGGCGGCGGGAGCGAGGCCGAAACCGGGCGCTTCGAGCACTTCCAGGACGCCTACCGGCGGATCCGTCGCGATTACGTCCGCGAGGTCTCCGATGCCACGCTCATCGACGCCGCCGTCGAAGGGGTCCGCGGCCTGGAGAAGCCCCCCCACTCGGTGGAACGGACGCTGTTGGTCGAGACCGCGCTGGATACCATGCTGGCCTCGCTGGATCCCCATTCCTCCTATCTGAACCCGGACGAGTACCGCGAGATGCAGGTCAGCACCCGGGGCGAGTTCGGGGGCCTGGGGATCGAGGTCACCATGGAGGACGGGCTGGTCAAGGTGATCGCGCCGATCGACGACACCCCGGCCTTCCGCGCCGGCATCGAGGCCGGCGACCTGATCACCCACCTCGACGGCGACAGCATCAAGGGCATCACCCTCATGGACGCGGTCAGACGCATGCGCGGCCGGCCCGGAACCAAGATCCGCCTGACCGTCGCCAGGGCCGCCCGCGACCCCTTCGACGTCACCGTTACCCGGGATATCATCCGCATCCGGGCGGTGCGGTGGCGGACCGAAGGCGACATCGGCTACCTGCGGGTGGTCGCTTTCAACGAGAAGGTGGAGGAGGGGGTCGAGCAGGCCATGGCCAACATCCATTCCCGGCTCGGTCAACGCATGAAGGGACTGGTGCTGGACCTGCGCAACAACCCCGGCGGGCTGTTCATTCCGTCGCTGGCCCTCAGCGACGCCTTCCTCGACCGCGGCACGATCGTCTCGGTGCGCGGCCGCGACCCCGACAACGCGCGGTTCTACGACGCCGAAACCGGCGACCTGGCCGAGGGGCTGCCGATGGTGGTGCTGATCAACGGCGGCTCGGCCTCGGCCTCGGAGATCGTCGCCAGCGCGCTGCAGGACCATGGCCGCGCCATCGTCATGGGCGGCCGCTCGTTCGGCAAGGGCTCGGTGCAGATCATCAGTCCGCTGCCGATCGAGGGGGCGCTGCGATTGACCACCCAGCTCTATTACGCCCCCTCGGGGCGGACCATCCAGGCCCGCGGCGTCCAGCCCGACATCGTCTTAAGGCCCGCCGAGGCCACCGAGATCCGGCGCGAAGCCGACTATCCCGATGCCCTGCCCGGGGAAAAGAGCGACACCTCGCGGGCCCACGCCACCCTGCCGGTGGAGGATTGCCCCGCCGCCGGCGAGGGAGAGAACGAGGACTTGGCGCTGGGTTGCGCCCTGGCTCTGCTACGGGCCGGCTCGACGGAGAGCTTCCTGGCCTCGCTGGCCGGCCGCCAACCGATGTAGGCGTTCGAACAGCATCGCCGTCGGGCGATAGAAGACGTGGGCGAACTTGGAGTAGGGGGAATAGGCGAGGAGGAAGAAGATCAGCACCAGGTGAACGAAATAGACCGGGTAGGCGAGGGCCGCCGACTCGGCCAGCCGGCTGATCTCCGACAGGAACCCGCTGAGCGCCACCCCCAACAGCACCAGCACGAACAGCCAGTCGTTGTAGGTCGTCTTGCCGGCCTTCTCGCCGTCGAACAGGCGGCGGTGGACGAACACCATGACGGCGACCAGCAGCACCACCCCGCTGACGTTGCCCAGCAGCTTGATCGGGTGAAGTTGGGGCAGCGGCGGGAAGAGGTCGAACCCGTAGATGGCGACGGCCAGCGCGTTGGTGGTGACGAACAGGCCGGCGAACCCGTAGAAGGCGGCGAGATGGGACTTGGGCAGGTGGCCCTTGTAGGTTTCCTCGTCGCCGACCCGGTCGTCCCGGCAGCGGTTCAACGTGTGGTGCCTGAGGATGTCCCCCAGCACCCCCCACACGGCGCCGGGTCCCTTGGCGGCGGGGCCCATCGCCCGCCAGTAGCGGCGCGCTCCGATCCCGCCGGCGGTCAGGGCGAAACCGACGGCGGCGATGAAGACCGCCTCGACGTAGACGTGGGGCATGAACTTGGCGAACACGATCTCGCCCCCGGGCAGGGCGCCGAGGTTGCCGGCCAGGGCCAGCGCCCCCAGCAGGACGACCGCCGGCAGGGCGAACAGCAGGGGCAGGAAGCGGGGGTCGTTGAGGGCCCGGCCCATGAACCCGGGGAAGGCGTGATGGGCGATGGAGTACTCGCGGAGCGCCGCCATCACGTTGGCCGGCCTGGCGTCGCGCGGGCAGTAGGTGCTGCAGGCGGCGCATTGATGGCACAGCCAGATGGCGGCGTCGCCCATCAGCCGCTCGCCCATTCCCCGCTGGCTGAGGATCATCTCCATGCGGGGGAAGGAGGCGCCGTCGTCGCCCGAGATCGGGCACACCCCGGAGCAGGTCCCGCACTGATAGCACATCGTCAGACGCCCCGCGTCGAGGTCCATGATCCGTTGCCTGAAGGAAAGGTCCCCCATCCTCAGAGCCCCTTGAACGGGTTGAGGCCGATGGTGTCGATGGTGGCGACGAAGTCGTCGATCATCCCGCCGACCTTCCCGGAGTCGGCGATCGCCACCTCGATGGTGGCCACCCGTTCCGCCTCCAGCATCATGCTTTTGAGGGTTTCCTCGATGTCGGCGGTCCGCTCCTCGGCCAGGGCGCTGCCCTTGACGAAGTGGCACTGGTAGTCGTCGCCCGACTTGCAGCCCATCAGGATGATCCCGTCGTAGCCCGCCGAGATGGCGTCGGACACGCACAGCATGCTGACCGAGCCCAGGCAGCGAACCGGGATGATGCGGACGAAGGCGCTGTACGTGTTGCGGTTGATCCCCGCCATGTCGAGCGCCGGATAGGCGTCGTTCTCGCAGGCCAGGATCAGGATCCGCGGCTTCTCCTCGAACTCGTCGGGAATCTCCACCGCCTTGGCCATGGCGGTCAGCATGTCCACCGAGTAGTCGTCGAAGCTGATGGTGCGCACCGGGCAGGCGCCCATGCAGACGCCGCAGCGCCGACACCGGGTGGGGTTGACCACAGGCCAGTCGTCGTCGCTCTCGTCGATGGCGCCGAACGGGCATTCGACGGTACAGCGTCGGCACTTGGTGCACGGGCCGAGGACGATCTTGGGATAGGACAGGTCGCCGCCGCGCGGGTGCGCGGCGCGCCCCTTCGGAACGTTGCGGATCGTCTGCAGCGCCTTGAGCACGGCGCCGGTGGCGTCGATCGCGGTCTCGGCCATGTCCATCGGCCGGCGGAGCGGTCCACAGGTGTGGATCCCGGTGCGCCGGGTCTCGTAGGGGAAGCAGATGAAGTGGCTGTCGGGGAAGCCGTCGGCGAGGACCGGAAGGTGCGGCCCCTGGCGGTACTGCAGGTTGAGGATCGACGCCCCGCCGGGCAGGGTCTCGGCGGGCGGCTCATGGGCCGGCGGCGCTTCGCCCGAATAACCGGCGACGGGAAACGGGACGCGGGGGTCGATGTCGCTCTTCAGGGGGAGCAGCTTCTCCTCGTCGAGTTCCGGCGCCGGCTGCCCGATGTCGGTCGAATTGGGCACCATGCCGGTGGCCAGTACCACCAGGTCGAGGCCGCTCAGGGTGACCTCCTCGCCGAGCAGGGCGTCATCGACGACCACGGTGGGGCCGGCCCCGACCGATTTGACCGTGCCGCGGACGAACGTCACCCCCTTCTCCTGGGCGGTGCGGTAGAACTCCTCGGCCAGGCCCGGCGTGCGCAGCTCGCGATAGACGATGGTCACCGAGGTTTCCGGGTCGGCCTCGATCAGTTGCAGGGCCTGCTTGATGGAGACCCCGCAGCACACCGACGAGCAATAGGCCAGGTGGTCGGGATCGCGCGACCCGGCGCACAGGACGAAGACCACCGATTTCGCCGTCACGCCGTCGCCGAGCCTGTCCTCCAGCTCGACCCCGGTGACCACGGCGGGCGAGGTGCCGTAGCCCAGGTGGCCCAGCTTGGCGGCGTCGTAGGGACGCCAACCGGTGGCGACGACGATGGCACCGACGGTCGCCGCGTGGGTCCCGCCGTCGCCACCATGGGCGATCTCGACCTCGAAGCGGCCGGGCTGGCCCGAAGTCCTGGCGACGGTGGCCCCGGTCATGACGGTGATCCGCGGTTCCGCCTCCACGGCCTGGATCAGGTCCTCGAGCGGGTTGGGCCGGGGCTCGCGGTAGGGCGGGCGGTGGGGCGTCACCCGCGACCACCGGCGGGCGTGGCCGCCGAGCCGCGGGGAGCGTTCGACCAGCAGCACCGGATAGCCGGTCCTGGAGGCTTCCAGGGCCGCGGTGAGGCCGGCCAGGCCACCGCCGACGACCAACAGGGTGTCGGAGAACGCGCCCTCCTTCCACGGCTCGGGAGGCGACGACCTGGTGGCCTGGGTGATGGCCATGCGGAGCTGGTCCTCGGCCAGCATCTGGGTGTCCTGGTCGCCCGCCGGATGGACCCACACCACCTGTTCGCGCAGGTTGGCGCGGAACGTCCGGGCGCCGTCGAAGCGGAATCGGTCGGCCATCACGCGGGGCGAGCAGGCGGCGATCACCGCCTGATCGACCGCCCCGGCGGCGACGTCGCCGGCGATCGTCCGCGCCCCGTCGTCGCCGCACAGGTGGTCGTGGCGGCGGCACACCGGGACCTTGAATTCCGAGGCCGCCACCTTCTCCAGGCCCTCGACGTCCACCGCCTCGCCGATGCCGCAGCCGGCGCACAGGTAGACGCCGATTTTCCCCTCGGCGCTCATTCGCGGTCCCCTTCGACCGCCTGGATGGCCCTGAGGGCGGCGGCGCAGGCCGACTGCACCGACATCGACACGTCAAGCGGTCCGCCGGCGACGCCGGCCACGGTCATCCCGTCCCCGACGCCGTCCGCCGGGACGATGAAGCCGTAGTCGTCCGTCTCCAGTTCCACCGGCGGCGCCTCGGCCGAGGTCGAGGGCTCCATGCCGGTGGCCAGCACCACCAGGTCGTAGCTCCGTCGGTAGGGAAGCCCGCTCAGGGTGTCCTCGCCCTCGACCACCAGGCTGCCGTCGCCGCCCAGGACGACCGAGCCGGGTTTCGACTTGACGAAGGCGACCTGGGGATCGGCCTCGAGCCGGCGCTGGAAGTCCTCCAGTTTGTCGTGGACGCGGATGTCGATGTAGAAGATGTCGATCTCGGCCTCGGCGTACTGCTGGCGCACATAGGCGGCCTGCTTCATCGACGCCAGGCAGCAGATCCGCGAGCAGTAGGGCAGGTGGTTGAGGTCGCGCGAGCCGGCGCACTGGATGAAGGCCACCCGTTTGGCCGCCCGCCCGTCCGAGGGCCGCACGATGTTTCCCGCCGTCGGGCCGTCGGCGGCGGCCAGGCGCTCCATCTCCAGGTTGTTGATCACGTCGGCCAGGCGGTCGTAGCCGTAGGGTGTGATCCGGGCGGCGTCGTAGGGCCGCCAGCCGGTGGCCCAGACGATGGCCCCGGCGGCCAGCTCGAAGGTGTTCCCGGTCTCCTCCAGATCGACGGCGTCGTATTTGCAGGCGGCTCTGATCCTGTCGGCCTCCGGGGTGCCGATCACCGAGCCGTCGACGACGTAACGCATGGGGTAGGCCATCTGGTGGGGTAGATAGGCCGCCTTCAGGCGGTCCAGGCCGTGGTTGAAGGGGTTGGGAATCTCGCTTTGGGCGGCTGCCGCGCAGTCGCCGCAGGCGGTGCAGCGGGCGTTGACGTGGCGCGGCCGGGTCCTGAGGGTGACCGTGAAGGCGCCCCGCGAGCCGACCACGCGCTCCACCGTCGTCAGGGTCAGGACCTTGACCGACGGGGTGTCGCGCAGCCGCTTGTAATGGATCTCCAGCCCGCAGGTGGGATGGCACAGCTTGGGGAAATAGCGGTTGAGGCCGGCGACCCGTCCGCCCAGGGTCGGCGTGCTTTCGAGCAGGACTACCTGGCAGCCCGCCTCGGCCGCCTCGACGGCAGTGCTGATCCCGGCGATGCCGCCGCCGACGACGAGAATCGTCGAGCTTTTCGCCCCCCCCTCCGGCATTGCTCCCCCCCTCCGACTATGTCGTTTCCGACTTTGGGGTCTTTTTTACACGAAAGTGTATATTAGAGAAATAAAATTTTCGGCGGAGTCGGAACGTGTCGGCGGCACGCCAAGGCCACACGACACCTGTGCGGCCCCGATGGTGCCGGCCGGAACGCCCGTGCTACCCGGCGGCCGGGATCAATGGGACGGGGCGCAGCGGGCCTCGACGCGGGCGCCGGGATCGACGGCCAGGGTCTCGTAGCGCAGTTCGCCCTCGACCATGGCGGTCGAGCGGACCCGGATCGTGACGGCCTGGATGATCCCGCGCACGACGCCGTGGACGACCACCGTCTGTCCCCCCAGGTTGCCTTCGACGGACGCCCCCTCGAGGACCGTGATCCGCCGTCCGGCGAGGTCGCCTTCGACGTCGCCGTCGATCTCCAGGTCGCGTCCGGTCTCGGAGTCGCCCCCGACCACCATCCCGGCGGCCTCCATGTCGACGGGGGACCACGGTTGGTGCGTCTCGCGGATCGGTGCGGCAGTACGCATCGCTGATTCTCCTACCAGATTCGCGATTATGGTAGGGGCGGCGCGGTAAATTATTCGTAAACGGGGGAATATTCATAAGGCATGGATGATCGTAACCCGCATCCCCCAAGGAGTCGTCGTCAGCCTTTCAAACAACCTTTCGTCGCCTGACGCCAGTCGGGTGTCGAGACGTTCGGCGAGGCATTCACCGCCGTCAAGCAGTTTCGTTTCCGCTTGAACAGGGTGCCGCGACACCTATCATGCAGGCTGGGTGACGGGGAGGGAAGATGTCGGAACTGGTTGCGCCGCACGGCGGCGGGGGTCTGAAATCGCTGCTGATCCCCGAGGTGGAGCGGGCCGAGGAGCTGAAGCGGGCCGAGGGTCTCAAGAGGGTCCCCATGACCAGCCGCGAGACCTCCGACGTCATCATGATGGCGATGGGCGCCTATACGCCGCTGGACGGCTTCATGGGCGGTTCCGACTGGCGCGCCGTGGCCTCGGACATGACCACCGCCGAGGGGACCTTCTGGCCGATCCCGATCACCCTGTCGGCGGACAGGGAACTGGCCGACAGCATCGGCGTCGAGCAGGAGGTCGCCCTGGTCGACGGCGAATCCGGGGAAATCATGGCGATCATGGAGGTCACCGAGAAGTACACCATCGACAAGGCCTTCGAGTGCGCCAACGTCTACCGGACCACCGATGACGCCCATCCCGGGGTCCTCAAGGTGATGGAACAGGGCGAGGTCAACCTGGCCGGCCGGGTGATGGCGCTGAGCGAGGGCGATTACCCCTCGACCTACGAACGCCTCTATTTGCGCCCGGCCGAGAGCCGCGCCCTGTTCGCCCGCAAGGGGTGGTCGCATGTGGCCGCCTTCCAGACCCGCAACCCCATGCACCGCAGCCACGAGCACCTGGTCAAGATCGCCATCGAGGTCACCGACGGGGTCTTCATCCACCAGGTGCTGGGCCGGCTCAAGCCCGGCGACATCCCGGCCGAAGTGAGGGTCAAGGCGATCGACGCCATGCTCGACAACTACTTCGTGGAAGGCACCGCGATCCAGGCCGGCTATCCCATCGAGATGCGCTACGCCGGCCCCCGCGAGGCCCTGCTTCACGCCGTGCTGCGCCAGAACTTCGGCTGCTCGCACCTGATCGTCGGCCGCGACCACGCCGGGATCGGCGACTATTACGGGCCGTTCGACGCCCAGCACATCTTCGACACCCTGCCCCAAGGCGCCCTCGAGATCCAGCCCCTGAAGATCGGCGTCACCTTCTACTGCAACCGTTGCCACGCCATGGCGACGGCCAAGACCTGCCCCCACGGCGCGAAGCACCGGGTGGACATCTCGGGTACCGAGCTGCGCCGGATGATGACCGCCGGCGAGGCCATCCCGCCCGAGTTCAGCCGCCCCGAGGTGGTGGCCGTGCTCAGGGAATACTACGACGGACTGGAATAGGCCCCCGGGCCGGGGCGGCTACCCCAGGTTGGCGGCCGCGAAGTCCCAGTTGACCAGGTTGTCGAGGAACGCCTGGAGGTAATCGGGGCGCCGGTTCTGGAAGTCCAGATAGTAGGCGTGCTCCCATACGTCGCAGGTGATCAGCGGCGTCTGGCCGTGGGCGATGGGGGTGTCGGCGTTGGCGGTCTTGACGATCTCGAGGTTGCCGCCGTCGACCACCAGCCACGCCCAGCCGCTGCCGAACTGGCCGATGGCGGCTGCCTTGAACTCCGCCTTGAACTTGTCCAGGCCGCCGAAGGCGTCGTCGATGCGCCCGGCCAGGTCGCCGGACGGGGCGCCGCCGCCGCCGGGCTTCATGGAATTCCAGTAAAAGGTGTGGTTCCAGACCTGGGCCGCGTTGTTGAAGACGCCCGCCTGGGCGGCGTCGCCGGCGGTCGCCTTGATGATCTCCTCGAGGCTCTTGCCGGCCAGCGGCGAATCCTGGGTCAGGTTGTTGAGGTTGGTGACGTAGGCGTTGTGGTGCTTGCCATGGTGGAAGCTCAGGGTATTGGCCGAAATGTGGGGTTCCAGCGCGTCCTGGGCAAAGGGCAGGGGGGGAAGTTCGAAAGCCATTTTTTCCTCTTCCGGTAATCGAGAACCAAAGGTAACTGTCACATATGGGCTCGTCTTGCCGATTTAAAGAGTTGCCGGGAATAATTCCGAAATTTCGCTTCGCGGTGCCATATGTTGGATTCCATCCACTAGTGGCCTGCATCATGACGGGACTCTCGTACTGCGCCGACCAGCTCAGGCGTCTCGATCACGACCGATTCCTGTGTCTCCTGCTGGCCCCGGCGGCGGCGCGCGAGGCGCTGTTCGCCCTGTACGCCTTCAACCTCGAGGTGGCGTGCATCCGCGAGCTGGTCAGCGAACCCCTGCTCGGGCGGATCCGACTGCAATGGTGGCACGAGGCCGTGGACGGTATCTACGCCGGCCGGCCGGCCCCGCACCCGGTGGTCGGGCCGCTGGCCGAGGCGGTGCGGGGCTTCGGGCTGTCCCGGGAGCATTTCGAGCGTCTGCTCGAGGCCCGCGCCTTCGACCTCGACGACGACGCCCCGGCCGATCTCGACGCCCTGATCGACTATGCCGAGGGCACTTCGGCCTCGCTCAGCCTGTTGTCCCTGGAGACCCTGGGAGTGGACGATGTCGCCTCGCGGCGGGCGGCCCGTCACGTCGGCATCGCCTGGGCGCTGAGCGGCCTGTTGAGGGCGATCCCCTTCCATTCGTCGATGCGCCGCGTCTACCTTCCGGCGACCCTGATCCGGGACGCGGGCATGGACGCCTGCGACCTGTTCGCGGGCCGTCCCGGTCGCGGACTCTCGAGGGTGGTCGAGGAAGTCGCGGGGAGCGCCCGAAGCCACCTCGATGCGTCCCGCCTCCTGCGCCGCGAGACGGACACGCGGGCCTTGGCGGCGCTGCTGCCGGCGATCCTGGTCGAAATCTATCTCGGCAAGCTCGGGAGCGCCGGCTTCGATCCTTACGACCGGCGTCTGGCCACCGTCGGCGCGGGCAACATCCTGAGGCTGCTTTTCAACAGGGCCCGGGGTAGATATTAACCCCAATCAACGCAATATGCTGGCCCGCAACAGCATCAGCTCCAGGGTCGACAGCTGGGGGAAGACCGGCGTCGACCATTCGTGGTAGAGCAGGATGGCGCCGCGCTTGATGTCGGGAAAACTGCCCCGGGCGTCGTCGAAGTTGCGAACCTCCAGGCTGGAGATCAGCTTGGTGACCGGGTTGACGCTGCGCCAGATGACGGTGGGGTTGTCCCGCCGCGGCGCGGCCAGGGGGGCGATGCTGCGCTTCCAGTATTCGGTCGGTTCGCCGAAACGGCGGCGGTAATAGCCGACCACCGCCTGGTACGAGGCGGAGGGGAAGACCGTGTGGTAATAGGTGGCCATCCCGTCATCGTAGCGGCCGATGGTCTTCGCCCCCTGGTACATGATGCTGTCGACCCTGACGTAGGGCAGGAGATCGACGGGCCAGTCGACCGCATCGATACAAAAGGCGATGGTCTTCCGCTTCTTCTCGACGCAGGCCTCGATCCCATCCGGCCCCGGCTTCCGGAGGCGGGACTGCGCCCCCAGCCGTAGCGACTCGCCGACGGTCAGGACGATCCCGTCGAGGGCATTCTCGGGAGGCTCCGACAGTTTGAAACGGCCGGGCAAGGTGGGCGGCAACCGGGCGGTCTCGACCCCGATCACCGACCATTCCTGGCGACCACCCGAAGCACCGTCATCCGCCGCATCCTCCTGAGGCTCCGGTCTCTTCTCCACCGGGGCCAGCGGGGCCGTTTCGACCTCCGAGGGCATCAACGGAGCGGCGGTTTCCCCGGTTTCCCCGGAGACGTCCTGGTCTGGTTGCGGTTGTTCATCGGGCCGGAAGAAACTGAACAGCCTGTCGAAGAACCCACCCTGGTCGGGGCTTCCGGGCGGGCCTTCGGGCGCTGGAGGGGCTTTTTCGGCGGGCCACGGCGCCGGCAGCGCGACCTTTTCGGGGGTTTTCTCCCCGGCCGGCAGCGTCGCCGTTTCCACGGGCCGGTCCCCGGGCAGGAAAAAGCGGAGGATCCTTTCGAAGAACCCGATCTCCTGGTCGGCGGGCGCGACGGGCGTTTCCGCCAATTGTTGTCCGGATTCCCGATCCCGAGGTTCCGCCGTCGGTTGCGGCAACCGTGGCGGCATGGGATCCGCCGATACGGGCTCCTCGACCGCCGGGGGCGCTGGCGGTGGCGCTGGCGGCGGGGGAGGGGGAGGAGGCAGGGATTCCACCGCCACCGACTGTGGCCCCTCGACCGGCGCCGTCGATTCGGGCGGCGGCTCCGGCGCCCGGCTCGACGGTTTCGCCATCGGCTGGGGCGGCTGTGGAGGTTGCGGCGGCAAGGGCTGCGCCGTGACGGGCTGGATCGCCGCCGGCGGTGTCTCTTGCGGCGGCGCTTTGGCGGCGGGCGTCTCGGCGGTTTCCGTCGGCTGATCCGGTTGGGGCCGGAAGATATCGAACATCCGTTCGAGGAAACCCTTCTCCGAGGAGGACCGGGCGGCCCGTTCGACGGGTTCTGTCGGCGGTTCCGCCACCGGTTCGCCGACCGTCGCCGGGGTTTCGGGAATCCGCTCCGGCGCCGGGGGCGCCGTGCCCTCGGCGGGAGCGCGGACTTCGCCGATCACCGAAAGGGTGGCCCCGGGGGCGGTCACCTCGGGGTCGAACGGATTGGGCTTGCCGGCCGGCCAGGGGGCCGGGGCAGCCACGGGTGGAGCTTCGGGTGATGGGGGCGGAACCGCCGGGGACGCGGCCGCGGTTTCCGCAACCGGCGGGGCCGGGCTTGGGGCCGGGGGCGGTTTCGGAGTCGTCGTCGCCGGCGGAGTCTCCTCGGCCGCCGACTTCTGTAAATCCCGCACCGAAAGCAGGAAGTGGGCGATTTCGAAATACCCCTTGTCGACGGCCAGGTCGATCGCCGTCAGTCCCCACTCGTTGGCCGCCGACAGGTCGGCGCCGGCCGCCAGGCTGGCCTGCACCTTGTCCAGACTGTTCTGTTGAACCGCTTCGAACAGGGCCTTGGTGGCGCGCTGCTCGTCCGTCGCCTGCTGGGCCGCGCCAGCGAAGGCCGCCAGCAGAAGAAATGTGGCCAAGGCGAGGGCCGCCAAAGCCAATCCGATACCTTTCGACGGGGCGCCGGGGGACACGGAACCCGATTCAATTTCCGCCATGAGAACGCATCCCGACGATGACCGGTCGGCCGCCGCTCCGCGGTCGGCCCAGAGATGATAATGACGTTTTTTCAGGTCGGCGACAACGGTTGCCGGGAACTGTGACAGGGTTTCGGTGATTTGCTATACCGGGGGCGGAAAAGAGGAGGGACGCCATGCGGGTAACGCTCGTCTTGTTATTCGCGGCGGCCATGCAGGCCACCAACTTAGGAACCAGGACACTAGTAAGAACATGGACTATCGCAGACTGGGCGACAGCGGCCTGATGGTGTCGCCGATCTGTCTCGGCACCATGATGTTCGGGGCACGGACCGGCGCCAGGGCCGCTGGGCGCATCGTCGACGCGGCGCGCCAGGCCGGCATCAACTTCATCGACACCGCCGATGTCTACGCGGACGGCGAGTCCGAGCGCATCGTGGGCAAGCTGATCCGCCGCGACCGCGAGCGCTGGGTACTGGCCACCAAGGCCGGCAATCCCATGGGCGAGGACCCCAACCGGCGCGGCCTGGGCCGCAAGTGGATGATCCAGGCCCTCGACGAAAGCCTGGCCCGGTTGGGCTGCGATTACGTGGACATCTATTACCTGCACCGCGACGACCCCGAAACGCCACTGGAGGAAACGCTGAGTGCGCTGGCCGACCTCATCGCCCGGGGCAAGGCACGCTACTGGGGATTCAGCAACTACCGGGGCTGGCGGATCGCCCGGATGGTCGGGATCTGCGAGCGCCTGAACCTGCCCCGGCCGGTGGTCTGCCAGCCCTACTACAACGCCATGAATCGCACCCCCGAGGTCGAGGTCCTGCCGGCCTGCGCCGCCTGCGGCATCGGCGTCGCGTCCTACAGCCCGCTGGCCCGGGGCGTGCTGACCGGAAAGTACGGGACGGGTAAGGCGCCGGCCAAGGGCAGCCGCGCCGGGCGCCGGGACGAACGCATCATGGAGACCGAGTTCCGCCGGGAATCCCTGGTGATGGCCCGCAAGATCAAGACCCATGCCGAATCACGGGGCATGACGGCGGGCCAGTTCGCCCTCAACTGGGTGCTCGACAACCGCCTGGTCACCGCCGCCATCGCCGGCCCCCGGACCCTCTCCCAGTGGCGGGAAAACCTGGGCGCCCTCGCCCACCCCTTCACCGCCGAGGACGAGGCCCTTATCGACTCCCTGGTCCCGGCCGGCCACGCCTCGACTCCGGGCTACAACGACCCCAAATACCCGATCACCGGCCGGGTGACCCGAACCTGACGGTTCGAGCCGCTTTCAGGCGGCTTCGGGCTTGCGGACTGTACGGGCGATCTCCTTGCCGTGGTCGCGTTCCGCCACGGCCAAGTCGTAGTTGGTCTGCAGGGTCAGCCAGAACCGCGCGCCGTTGCCGAAATAGGCGCCCAGGCGCATCGCAGTATCGGCGCTGACCGCCCGCTTGGCGTTGATGATCGCCGTCACTCGGTTGGCGGGGATTCCCAGGTCGAGGGCCAGCCGGTTGGCGCTGATACCGCGCGCCTCGATTTCGTCCTTGATGGTACCGCCGGGGTGGAAGGCTACAGGCATCGGTGTCATCCCTTGTTAAGGCCGACGCTTTTCAATGGGCTCGATTGATGTAAAACATATAGCGGATTCATCCCGATTGCGCCGGTTTCCTTATCCGCGGTCCAGCCACCCCTCCAAATCGGCAAGCGCCCGGGCGCTGAGCGCCTGCTTGCGGGCGCGGCCCTTCGGGGGGCGGCCTTTGTCGGTACCGGCCTCGAGGGGAGGGAAGAGGCCGAAGTTGACGTTCATGGGCTGGTAGGTGGCGGCCTCGGCGCCGCCGGTGATGTGGTCGAGCAGGGCGCCCAGCGCGGTCGTCGGCGGCGGCGGGGGCGATTCGTGACCGAGCCGTTCGGCGGCCGCGAAACGGCCGGCCAGCAGGCCGACGGCGGCGCTCTCCACGTAGCCCTCGCAGCCCGAAATCTGACCGGCGAAACGCACCGCCGGGCGGCTCTTCAGGCGCAGCGTCCGGTCGAGCAGGCGGGGGCCGTTGATGAAGGTGTTGCGGTGGACCCCGCCGAGGCGGGCGAACTCGGCGTTCTCCAGGCCGGGGATGGTGCGGAACAGGCGCTTCTGTTCGCCGTGGGTCATCTTGGTCTGGAAACCGACCATGTTGTAGAGCGTGCCCAGCGCGTTGTCCTGGCGCAACTGGACCACCGCGTGGGGCTTGCGGTCCGGTCGGTGGGGGTTGGTCAGCCCGACCGGCTTCATTGGCCCGAAGGTCAGCGTTTTGAGGCCCCGGGCGGCCATCACCTCGATCGGCAGGCAGCCCTCGAAGTATGGGATGTCCTTCTCCCAGTCGTGGAAAGCGACGGTCTCGGCCGACAGCAGGGCGTCGATGAAGGCTTCGTACTGGTCGCCATCGAGCGGGCAGTTGATGTAGTCGGCGTCGCCCTTGTCGTAGCGGGACTGGAACCAGGCCGTGGAGAAATCGATGCTGTGGCGATGGACGATGGGGGCGATGGCGTCGAAGAAGGCCAGCGAGTCCTCGCCGGTCGCGGCGGCGATGGCGGCGGCCAGGGCGGGAGAGGTCAGCGGTCCGGTGGCGACGATCACGGCCTCCCAGCCGGGCTCGGACAGCGTCGTCACCTCGCCCCGTTCGACGGCGACCAGCGGCTCGTCCTCCAGCGCCTTGCCGACGGCGGCGCTGAAGGCCTGGCGATCGACCGCCAGGGCCGCCCCGGCCGGCACCCGGTGGGCATCGGCGCAGGCCAGGATCAGCGACCCGCACCGGCGCATCTCCTCGTGCAGCAGGCCGACGGCGTTGGTTTGGGCATCGTCGGAGCGGAACGAGTTGGAGCACACCAGCTCGGCCAGGCCGTCGGTGAGATGGGCCGCGGTGGTCCGCGCCGGGCGCATCTCGTGGACCACCGCCGGCACCCCGGCGCGGGCCAGCTGCCACGCCGCCTCGCAGCCGGCCAGCCCGCCGCCGATGACGTGGACGGGTTCGGAGGATTCGGCGCTCATGGTTGATTCACGCCCTTTTCCGCTCCCCGCCCCTGTCCAGGTACACCTTCAGGTATTGACCGGTGTAGCTCTTCTTGACCTTGGCGACCTTTTCGGGGGAGCCGGTGGCGACGATTCGGCCGCCGTTGTCGCCGCCTTCGGGGCCGAGGTCGATGATCCAGTCGGCGGTCTTGATGATCTCCAGGTTGTGTTCGATGACGATCACCGTGTTGCCGGTCTCGACCAGCGCGTGGAGGACCTCGAGCAGCTTCTCGACGTCGGCGAAGTGCAGGCCGGTGGTCGGCTCGTCGAGGATGTACAGGGTCTTGCCGGTGGCCCGGCGCGACAGCTCCTTGGCCAGCTTGACCCGCTGCGCCTCGCCGCCCGACAGCGTCGTCGCCTGTTGGCCGAGGTGGATGTAGCCCAGCCCCACCCGTTGCAGGGTCAGCATCTTGTCGCGGATCGCCGGCACCGCCTTGAAGAAGACCAGCGCCTCGTCCACCGTCATGTCGAGGACCTCGGCGATGGATTTGTCGCGGAAGCGGATCTCCAGGGTCTCGCGGTTGTAGCGCTTGCCCTTGCAGACGTCGCACTGGACGTAGACGTCGGGCAGGAAGTGCATCTCGATCTTGATCAGGCCGTCGCCCTGGCAGGCCTGGCAGCGCCCGCCCTTGACGTTGAACGAGAACCGTCCCGGCTTGTAGCCCCGGCTGCGCGATTCCGGCAGGTTGGAGAACCAGTCGCGGATCGGGGTGAAGGCGCCGGTGTAGGTCGCCGGGTTGGAGCGCGGCGTACGGCCGATCGGCGACTGGTCGATGTCGACCACCTTGTCGATCAGCTCGATGCCCTCGATGCGGTCGTGTTCGCCGGCATGCAGGCGGGCCCCGTGAAGGCGCCGGGCCAGCGCCCGGTACAGGGTCTCGATGACCAGCGTCGACTTGCCGCCGCCCGACACCCCGGTGATGCAGATGAAGGTGCCGAGCGGGAAGTCGACGGTGACGTCGGCCAGGTTGTTGGCCCGCGCCCCGACCACCCGCAGCCGGCGCTCCGTGTTGCCCTTGCGGCGGCGCGCCGGGACCGGGATCTGGCGGAAACCGGTGAGGTACTGGCCGGTGATGCTGTCGAGGTTGGCCATCACTTCCTCGGGCGTGCCGTGGGCGACCACCGCGCCGCCGTGGACGCCGGCCCCGGGACCCATGTCGATCAGGTGGTCGGCGCCGCGGATGGCCTCCTCGTCGTGCTCGACGACGATCACCGTGTTGCCCAGGTCGCGAAGCCGCAAGAGGGTGTCCAGAAGACGCCGGTTGTCGCGCTGATGGAGGCCGATGGAGGGTTCGTCGAGCACGTACAGCACCCCGGTCAGGCCCGAGCCGATCTGCGAGGCCAGCCGGATGCGCTGGCTTTCGCCGCCCGACAGGGTGCCCGAGGCCCTGGACAGGGTCAGGTACTCCAACCCGACGTTGACCAGGAAGCCCAGCCGCTCGTTGATCTCGCGCAGGATGCGCCGGGCGATCTCGCGGCGCTTGGCCGACAGCCGCCGTTCCAGGCCGGCGAACCATCCGGCGGCGTGGCCGATCGGCATCTCGGCCACCTGGCTGATGTGGAGGCCGTCGATCTTGACCGCCAGCGCCTCCTCGCGCAGCCGGTGGCCGGCGCAGGCCTCGCAGGTGGTGACCGTCTGGTAGCGCGACAGCTCGTCGCGCAGCCACGACGAATCGGTCTCCCGCCACCGCCGCTCCATGTTGGGGATGACGCCCTCGAAGGACTTGCGGATGTCGTAGGACTTGCGGCCGTCGTGGTAGCGCATGGTCACCTTCTTGCCCCCGGAGCCGAACAGCAGCATCCGCCGGGCCTCTTCGGGCAACCCGCCGAACGGGGCCAATACATCGAAACCGTAATGGCCGGCCAGGCTGTCCAGGGTCTGGCGGTAGTACTGGGACGTCGAATTGGCCCACGGCGCGATCGCCCCCTCGGCCAGCGACAGCCGGTCGTCTGGAATCACCAGCTCGGGATCGAAATACATCTCGGTGCCCAGCCCGTCGCAGGCGGGGCAGGCCCCGAAGGGGCTGTTGAAGGAGAACAGCCGGGGTTCGATCTCGTCGATGGTGAACCCGGACACCGGACAGGCGAAGCGGGCCGAAAAGGTGGTCCGCCGGCCGTCGTCGGCGTCCTCGGTGAAGGCCAGGCCGTCGCTCAGGGCGAGCGCCGTCTCGAAGCTGTCGGCGAGGCGGCTCTCCAGGCCCGCGCGGACGACCACCCGATCGACCACCACCTCGATGTCGTGCTTGCGTTTCTTGTCCAGCCCCGGAACGTCCTCGAGGTCGTGGACGGCGCCGTCCACCTTGACCCGCTGGAAACCGCGCTTGGCCAAGTCCTGGAGCTCCTTGCGGTATTCGCCCTTGCGGCCCCGGACGATGGGGGCCAGCAGGTAGAGCCGGGTGCCCGCGGCCATCTCCATCACCCGGTCCACCATCTGGCTGACCGTCTGGCTTTCGATGGGCAGCCCGGTGGCCGGCGAATGGGGAACCCCGACCCGGGCGAACATCAGGCGCATGTAATCGTAGATCTCGGTCACCGTGGCCACCGTCGAGCGGGGGTTGCGCGAGGTGGTCTTCTGCTCGATGGAAATCGCCGGCGACAGGCCCTCGATCGAATCGACGTCCGGCTTCTGCATCAGCTCCAGGAACTGCCGGGCGTAGGCGGACAGGGACTCCACATAACGGCGCTGGCCCTCGGCGTAGATGGTATCGAAGGCGAGACTCGACTTGCCCGACCCCGACATGCCGGTGATCACGGTCATCGAATCGCGGGGGATATCGACGTCGATATCGCGCAGATTGTGCTCGCGCGCGCCGCGCACCTGGATGGCCGCCATGGGGTTCAGGTTTCCGAAGCTTGGAAAGTGTCCAACCGATCAGAGATATATGGCTTGGGGGACGGCGTAAAGCGAATCCCGGCGAAAGGGGGGGACGGCTTCACTATCACAGTCATAGCACCATTCGTGAAACAGCGAAAAGGCGCCAATAATCACAGTGGACCGCGATTTGCGGAATTAGCTATTTCCGAATGGTGTCACAGCAATTGCAGAAGAAATATCATGGGTGCGTAAAACCGTTTGAGATATCCGTAAGTAGTTTCTCGAAAGCATTAATTGTCTCAGGAGACAATTTATCTTTCATTCCGTCGTTATTCTCGACACTCTCTAAGAATTTTTTCGCAAGTAAAACCTTGTCCAATTTCTTGCGCTTGACGAATTTCGAATTTAGTAGTGATTTGTCGTCGTTTTTTACATCGGCGACGACAAAATCGTTAAAGTCATCGTGAGAAAATAAATCCTCCATAGAGTGGCCATTCTTTTCCGAGACAAAGATAATTTTTTCGTGCTCGATCATGAGTTTGTCCGAAAGCGTTTTTTTCACATCCATGCCTTCTTTATCGTTATCCAAAACCGCAACGAATTCTAGGCCCCAGCCAATCAGCAATGATACAATTTGTGGGATTTTTTTGGCACCGACACAAGGAATTAAGGTCGCTACTTCCGTCACAATCACTTTCCTGAAAGCCTGCAAAAAGAAGTAATCAGAAATTCCTTCGAGAAGGACATTCTGGTTTCCTGCAAGAGCAAAATCATTCGAAACATCTAGGCCAATGGCGGTGATGATTGGTGTAAGAGTTTCAACATCAGCTCCTTTGTGAATTTTATTCTCTATCTTCGTGCCATTCGTGTCATTCTTCAAAACCAAACGAACACGGTCCAGCCTTCCTGTGTCGATCAAATATGGGGAATGTGTGCTGAAAATCACCTGCGATTCTGTAGAAATTTGTTTGAGCACTTTCAAGACATCATATTGTGCCTTGGCGTGAAGATATAGCCCAGGCTCATCAATCAAAATATTTTTTGTTTTACCCTGCTCTGAATTGAGTCTTAGGTAAAAAGATAAGAACCACTGGAACCCTTTACTTCTTTGTTCGCATTTATAAAGCGTTGTATTGCCAGATTCTCTTACCCCGAGACGCAAGTTGTCGCCATCAGGTTCGGCAATTAGGTCAAGTTTATGTTGGCCCCAATAGTCCATAAAATCGCCACTGATGGTAGCCGAGTGTTCACTCAATAGATTTCTGCGGCGTTGCGAATCCGTTGTCTGAATTACTTCGTCCAGGTTCAATTTAGCAACATTTGCAAAATTTTGTACTGCGTTGTGATTTTTGGCTTCAGACAGTGGGATTTCAAAAGGTAAAATATCGAGAAAATCAGAAAAGAAAATAAATTGCGGCACATATTCTAGAATGAGATCTAATAAGGTCGGGGGCTCGCTTTCGATCACTAAGGAACTCATTTCGGACGTTAGGCGGTCGATTAGACTAGCGGCGTCTTGTTCACTGTCGTCTTCAGGAATAGATGCAGTAAGAGGCTTTAGTTGCTCAATGTAGTTGGTTACTGCCTGCCGAATTGATTCAACGCTATCGGAAATTTCAGGTCTCTGAACGCTTTGAAAGTGGTCAATTGATTCTAGCTGGTCTAAGATCATTTTTATGGTTGTAATGTGTTGTAGGTTGGGTTGATGGTTTTGTATATTGGGCAAAGCACTAACATCGTTTTGCAATTCATAGGAGCCATCGTGAAATTTTTTGATGGTTATTCCATTATTTTTGAAATGTGCTCTGGTGCTCTGATCAATCGTAACATCATTTTCTGCTGCTATTTGATCAAGAGTAGCTTTGTCAACTTGAAAACACATTTCAAGCACTGGCTGACCATTATTGCTGAGTGGGAGAGCCTGATCGGGGATTGTTTTGACATCAGTGTTGAAATCACGAAGAGCTTCTAGAACTGCGGTTTTGCCGGATTCGTTTTTCCCTGCAAGCGTGGTTAAATCAGAAGCTAACCAGCAATAGCCGCTATCTTGGATGGATTTATAGCTTTGGATACGGAATTTGGTTAGTTTCATTGCAGGTCAGTCCCATGAATTAATATTGACTTGTCACCGTGACCGGAATATTCACACACTTATGGTGCGACTCAATTCAGCAGCCTCCTGATTCCCTATAAGCTAAAACTCAAGCGCTTAGCGGGGAGAGCTTAATAACTTGGCGACAAGGTCATCGATCTGTTGCGTGATGCCGTCTTCCTGGATATCGCGCTCAAGCACTGCGTCGCCGGCCCACCGGAGAACGCCCAGCCTTTCAGAATAGTACGGCAACGCCGCTGAAGTAAAGAGAGCACTAAGGATCGGTGATTCGTTGCTGGCCGTGTATGTTCTCTTATTGTTCTTGACAGGGACGATCATATGGGCGAGAGTCCCCGATGGTTGCGGGGTGTGGATAACCGGCGCTAATCTTGAGTCGCCGTGTGTCGGCTTTGTCTGTAGAGTGCGCTCGCAGTGATCGACAAGGGGGTTCTTCCCATGGCAGGCAGCGTCAACAAGGTCATCCTGGTCGGCAACCTGGGGCGCGACCCCGAGGTCCGGTTCTCCCAGGACAACGCCAAGATCGTCACCTTCTCCATGGCCACGTCCGAGACCTGGAAGGACAAGCAGACCGGCGAGCGGCGCGAGAGGACGGAGTGGCACCGGGTGGTGATCTTCAACGAGCACTTGGCCGGTGTGGCCGAGAAGTACCTGCGCAAGGGCGCGAAGGTCTACATCGAAGGGGCGCTGCAGACCCGCGAGTACGAGAAGGACGGCATCAAGCGCTACTCCACCGAGGTGGTGCTGCAACCCTTCCGGAGCGAGCTGACCATGCTGGATAGCCGTCGCGACCGGGACGGTGGCGAAGACTACGGCGGCGGGAGCGGGGGAGGCGGCGACAACGACGGCGGCGGCCAACCGGATCGGGGCGGCCCCTCCGATGCCGCTCCCCAGGGCGGCGACATGGACGACGAAATCCCGTTCTGATTGGCGTCCTTCGACATGCGAACTGCGCTCGCTGCTCGGAACGAGGCAGCTATCCGAGTTTCATTAAAACCCTCATCGAACCGATGGTGCCCGATCCATCACCCGCATGGGTCATAGCCGTTTGTTCCGCAGAAATCTCCTCGGCGGCGCCACCACATCACAGAAGCCGGGGAAATCAATTTGACCACGGTAAAAACAAACCCCGTACGGGAAGGTGGACGGCAACGCCGGAAGGCCTCCATTTTGTTGTCTGCGGGGGTCCGGCGTGCTAGATTTCGGTGGTCCGCGGCCTCTCCGGGTGCGGACCCGATCCGCCCCGAGCAGTCCCTTGACCACATCGAGTAATTCCCTTTGACAACGCCCCCACCCCCGACCCCGGCCGCGCCCCCGGAAAGAGACGTCACGCCGGTCACCATCGAGGCGGAGATGAAGACCTCCTACCTCGATTACGCGATGAGCGTGATCGTCAGCCGGGCGCTGCCCGACGTGCGCGACGGGCTCAAGCCGGTGCACCGGCGAATCCTCCATGCCATGAACGAGAACGGCTTCACCTACAACAAGCCGTTCCGCAAGTCGGCGCGCATCGTCGGCGACGTCATGGGCAAGTACCATCCCCACGGCGATTCGGCCATCTACGACGCCATGGTGCGGATGGCCCAGAACTTCTCCATGCGTCTGCCGCTGATCAACGGCCAGGGCAATTTCGGCTCCATGGACGGCGACCGGGCGGCGGCGATGCGCTACACCGAGGCCCGCATGGCGCGCTCGGCCCAGGCCCTGATCGAGGACATCGACAAAAACACCGTCGACTTCCAGGCCAACTACGACAACACCGTCGAGGAACCGACGGTGCTGCCGGCGCGCTTCCCCAACCTGCTGGTCAACGGAGCCGGCGGCATCGCGGTCGGCATGGCGACCAACATCCCGCCCCATAACCTGGGCGAGGTCATCGACGCCTGCTGCGCCGTCATCGACAACCCGGAGGTCTCGATCGACGAGCTGATCGAAAACCACGTCCCGGGGCCCGACTTCCCGACCGGGGCCAAGATCATGGGCCGCCAGGGGATCGTCTCGGCCTATCACGGCGGGCGCGGTTCGGTGATCATGCGCGGGTGCGCCGAGATCGAGGAGATCCGCAAGGAACGCTTCGCCATCGTCATCACCGAGATTCCCTACCAGGTCAACAAGGCCCGCATGGTCGAAACCATGGCCGAGCTGGCGCGCGACAAGAAGATCGAGGGGATTTCGGACCTGCGCGACGAATCGGACCGCCACGGGGTGCGGGTGGTGGTCGAGATCAAACGCGACGCGGTGCCCGAAGTGGTGCTTGCCCAGCTCTACCGCTACACCCCCTTGCAGACCAGCTTCGGGGTCAACATGCTGGCCCTCGACGGCGGCATGCCGAGGATGATGAATCTCAAGGAGATCCTCGCCGCCTTCGTCGCCTTCCGCGAAGAGGTCATCCGCCGGCGCACCATCTTCGAGTTGGGCCGGGCCCGGGACAAGGCCCACGTGCTGGCCGGCTTGGCCGTCGCGGTGGCCAACCTGAGCGAGGTGATCAAGCTGATCCGCGAAGCCAGCGACGCCGCCACCGCCCGCCAACGGCTGATGGAGCGCGACTGGCCGGCGGCCGGCGTCGCCCCCATGATCGGACTCCTGGACGAGCCCGGACACCGGGTCGTGGACGACAAATACCGGCTGTCGGAAACCCAGGCCCGGGCCATCCTCGAATTGCGCCTCCATCGCCTGACCGGCCTCGAGCGCAACAAGATCGGCGAGGACCTGGAGGAGCTGGCCCGCGAGATCGAGGGCCACCTGGAGGTGCTGGGATCCAAGGAACGGCTGCTCGAGGTGCTGGTCTCGGAACTCCTGGAGATGAAGGAGCAGTTCGCCACGCCGCGCCTCACGGTCATCGAGGAGGGGGAGTTCGAACACGACATCGAGGACCTCATCCAGCGCGAGGACATGGTGGTCACCGTCACCAACACCGGCTACATCAAGCGGGTGCCGCTGTCCACCTACCGCGCCCAACGGCGCGGCGGCAAGGGACGCAGCGCGATGAGCACCCGGGACGAGGACTTCGTCAGCCAGGTGTTCGTGGTCAATACCCACACCCCGGTGCTGTTTTTCTCCTCGACCGGAATCGTCTACAAGCTCAAGGTCTACAAGCTGCCGCTGGGCTCGCCGCAAGCGCGGGGCAAGGCGATGATCAACATCCTGCCGCTCGAGGAAGGGGTGGGCATCTCGACCCTGATGCCGTTGCCCGAGGACGAGGACAGCTGGGGCGACCTGTTCGTCATGTTCTCCACCGCCGCGGGCGGCGTCAGGCGCAATCGGCTGAGCGACTTCGTCAACGTCATGGCCAACGGCAAGATCGCCATGAAGCTGGGCCAAGGCGACCGCCTGGTCCGGGTGCGCACCTGCAGCGAGGACGAGGACCTGATGTTGTTCACCCGGACCGGCAAGTGCATCCGTTTCCCGGTCACCGCCGTCAGGGTGTTCGCGGGGCGGACCTCGACCGGCGTCAGGGGCATCCGGCTGGACAAGAGCGACGAGGTGATCTCGATGTCGGCGGTACGTCACGTCGAGGCCGAGGTCGCCGAACGCGACGCCTACCTCCAGGCGGTCGGCGCCCGGCGCCGGCTGGCGGGCAGCGACTATACCGACAAGGCCGACGACAAGGCGCGCGACGAGCAACTGGCGGCCCGCCTCGAGATGCCGGAATTCCTGGCCATGGCCGAACGGGAGCAGTTCCTGTTGACCGTCTCCGATGACGGCTTCGGCAAGCGGACCTCGGCCTACGAATACCGGATCGCCGGGCGCGGCGGCAAGGGAATCGGCAGCATGGACCTGAGGCGCGACGAGGGGAAACGGGAGGTCTGCGTGGCCGGTTCGTTCCCGGCGATCGACGGCGACCACATCGTGATGGTCACCGACGGCGGCCAGATCATCCGCTGTCCGGTCGACGACATCCGCTTCGCCGGGCGCATGACCCAGGGGGTGACCCTGTTCAAGACCGCCGAGGACGAACACGTGGTGTCGGTGAGCCGCCTGCGCGAGGTGGACAACGGCGAATCGGGCGACGCCAAGGCCGCAAAGGAGTGAGGCAAGGATGACCAAACCTCGGATCGGCGTCTATCCGGGCACCTTCGATCCGGTGACCAACGGCCACATCGACATCATCTCGCGGGCCATCCGGGTGGTCGATCGCCTGGTCATCGCGGTCGCCGTCAATGCCGGCAAGGAGCCCCTGTTCACGCTCGAGGAACGGGTCGCCATGGTCGCCGAGGAGGCCGCCGACATCACGCGTGCCAACGCCGGCCACCCCATCGAGGTGATTCCCTTCGGCATCCTGCTGATGGATTTCGTCGACGACATCAAGGCCTCGATGATCATCCGCGGGCTGAGGGCGGTTTCCGACTTCGAGTACGAATTCCAGATGGCGGGGATGAACGCCCGTCTGAACCCCAAGGTGGAGACGGTGTTCCTGATGGCCTCGGACCGCCACCAGTTCATCTCGTCGCGGTTCGTCAAGGAGATCGGACAGTTGGGCGGCGACATCAGCCACTTCGTCTCGGCCAAGGTCGCCCGACGCCTTGGCGAGCGTTTCTCCCGGCTGACGGCGACATCCGGCGAAAGCGATTGACCACCCCCCGGCCCGGCCCTTATTTTGCCGGGCTTACAAAGGCGGGCGCGTAGCTCAGTTGGCAGAGCATCTGACTTTTAATCAGAGGGTCACAGGTTCGATTCCTGTCGCGCCTACCAATAACACAAAAGGTTTAGGCGGAGACGCCTGAGCCTTTCCTTTTGCGGGTAAGCGCCGGGTAAGCGGCCGGCATTTCGACTTCGCGTCCCAACACGCCGCGGCCGTGGTTTTCATCGACGGCCCCGAGGAACGACACGGATTGCCGGCCGAGATCGCGGCCAAGGTGGCGGTCTGGATGCCGAATCCTTACCATACGGCCGGAAACTCGTTTTAACGTTCCCCGAGGTACTATCTTCGGCTATCATCAGGCCCAGTTTGAGGAGTCATCTGGGGACTGTCAGCGACGGGGACTCCGTTCTTGGTTACGACATCGCGATCGGCGACAGAAGCACCACGATTACCGATACCGACTTGAGTAACGGGAATGACGGTACGGACCAGGTTCAGGCCGAGACGGCGGTCTTCTCCGACGCCACCGTGTTCCTGGGGGGGGGCCATGGCCAGTGAGAAGGATACCGAGCCAGACGACCGCACTGGACGATCTCTCGCCTCAATTAAACTGCTCTCCACCATGCCGGCAGATGCGCTTGGGCAAGTTGAAAACGCGTGTCGGTGGCGCAGCTACCGTGCTGGCGAAAGTATTATTGAGCGAGAGGAGACCACCCAGGATGTGTACTTCCTTGTATCTGGCAATGTTCGCGTGTTGAATTTTGCCACTTCTGGGCGCTTCGTCGCCTATGCGTTGCTTGAGCCTGGAGATTTTTTCGGCGAATTCGCGGCGATTGACGGCCGACCTCGATCCGCCACGGTTGTCGCAGAGGCACCCAGTAGAGTGGCGATCTTGCCTGCACACGAATTCAGACAACTTGCGACCTCCAACCAAGACATTGTTCTTTCCCTCCTGAGGCGACTGACAGATGTAATTCGAACATGTAACGATCGAATTTTCGACCTCAGTTCTTTGGGAGCCAAACAGCGCATCTACCTTGAGTTGCTTCGTTTGGCGGAGCCTGATCCTTCTGGATCAGGTAATTGGGTGATATTTCCGCTGCCCACGCAAACGGCTCTTGCGGCTAACGCTGATACGACCCGCCAAACCGTTGCTCGCATTATTGGTCGGTTGTCAGAGGACGCCCTCGTCACAAGAAAATCCAAGGCCTTGTACATCCACGATCGAAAACGACTTGAATCCCTAATTCTACAGGTTGAAGGCGAGATGTGATGATTTCGATTTCCCGACTGCCGGCTCGGTTCACCCGTCGCCACGGTGTCGACGGAAGCGCCTGCAAGACGATTGGGAACAACTACCGAACGCGCAGCAAGCCCTTTGCCTACGAGTCCACGACTGCCTCGTATTCGAAATTGAATGGAAAATTGTATAAAATTGTAACTTTGTAACTTGTGTTGCCACGGTCGATCGCTAGAATCCCTTGAAATTTCAGTCGTTAATACCCAGTGATCGAGGCTTGGGGAGGCCCGAAACGGCAATCGGGGCCGCGAGCAGAGACGGGGTTGCGAGCAAGTGGGTTGGGGCAATTCAAACCGGCGACGTACTCGATTCTCGTCGTGTTCTATCAGACACATGCAGACACATGCTCCCCTCATTGGGCAGGAGGATGTGATTTTTCACGCAGTTTGGCTTTGCGGTAGAGCCGAAGGCAGGCTCTCGTGAGTTTTGATCGAGGTCCAGTAAGATGGCTACTAAAGACAGTACCACGAGTGGGGTCTCCGACGACGATACGCTGAGTGGCGGTGACGGCAACGACAAACTCATCGGCGGTGCCGGCGACGACACGCTGAGCGGCGGCGACGGCGACGACAAACTCATCGGCGGCAGCGGTGACGATACGCTGGACGGCGGCGCCGGCGACGACAAGTTGGTCGCCGGGTCGGGGGACGATACCATCGATGGCGGCTCCGGCGATGACACGATCAATGCCGGATCGGGCGATGATGTCATTGATGGTGGCGCCGGCAGCGATAACGTCAAAAGCGGATCCGGCGACGATCTCGCCATCTACAACGTTTCCGAAAACATCGGTGCAACAGACGTCTACGACGGCGGCTCCGGCACGGATACGCTGTTGATCGAGATGACCCTGAACGAGTGGCTCGACCCCGTATTCCAGGACGATCTCGCCAGATACCGCCAGTTCCTCGTTGATCACGTCAACCAGAACACCGGTGAAGCCGACAACGTCGCGTTTGAGTTTACGGCTTTTGGACTGACGGTCAGCAACTGGGAAGCTCTTCGCATAACGGTCGATGGCGTCGAAACGAATCCCGCCGATGAAGCGGTGACGGCCATAGACGACAGTTTTTCCATTGACGAAGACAACTCCGTCAGCGGCAATGTCCTCGCCGACAACGGTAACGGCGCCGACGAAGTGCCCGACTATGTAAAGGATGTCTCCCTGACCAGCGGTCCGACGCTGGGCTCCATCGTCTTCAACTCGGACGGGACATTCACCTATACGCCCGATCCGAGTCTTGATTCGCTGGCAGAGGGTGAGACGGCGATCGACTCCTTCGAATACACGGTCACCGATGCGGATGGCGATACCAGCACCGCGACGGCGACGATAACTATCACCGGCACCAACGACGGCCCGGTCGCCAATGTGGACAGTGCCGGCACCGACGAAGACACCGCCATCGTTGTCGACGTTCTGGCCAACGATACCGACGTCGATCTCTCCGACACCCACACCATCGATTCGGTCAGCGTCACCGCCGGCCTGGGATCGGCCTCGATCACCGGCAACCAGATCGCCTACGACCCGAGCGCGTATCAGTTCCTGGCCGACGGCGAGCAAGCCTCGGTCGAGCTCACCTACACCATGTCGGACAACCACGGGGCGTCGTCGAGCGCCACCGTGGCGATCACGGTGACCGGGACCAACGACGGCCCCATTGCCGTCACCGACACCGCGACCACCGACGAGAACGCGTCGATCACTGTCAACGTGCTGGCCAACGACACCGATGTCGATTTGAGCGACACCCAC
>CAZWEZ010000004.1:0-51642 GCA_964632795.1 uncultured Thalassospiraceae bacterium | reverse complement strand
ACGGTCGACACCGTCAGTGTGCCTGCCGGCCAGGGCACAGTGGCTATCGTCGGCAGCCAAGTTGAATGGCAGCCTGGAACCGACTTCGACTACCTGGCGGTGGGCGAATCGGCCACGGTCACCATCGACTACACCATGAGCGACAATCACAACGCGTCGTCGTCCTCGACATTGACGCTGACCGTCACCGGCACCAACGACGGCCCGGTCGCCGTCACCGACACCGCGACCACCGACGAGAACGCGTCGATCACCGTCGACGTGCTGGCCAACGACACCGATGTCGATTTGAGCGACACCCACACGGTCGACACCGTCAGTGTGCCTGCCGGCCAGGGCACAGTGGCTATCGTCGGCAACCAAGTTGAATGGCAACCCGGAACCGACTTTGACTATCTGGCGGTCGGCGAGAGCGCCACGGTCGTTATCGACTACACTATGTCGGACAACCACGGCGCGGCGTCGTCGAGCTCGGTGACGATCACCATCACCGGCACCAACGACGCGGCCACGGTGAGCAGCGCGACCGTTGCCTTGTCCGAGACCGATGCGGCGTTGAGCACCGGTGGCACCTTGACCAGCACGGATGTCGACAACGACGACAACGCCTTCGCGGCGTCCTCGATCGTCGGCAGCATCGGCACCTTCGCGATTGGCGCGACCGGGGCCTGGACGTTCACGGCCAACTCAGCCTTCGACGGCCTGAACGTGGGCAACTCGGTCACCGAGACCTACACCGTCGCCAGTGTGGACGGCACGCCGAGCTCGGTGACGATCACCATCAACGGCACCAACGACGCGGCCACGGTGAGCAGCGCGATCGTTGTCTTGAACGAGACCGATGCGGCGTTGAGCACCGGCGGCACCTTGACCAGCACGGATGTCGACAACGACGACAACGCCTTCACGGCAGCCTCGATCGTCGGCAGCATCGGCACCTTCGACATCACCGCCGGCGGCGCCTGGACGTTCACGGCCAACAGCGCCTTCGACAGCCTGAACGTGGGCGATTCGGTCTCCGAGACCTATGGCGTCGCCAGTGTTGACGGCACGCCGAGCTCGGTGCAAATCACCATCAACGGCACCAACGACGCGGCCACGGTGAGCAGCGCGACCGTTGCCTTGTCCGAGACCAATACGGCGTTGAGCACCGGCGGCACCTTGACCAGCACGGATGTCGACAACCCGGACAACGCCTTCACGCAGTCCTCGGTTAGCGGCGCCATTGGCGACTTCTCGATTGACGCGGCCGGGGCCTGGACATTCACGGCCAACAGCGCCTTCGACAGCCTGAACGTGGGCAACTCGGTCTCCGAGACCTACAACGTCACCAGTGTTGACGGCACGCCGAGCTCGGTGACCATCACCATCACCGGGGCCAACGACGCGCCGAGCGTCTCGGCGCTGTCGGCGGCGACGCACGAGGACGCGCATGGCACTTCGATCCTGTTCGTCGACGACGACCGCGGTTTGGCCGGGGAGTCGACCTGGTTCACACACTTGGAGGCTCTCGATTACACGTACGACTACGAGGCCATCTCCGCCTACGGCGATCCGGTGACCGACCTGGCCGACTACGACATCGTCATCTGGTCGATCGGCGACCAGGCATACACCAACCTGACCGGCGAGAACATCGCGACGATGAGTTCCTACCTGAACGGCGGCGGCAACCTGCTGTACGCGGGCGGTCACGACTTGTATTCCGAACCTTACGCCGCCACCTTCGCCAACCAGTACCTGGGGCTGACCAGTTGGAACTACAACATGCCTGGGATCGGCGGTGGGACTCCGGCCAACGGGCCAGGCGGGACGTACACGCTGTCTCCGTGGGCGGGCGGCGCTTACGGCGGCACCATGCTCAGCGCCTTCCAGACCGCCGCGCCGACGGCGACCATGATGATGGAACTGACCGGCCGGGGTGGAGCCAACGATATCGCGACGGTCAACCAGGAGACAAACTACACGGCGGCGACCTGGGGCTTCGACCTCAACCAGCTCGACCAGCCGTACCGGGAAGCCTTCCTGGCCGACACCCTGACCGAGCTGGGCGGCGAGACCGCCGGCATTCTCTCGGTCGATCTGCTGTCGAGCGCCGACGACGTGGATAACGGTGCCGTGCTGAGCGTCAATTCCCTCAGCCAGAGCGGCGGCCCGTCGGCCCAGTTCAC
Organism: uncultured Thalassospiraceae bacterium; assembly: GCA_964632795.1. GTDB lineage: Bacteria > Pseudomonadota > Alphaproteobacteria > Rhodospirillales > 2-02-FULL-58-16 > CAZWEZ01. The sequence goes on along the minus strand of CAZWEZ010000004.1, from coordinate 49,471 downwards.
GGTGAACGGCGCCACCTTCACCCTCGATCCGACCCAGTTCGACCACCTGGCCGAGGGCGAGAGCGCGGTCCTGACCTTCACCTACAACGTCAACGACAGCTACGTGAACGTCGCCAACACCCTGACGGTGACTGTCGAGGGCCGCAACGACGGCCCGGTGGCCAATGTGGACACGGCGACGACGGCCGAGAACGCGAGCATTTCCATCGACGTTCTGGCCAACGACACCGACGTCGACACCAGCGACAGCCACACGGTTGACACGGCGGCGGTGACGAGCGGCCTGGGCGTTGCGAGCGTTGACGCGGTTTCCAACCAGGTGGTCTACGATCCTGGCACGGCCTACGACTCCCTCGCCGTTGGCGAATCGGCGGCGGTGGTGCTGACCTACACCATGTCGGACAACCACGGCACCACGTCGACCTCGACGGCGACCGTCACCGTCGAGGGCCGCAACGATGCGCCTATAGCGGTTGATGATGTTGATGTTGGCGGCGGCGAGAGCGTTGTTCTTGATTTCAACGGCTCGGTGAACCTTGGGAACTACCAGGGCTATGCGCTGCCTGGGTTTACCTATTATCCGTCTGGCTATGGCGACGGCGACAATACGATGGCCTACACGTATTACTACAACAACGGCGTCGATGGTTCGGACGGTGCGCTCCGCCGGGTGGACGGCGATGACTTCTCGCTGAACAGCTTCCGGGCAAGATCATATTCCAATAACCACAACATCACGATCCTAGGCTATGACGACGGGGTTCAGGTGGCGAGTCAGGTGCTGTCGCTGTCGACTTCGGCCTATCAGACATATAGCTTCGGTAGCGGTGCATGGATGAATGTCGATGATGTGCGTTTCGACATGTCGTCGAGTGAGTACTCCTATATCTTCCTGGATAACGTTGATCTCTCTCATAACAACGTGACCGAGGACACCTCGATCGCCATTGACGTTCTGGCCAATGACAGCGATGCGGACGCGAACGACCCACCGACGATCTCAGGCTTCGATGCGCTAAGCGCCTCGGGTGCGGCGATCACCCAGAATGCCGACGGTACGTTGCAGTACGACCCGACCGGTTCGGCCACATTGCAGGCGTTGGCCAATGGCGAGACGCTAGCCGATACCTTTACCTACACGCTGACCGACAGCCAGGGAGCCTCCGATACCGCCACGGTCACGGTCACCGTGCGGGGTCAGAACGATGCGCCCGTCGCGGTTGGAGAAACGTCCTCGACCGACGAGGACACGCCGATCACCATCAATGTCTTGGCCAACGACACCGATATCGACGGTGATTCGCTCAACGTCGAGTCCTTCGCCAACGTTTCCGGCGGATCGGTGGCGCTGGACGCTAACGGCAACGTGGTGTTCACGCCTCAGGCGGACTTCAGCGGCGATGCCAGCTTTGATTACACGGTCTCCGACGGTAACGGCGGCACCGATACGGCGACGGTGAGCGTAACCGTCACCCCGGTCAACGACGATCCGGTGGCGGTGGCCGACAGCGCCGGCGCCGCGGTCGACCTGACGGGCTTCTCGCTCAATCCCGACAACGGCCATTACTACAAGTACGTCTACGCCGGTTACAGCAGCACGTTGTGGTCCGGGGCCAAGACAGCCGCCGAGGATATGGGCGGCTATCTGGCCACCATCACCTCGGCCGAGGAAAACACTTTCATCAGCGGTCTGGTCGATGGGCAAGCTTGGCTGGGTGCCAGCGACGAGGCCAACGAAGGTACGTGGCAGTGGGTCACCGGGCCCGAGGCCGGCACCACATTCTGGGTCGGTCAAAGTAACGGCTCCGCGCCGAGCGGCGAATACACCAACTGGCTCGTGAACCAGCCGGATGACTACCAAGGCAACGAAGATTTCCTGCACATTGGCTCCGGTGGCACGTGGAACGACCAGTCCGGCACCACCCTGATGGGTGGTTACGTCGTCGAGCTCGAGGTCGCCGGCCATACGGACGAGGACACGCCGCTGACCCTCCTTGCCGCCGATCTTCTGGCCAACGACACCGACGTGGATGGCGATACGCTCACCATCCAGTCGGTCCAAGACGGTGTTAATGGATCGGCGACGCTGGATACCGAAGGCAACGTGGTGTTCACGCCGGACGCCGATTTCTCGGGCGACGCCACCTTCACCTATACGGTCTCCGACGGCAACGGCGGCACCGATACCGCCACGGTAACCGTCAATGTCGAGGCGGTGGCCGACGCACCGGCTGTAAGCGCCGCCAATGTGATCACGGTCGCTGGAACCTCGACAGGAACCCAGTTGGCCACCGAGGACGAATTCCAGGTCAACACGACCACGGACAACGACCAGCAGATATCCAACGTCATCACGCTCGAAGATGGCGGTTTCGTCATTACCTGGCAATCGTGGGCCCAGGACGGCGACAGTTGGGGTATCTACGGCCAACGCTACGATGCGGCCGGCCGTACGGTCGGCAATGAGTTCCATGTCAGCACCGACACTTCGAGTTATCAGTCCACACCTTCGGGCACTGCGCTGCACGACGGCGGCTTCGTCATCACCTGGACTTCGGACGACCAGGATGGCTCCAGCACGGGTGTTTTTGGCCAACGCTACGATAGCGACGGCATTGCGGCGGGCGTCGAGTTCCAGGTCAATTCGTACGTGGGCAGCTGGCAGAACAATCCTAGTGTGGCAACACTTAGCAACGGCAATTTCGTCGTCACCTGGATGACGAATGGCCAGGACCAGACCCATTCCGGCATTTACGCCCGACATTACGATGCTGCTGGGAATAGGATCGGCAACGAATTCCAGGTCAACGTAAATGGTTACGAAGATCAAACCGACCCGGATATCGCGGCGCTCGCCGATGGCGGCTACGTGGTTACTTGGCGGTCGTACCTTCAGGACGGAAGCCTCGGAGGCGTATTCGGCCGGCGTTACGATGCCAACGGCAACCCTGTTACCAACGAATTCCGGATCAACACCCATTGGCAGGGCGAGCAGGGGGCGGTGACCGTCGCCGCGCTCATCGACGGCGGTTTCGTCGTGACCTGGCAGTCGAGCACCGATACGACCGCCACCGATGCGGACGTTTTCGGCCAGCGTTTCAATGCCAACGGCATCCCGGTCGGCGGTGAATTTCTGGTTAACGCGTCGTTCACGGCGGGCACACAGACATACCCCGATGTCGAGGCGCTCACCGACGGCGGTTACCTCATTTCATGGCAGTCGCAAGGCCAGGATAACAGCGGGACCGCCCTGATGGCGCGGCGTTACGATTCGCAAGGCGGCTTGGTCGAGGAATTCCAGGTCAACGATATCACGGCCGGTGACCAGCGCCTGGCATCGATATCGGCGCGCGACGACGGCGGTTTCGTCGTCACCTGGACGTCCGGCGACGGCGACGGTACTGGCGTGTTCGCGAAAATCTACGAGGGCTCGGGCGGCGGCGGCGGCGAACCGGCGACGGCGGCACTCGATATCTCGGCCGCGGTTGCCGACACGGATGGCTCCGAGAGCATTGCCTCCATCACCATTTCCGGCATGCCCGACGGTGCGACCCTATCGGCCGGAACCGATACCGGCGGCGGCACGTGGGCGCTCGATTCCGCCGACCTCGCTGGCTTGACCCTGAACCTGCCGGCGGATGCCAGCGGGGAATACCAACTGACGGTAACGGCAACCGCCGAGGAAGCTTCGAACGGCGATACGGCCTCTTCATCGACCAACTTCACGGTCTTCGTCGATGGCCAGGCTGCGGACCAGGCCCTTGTCGGAACGTCGGGGAACGACACGTTGGCCGGCGATTCGGGCAACGACACCCTAGACGGGCTCGCCGGCGGCGACACGTTGATCGGCAATTCCGGGAACGACCGACTGGCCGGCGGCACGGGCGACGACGTTCTCACCGGCGGTTATGGCGACGACACCTTCGTCTTCGGCGCCAATACGGGCAGCGACACGGTTACCGACTTCGATCTCATCGACGACGTCCTGCTTCTCGAGGATGGCGTCGGGCTGGCGGGAACGTCGGAGACGGATGTCAACGGCGACGCCGCGCTCGACACCATCGTCGCCCTCGATGACGGAGGATCGGTGACGCTGCTCGGGGTCAGTGGCCTGGTCGATCCCAACGACCTCTTCGTGTAAACCCGGCATAAATCGGCTATGATTGTTGTCATCCGCCTCGGTGACGGTGCGCATAGGGCTTGCCGCCTACCGGAAACGAACCTTATTTCATGGGGGCGCGGATGAAAGCTGGCGACATCGTCAAAGGACCAGTCAATCCGCTGTTGCGGGACTCCCTGACGGCTTGCAAGCGGGTCTTCGGCGCCATCGTTCTGTTCAGTCTTTGCATCAACCTGTTGATGCTGACGGCACCGCTTTTCATGCTCCAGGTCTTCGACCGCGTGCTCTCCAGCCGGAGCACGGACACCCTTTCCATGCTTATGCTTATTGCGGGCTTCGCCCTTTTAGTGATGGCGGCGTTGGAGCTGTTCCGGAGCCTCGTGCTCGTACGAGTGAGCACATGGCTGGATTCGAGTCTCGGCGGCCCGGTCCTGATGGGGAGCATCGCTGCCACATTACGGAAGGGTAGCGATCCGACAATTCAGGGACTCAGGGACCTCAACGCCTTCAGAACATTCCTCTCCGGCCCCAGCATTTTCCCGATCATCGATGCCCCATGGACACCGATTTTCCTGGCGGTGATATTCATGTTGCATCCTCTTTTGGGCTGGTTCTCGCTGGCCGGCGCCGTTGCTCTATTTTGCCTCGCCATAACCAATGAACTTGCGACCCGAAAACTCCTGGCACACTCGGGGGCGGAGTCGATCAAGGCTCTCCAATTCGCCCAGGCAACGGTCCGCAACGCCGATGTCATCGAGGCGATGGGCATGATGCCCAGCGTGGTTCGCCGCTGGCAGTCCCGGAACGCCCAATCCTTGGTCCTGCAAGCACAAGCCAGTGACCGAAGCGGGGCCTTGACGGCAGTCTCGAAATTCTTCCGGTTGATCCTGCAGGTCGGGATTCTCAGTGTTGGTGCCTGGCTGGTCATCCACAACGAACTCACTCCAGGCGCCATGATTGCGGGCTCTATTCTCATGGGAAGAGCGTTGGCACCGGTGGAACAGGCAATAGCTTCGTGGAAGTCGATTGTCGCCGCTCGAAGCGCCTACGAGAGACTCAAACGGCAATTGGACGAAACGCCTTTCGGCAAGCAGACCATGCCTTTGCCCGCGCCAAGCGGGCGAGTGACGGTGGAAGGAGTGAGTTTCATCCACCCGGGAGCTTCCGAACCGACCATCCGGGCCGTCGCATTCGATCTTGAGCCAGGCGAGGCACTCGGCCTGATAGGGCCAACAGCCGCGGGAAAGACGACACTTGCGCGGCTTCTTGTCGGCAACCTCGTGCCACGTGCCGGTCATGTCCGTTTGGACGACATGGACGTGGCGCAGTGGGACTCGGCGGACCGGGGCCCTCACATCGGCTATCTGCCTCAGGATATTGAACTCTTCGGTGGTGGCGTTGCAGAGAATATTGCACGTATGGGCGAGGGTGATCCCGATGCGGTGGTTTCGGCGGCCCAACTCGCCGGCGTACACGAAATGATCCTTCGTCTGCCCAAAGGCTACGACACGGAGATTGGTGAGGGCGGCGCCGCGCTCTCTGGAGGTCAACGACAACGAATTGCATTGGCCCGGGCGATGTATGGCGAACCGAAGTTCGTCGTGCTCGACGAACCAAACGCCAATCTGGATAACGAGGGTGAGGAAGCCCTGATAAGAGCCCTTCGTATCCTCAAGGAAAAGGGCGTAACTGTTGTCTCAATCGCCCATAGGCCAAGCATTCTGCAGAACACGGACAAGGTCCTGGTGTTACGCGAGGGGTCGATCCAAGCGTTTGGGCCTAGGAACGAAATCATCCCAAAGTTGGCGGCACTCCAGTCAAGCGAACGCCCCGAGGCTCACGGCAGGCCATTACTTGTCAAGGAATAGCTTGAGAATGGAACATGTGAACCATAGTCCGACCCAGGCGACAACAATTCCTCCGCCATCCCGGGGGAAAGGGCCTGGGAAGAACGACAAACCTGGACTGGGAGGCCCCGTCAAGGCTGGTTTTGTCGTGATCGCCTTGTTCTTTGGTGTATTCGGAGGTTGGTCCGCCCTGGCTCCGCTGGACAGTGCAGCGATTGCGCCAGGTGTTGTCAGAGTTGATACCAACCGCAAGACGGTTCAACACCTTGAAGGGGGGATCATCAAGGACATCAAGGTCCGCGACGGCGACACGGTGACCATGGGCCAGATCCTCATCGAGCTCGACGATACCCAGGCCCGGGCGACGCTCGACCTGCTGCGGGGGCGGAAGATGGCGGCCGGCGCCCTGGAAGCCCGCCTGGTCGCGGAACGCGACGGTACGCGGGCAATCGAGTTCCCCCAGTGGCTGCTCGACGACGACGACCCCGCGAAGGCCGACGTCATCGCCGGCCAGACCAAGATCTTCGAGGCCCGCCGCAAGTCCCTCGATACCCAGGCGGCGATCCTCAAACAGCGGATCGCCCAGTTCTCCGAGGAGATCGTCGGCCTCAAGGGGCAGATCGGGTCCGAGAACAAGCAACTGGCCCTGATCCTCGAAGAGATCGGGGACGTTCAGACCCTGTTCGACAAGGGCCTGGCCGAGAAACCCCGCCTGCTGGCGCTGCAGAGGCTGGCCGCCGAGATCGAGGGGAACCGCAGCCAGAACGAGGCCAACATCGCCCGCATCAAGCAGAGCATCGGCGAGACCCGCCTCCAGATCATCGAATTGAAGGCGGCCATGATCGGCGAGGTCGTCGAACAGCACCGCGAAGTCCAGTCGGAGCTGTTCGACCTCGAGGAACGGATGCTTGCCTCCCAGGACATCCTCAAGCGGACGGTCATCCGGGCGCCGCTGGACGGCACGGTGGTTGCCCTCCAGGTCTACACTCGCGAGGGTGTGATCTCTCCGGGAGCCCCGATCCTGGATATCGTCCCCAGCCAGGACCGTCTGGTGATCTCGGCTCAGATCGACCCAAATGACATAGACGTGGTCCATATTGGCCAGAAGGCGGAAGTCCGGTTCACAGCGTTTAGCAGGCGGGACACCGTGCCGGTGGAAGGGATCGTAGCATCCGTTTCGGCTGACCGCCTGACCGATGAAACCTCCGGAAAAAGTTACTTTCTCGCGCGGATAAGCCTCCCCGACGAGGCATTGGAAGCGTTGAATGATGCTGAACTCGTCTCCGGAATGCAGGCCGAGGTCATGATTATTACAGGAGAGCGGACGTTGCTGGACTATATCCTGAATCCACTCTCCCGGAGCATCGACAGGTCGTTGCGAGAGGATTAACAGCGGTCAATCCTGAGAAATCAGTGTATTGCGCGATTAACGGGGCAGTTCGACGCTTACCCGCAGTCCTCCTTCGTGCCGGTTCGACAACTTGATCTTTCCTCCGTGCGCATCGACGACGGTCTGGGCGACGCTCAAGCCCAAGCCGATTCCTCCGGTTTCGGGGCTCCGGGAGGACTCGAGACGATAGAACGGGGCGAAAACCTGATCCAATTCTTGCTCCGGGATGCCGGGGCCATTGTCCTCGATGGTGATCTTTACAGCTTCACCTTCGTCGCTCATTGCGACGTGAGCTTTCCCGCCGTACTTGACGGCATTGTCAATCAGGTTCGAGAGAACCCTTTTCAACGAAGTCGGACGGCATTCGAAAAGAATCCTTTCGGGCAACTCCGCCTCGACGGGAAGGCCGGCATCGATCATGTCGTCGCAGATGCTTTCCAGCAATGCCACGATATCGACGACCCGGTTCTCCTCGTTCTCGGCATCCTCCCGAGCGAAGGCCAGCGTCGAGGCAATCATGGACTCCATCTCGTTGAGGGTCACCATCGTCTTGGTCCGCATCTCCTCGTCTTCGATGAGTTCGGCGCGCAGGCGTAACAGGGTGATTGGCGTCCGCAGATCATGCGAGATGGCGGCAAGCATCCGGGTGCGGTTCTCGATGAAGCGTCGCAGGCGCTCCTGCATCTCATTGAAGGCGCGGGCTGCCATACGCAGTTCGGTTGGGCCCGTTTCCGGCAGGGGAGGTGCGGCGACATCCTTTCCAAGCCGTTCGGCGGCCCGGGCGAACTCGTCGAGGGGTATGGTCAGTCGCCGGACGACCCATAATGAAAGGAGGATGACCGCCACGGCCATCGACAACATGGAAAGAACGGCAGAGCCAGACCAGAACGAACCGGCTCTCGGAATAGAGCTCGAGAAGTTGAGCCATTGGCCGTCGTTGAGTTCAATAGAGATACGAAGCGACTGGTGCTGGGGAACGATATGCATCATCCGGTCCAAATACATCCGGACCCATTGAACCGGGGATTCGAGGCCGTTAATCCGCTCGGCAACCGTATCGTCAAGAAGTTGGACGATGACTTGGCCAACGGAATCATCCTTGAGCTGTCTTTCAACGAAATCACTGATAATTGTGGCCCGCCAAGCTTTTCCTTTGGAGGGAATCAACGTGCTGGTTGGCGACAAGAAAACGCGAAAGACAGGTTCATCCAGTGTCGAAACGATGCGCTCCCGCCATTCGACCGGAGTTTCGCTAATCAGATGAGAGGCCTTGGCGATGCGTTGCGCCAAGTGGTGTCCCCCCATCATGTTCAGTGCATCCTCCCGGTCGCCGGAATAAATGGTCATACTTATGCCGTGCGAGACGGTCAGCCCGACCACCAATACGACAATCGTCTGGCCAACCAGGCTCTTGGGAAGGAACCGTTTCATTCTCTTGAGACCGAAGAAGTCAACATGTAGCCGCCGCCCCAGATGGTCTTGATGATTTTGGGTTCCTTCGGATTTTCCTCGAGTTTCCTTCTGAGGCGGCTTACCTGGGTGTCGATGCTACGGTCAAAAGTGGTGGCAGTCCGGCCCCTGGCAAGATCGAGGAGTTGATCGCGGCTGAGCACCCTTTGCGGATGTCGGACTAGAGCAATGAGAAGGTCGTATTCCCCCGTACTCAGAGGGACGACAACGCCATCGGCGGATTCCAATACCCGCTTGGCCGTGTCGAGTTTCCAACCAGCAAAATGGTAATCCCCGGCCTCGAGGGGTTCTGGTGTCGAAGGCAGTGACTGGGACCGGCGGAGTACGGCTTTTATTCGTGCCAGAAGTTCTCGGGAACTGAACGGTTTTGCCACGTAATCGTCGGCACCCATTTCGAGGCCGACCACCCTGTCGATCTCTTCTCCCTTCGCCGTCAGCATGATTACGGGAATTGACGATTCAGCCCGCAGTTGACGGCACAAGGTGAGACCGTCGTCTCCCGGCAGCATGAGGTCCAGAACGATCAGGTCGATCTTGCTTTCCCCCAGAACCCTGCGCATGACCTTACCGTCAGCAGCCGTGCTCACCCGCAAACCGTCCTTGGACAGGGATTTGGCAAGGAGGTCGCGGATTTCCTGGTTATCGTCGACGACGAGTATGTGCGGCGAGGTTTCCATGACGCCAAGTATATGAAACCCTCTCGAGTCATTCCGAAAAAAATTGTTACAATCTATGTCCGGCCGATAGGTGCCGATGGTTTGTGGCCCCCCTGCGCTGGAGTTGACAACCTCCGAACTCTACGTTATTCAGAGCGATATCCCACCCCCCCCGGGGTGGGTCTTTGATTGGGAGCTGCTACCATGGAAACCAGACTGAAAATCAAGGGAATGACCTGCGGACACTGCGTCGGCGTTGTGCAAAAAGCCTTGAGCGAAGTGCCGGGGGTGGTCGAAGTCGTCGAGGTGAGCAAGGATCGCGGCGAAGCGGTGGTTCGCGGTGAAGCCGAACCGCAGGTTCTGGCCGAGGCCGTCACCGCAAAAGGATACGAAGCGCAGGTGGCATGATGGATGCGGGGGGGTGTCACGCGCTCAGGCTCGATCCTGAGACACGGCCGGAGGCCCGCCGCCGCCTGTTGTCGATCAAAGGCCATGTCGAAGGCATTCTCCGCATGTTGGACAACGACGACATCTATTGTGTGGATGTATTGAAGCAGATCAAGGCCGTCGACGGGGCGCTCGCCAAGACCGGCGACCTGGTGTTGCGCAGCCATCTCAAAACCCATGTCACGACCGCCGCGGCACGTGGCGACATCGAGCAGATCGTCGAGGAACTGATGGATGTCCTGAAATACCGCCACTGAGAAGGCCAACTTGTTACTCGGAATCCGATAATCACGGAACCAGATGACCCGTCGTGATCGCCTGTTTGCTGGCGGTCGCCGCCGCCGGGGCGGGGGTGCGGGACCTCGAAATCACCGCCGACTACCGGGTGTTCTTCGGCCAGGACAACCCCCCATGTCATCCGGGTCGATTCGATCACCAACTTCCAGCACACCGAGGCCGAAGGCGCCGACCTGCCCGTGGCCGATCTGGTGGAGAGCCCCGGGGACCTGAGCGAGGCCCGGTTGGCCAGGATCAGGGAGGTGGCCCTCAACGAGCCGGCCTTGGCGAAGCGCCTGATCGCACCCGACGCGCGGACCACCGGGAGTGGCGGTGACGCTCCAGTTCCCCGGCCACGGCCTGCGCCGCGGCGGCTATCTGCGGATCAGCTTGACGAGATATTTCTAACGCCTTCCCGGAAGATACCCGTCGACCCCTCCGACAGTGATTTCTTGTCCCTGAGAGTTCGGCCCGGATTTTTCTTTTCAGTTCTTCAATGTCTTATCGATGGCGTCGCCTTTCACCCGGTGGTGTTTCGAACATTCGCACTCTTGTTCCTCGAGACGTTGTGGCTGCGCATCCGGAGTCGCCGTGTCACCCTGTTCGCGGCGGTTTTCCAGACAGGACTCATACTGGGCCCGGTTGGCGACGAAAGCGTCACAATCGTCTCCGTCGTTGTCGGCTGCGGAAACCGGAGCACTGAAAAGCACGGCGATCAGAAATGCCGATAAAGCGGATGCACGCATGGCCTTTCCCGACGCTGAATATGGTGGTGAGCAAGGGCGCACAATATGGGACCGCCACCGTTCAATAATAAAATTCTTGTTACAGATTGTAACAGACCCGAGGAACGTCAAATTTTGTCACAACAAAAGAATTTTCAGACAAATTTCAGTAACAGACATCCCGATAATGAAGGTCGATGGTCAAGGGTTCGATGTTCGATTGGGCGCCTGACAAGAAGGACATAACCATGCCATGGACCGCAAGACCGGAGCCATCCGGCGGGCCGAATGAATCGAAAGACCCGAAATGAACTTCCACCTTGCTCCCCTTCAAATCGGGTGATTTCCAATGCGGAACGACGACTGGACGCAACAAGGCATGATGGGTTGGGGCGGAGACTGGTGGCACTGGTTTTCAAGTTTCCCCGGAGTCCTGTCCCTGGTTTCCCTGACCATCATCGTCATCGTCTGCATCGACTTGTTCCGTGACTGGCGGCGCGATCACGTGGGCGGCAACGATCCGGCAGAGTCGGCAAGCAAACATGCCAAGGATGGGACCGACCATGAGGTATGCCCGGAAGAGAAATAGAGGCGGCAGCGACAGTCCAGAGTTGCCATGACGTGAAAACAGCAGAGGTGGGAAACGCTCAATGTTCGGTGCAAACGACTTCTCCGGCGCTGATTCCGATACCAGATTCCTCGAGGCGAGTCGGGAATGCCTGTTCTTCGTCCTCGACCGATTTTTCCACCCGCGAGTGATATGCACCGATCCAGGGGGAACCTGTGGGCGAATCGAAGACACGATCCGATTGCTGTCACGCAATCTGGAACGCGAAGAGCGCTTGATGCTGGAAACCGGCTATCCGAGATCCGCCGCCCATAAGTGGGCGCATGACGTACTGTTGAGAAAGCTGGACAGGATGAAACGCACCCTCGTTTGCGGCGATTACGACAATGCCCTGGTTTTCGACTTCATGACGAAATGGCTGAAAACCCATTCAGCCACCTATGACAAGCATTTCAACAAGTTTCTACTGGCTCGTGGGATGTAACCAGTTCGAGAGTGGGGAAATTGACATGGACACGCTTCTACAAGTTTTGTTGTTCGGCGGCTTGGTCTTCCTGATGATGCGTTTCGGATGCGGGTCGCACATGTTCGGCCACGGTTCCGGACATAAAAAGGAAAATCACGCGGCAGGAGGCGGTTGTTGCGGCGACGGCGGCGGTGACGACAAGCGGGCCAAAGCGCCCGCCGAGGCCGGGCCTCTTCGTTGGTCGGCTCCGGAAAAGGATACCGATCCCGTATGCGGCCAGACGGTGTCCACGGACAACGCCAAGTCCAGCGTCCATGACGGCCAGGTCTATTACTTTTGTTCAACTGATTGCCGGGAGAAGTTCGAGGCAGGCCCCCACCTGCACCTGGCGGGAGAGGGGGGCTCAGTCTCCCGCCCCTCTTCCGCCCTCGAACACCGCCCGGAGGGAGGCGGCAGCCATGCCTGACCGTCCCGATTCCCGACAACCGTCTGGTCCATCCCCCTCGACGGTTCATGCCCCGGATGCGTGTTCGGTGCGGTTGGGGATCAAGGGCATGAGCTGCGCCTCCTGCATTTCCCATATCGAGAGCGCCCTGCTGGGTACTCCCGGTGTGATCTCGGCAACCGTCAATTTCGGCACGAAAACGGCGGAGGTGACATACAAGCCTTCAAAGGTGGATTTCGATTCCCTGCGCGAGACGATCGCCGACAGTGGCTGCGAGGCGGTCGACCCTACCCCCGCGACCGATGCGGGGGTGAACAGGGAACGGGATGAACGCGAGCAGGAATACCTGACCCTGATGCGGAAGTTCTGGCTGGCCGCCGTGGTTTCCGTGCCCAACGTGGTTTTCATGTACCCCGATATCATCCCCGGGCTGAGGGCCTGGATTCCGGCGGGGAGTTCCGTTGAAAGGGTTCTCTGGGGAAACCTCGGCGTATTGACGTTTGCCGTCATGGTGTGGTCGGGCTCGCGGTTCTTCACCGGCATGTGGGCGGCGCTCAAGCACCGTTCGGCCAACATGCATACGCTGATCGCCATCGGCGTTTCCGCCGCCTTCCTGTACTCGGTCGTGGCGACCGCCTTTCCGGGGTTGTTTCCTTCCCCGGAACTGGCCGAGCCCTTTTGGGACGTGACCACCGTCGTCATCGCCCTGGTCGTGCTGGGCCTGGCCCTGGAAAACAAAGCCAAGGGGCGGACCTCGGAGGCCATCCGCACGCTGATCGGCCTGCAGGCGAAAACCGCGCGAATCCTCCGGGAAGGCCAGGAGATCGACATTCCAGTCGAGGAGGTCCTGGTCGGTGACACGGTGATCGTTCGTCCCGGGGAGAAGATCCCGGTCGACGGCGAAGTCGTCGAGGGGGGCAGCGCCGTGGACGAGTCGATGATCACCGGCGAATCGATCCCGGTCGAGAAGAACCTCGGCGACGAGGTCATCGGCGGCACCATGAACAAGATGGGAAGTTTCCGCTTTCGCGCCACCAAGGTGGGCAAGGACACGGCGCTGGCTTCCATCATCACCCTGGTCCAGGAGGCCCAGGGGTCCAAGGCGCCGATTCAGAGGATCGTCGACAAGTTCGCGGGCTATTTTGTCCCGGCGGTATTGATCCTGGCCGTTCTGGCTTTCGTCGTCTGGTACGATTTGGGGCCGGAACCGCGCTTCGTCTTCTCCACCATCGTTCTTGTCACGACCCTCATTATCGCCTGTCCCTGCGCCCTTGGCCTGGCGACGCCGACGTCGTTGACCGTGGGAATCGGCAAAGGGGCCGAGAACGGCATCCTGATCCGCTCCGGGGACGCCTTGCAGACGGCGGAGAGAATCGACGCCATCGTGCTCGACAAGACCGGCACGATCACCCGGGGTGAACCTGTGCTCACCGACGTCGTGGTTATGCCCGACTTCGAAGACGACGAGGTGCTGCGACTTGCCGCCTCCCTGGAACGGGGCTCGGAGCATCCCTTGGGAGAGGCCATCATCAAGGGCGCCGAGGAACGCGGCCTCATCCTTTCAAAGGCCGTGGATTTCCGTGCAATCGCCGGGTACGGGGTTACGGGGCGTGTCGATGGTCACGAAGTTCTGCTCGGGAACGTCAAACTGATGACCGATCGGAACATAGAAGCCAGGGGTCTATCCGATATCGCGGATTACTTGGCCCCCCTGGGGAAAACACCAATGTACGTTGCCATTGATGGTCGCGCCGCCGGCGTGGTGGCGGTCGCCGATACGGTGAAGCCGGATTCAAAGGCCGCCGTTGCCGCGCTCCGCCGAATGGGTATCGAAGTGATCATGCTCACGGGTGACAACTGGCGGACCGCCGAGGCAATAGCCGATCAGGTCGGGGTCGACCGCGTCTTCGCGGAAGTGCTTCCCCTCCGAAAGGCCAATGAAGTGTTTATGCTGCAATCCGAAGGCAAGACCGTTGCCATGGTCGGCGACGGCATCAACGACGCGCCGGCTCTCGCCCAGGCCGATGTCGGCCTGGCCATCGGCACCGGCACCGACGTCGCCATCGAGGCCAGCGATATCACCCTCATCACGGGCAGCCTGTTGGGAGTGGCGACGGCGATCGAGATCAGCCGCGCGACCATGCGCAATGTCCGCCAGAATCTGCTTGGGGCCTTCGGTTACAACGTCCTCGGCCTTCCCGTCGCGATGGGTGTTTTCTATCCGTTTTTCGGGATGCTGTTGTCGCCGATCATCGCCGGAGCCGCCATGGCCTTCAGCTCGGTGACCGTGGTGAGCAACGCCAACCGCCTTCGTTTCTTCAAGCCCAAGGGGGTGGCGTCATGACCGCCGATCAATGGTTGGTCACGATACTCGGCCTGGCGCTTATCGGCCTTATCGTCTGGTTCTTCTGGCTCAAGCAGGCGAAGAGGACGGCGGCCGTCGCCGTCGGCAGCCGCCAGGAAGCCCTGATCGTGGTCAAGGGCGGCTACACCCCGGATACCATCGTCGTCGAGCGCGGACGGCCGGTGCGGCTCAACTTCCGCCGCGAGGAGACGGCAACTTGTTCGGAAATGGTGCTGTTCCCCGACTTCGATAAGAGCGCCAAGTTGCCGACCGGTGAAACGGTGGCGATCGATTTCCTTCCGGAAAAACCGGGTGAGTACGAGTTCGCCTGCCAGATGGGCATGCTCAAGGGCAGGTTGATCGTGGAATGAAGAACGAATGAAAAATAGAAAGCCAATATTCATCGGAATTGTCGGCGGAGTTGGATTGCTGTCTATTTATTTTGCAATTCTCATCTTCGCGCAATCCCTTGACTCCGCCTTATATCTGTTTTCCGATATGTGGTATTGGATTCTACTGCTGGCGGCCGGCTTCGGCACCCAACTGGGGCTCCATATCTACATCAAGGGCGCCCTGCGCCAAAGACGGGCAGCCGCCACGGCGGGCGTCGCCGCCTCGGGCGGTGTTTCCACCGTCGCCATGGTGGCTTGCTGCGCCCACCACATCGCCGACGTCCTGCCCATTCTGGGCTTGTCGGCGGCCGCCGTTTTTCTGGTCGATTACCAGACGGCCTTCATCCTGCTTGGCGTCTTCTCGAACCTCACTGGAATTACAATGATGTTGCGAATCATGCAGAATCACGATCTCGGTCCGAAACGGGGCCCCTTCAAGCACCTCTTCACCCTCGACATGAACAAAGTCCTCGGCGCGGTCGTCTTTTCGTCGGTTGTCGTCGTTGCCGCGTCCTTCATGCTGTCGGGGACGGCGGCGGCGGCGGATCAGGTTTCGCAGACCGCCGACACGGTCAAGACATTCGACCTCCCGGCCCGGGAAAGCGATGAGAACGGAATCTCGGTGGAAGTCGAGCCGGTGGACATCAGGTTGGGCGAACCGGTGCGGTTCTCGGTCTCCCTGAACACCCATTCGGGGTCACTGGATTTTGACATGACCGAAATTTCCGTCCTCGAAAACGACCAGGGCATCGCCGTCGTGGCGACGGAATGGGACGGTATGCCTGCCGGCGGCCATCACCGCTCCGGCACCCTGACCTTTCCGGCATTGGGGACCGAAACCCAAACCATCAAACTCATCTTGAAAGGCATTTCCGACGTTCCCGAGAGGGTTTTCGAATGGTCGCTCCGGTAGTCGTTTTCCAACAATGCGTGGGGTGGGATGCCGACCCCCATAACGCGGAAAATACCGATGAATGAACAAACGTCGGCATACGGTTTATGGCCGCTTGTCATCATCAATTCGGCCTTGTTCATTTTGTTCGCGGCCAGCTTCTTCAAACCGCGAACGACAAGGGACTGGCGTTCCTTCGGCGCGTTTTCCGCCTTCCTGATAGCCCTGTTCGCGGAAATGTACGGGTTTCCACTGACCATCTACCTGCTTTCGGGCTGGCTCGGAAGTTGGTATCCCAGCCTCGATCTGTTTTCACACGAGGCCGGTCATTTGTGGTGGACGGTGCTGGGATCCGAGGGTGACCCGCATTTCACCCTCCCGCACTTGATAAGCGGCATCCTGATCGCCGGCGGATTCTTTTTACTGGCGGCTTCCTGGAGAGTTCTCTTCACGGCCCAGCGCGACCGTTTCCTCGCCACCACCGGTCCCTACGGGTACATCCGCCACCCGCAGTATCTGGCCTTTATCCTGATCATGGTGGGCTTTCTCTTCCAGTGGCCGACATTGCCCACGATCGTCATGTTTCCGATTCTGGTCTTCATGTACGTCCGCCTGGCGAGAAAGGAGGAACATGAGGCATCGATGAGATTCGAAGAGGCGTATTCCCATTATGCTTCAAATGTTCCTGCATTCGTCCCGCGGCTCCCGAAGGAAGTCGGCGGCTATCACCACTGAATCATTTTGTTTTCGGGTTTTCTCCGCATGATGTTTTCACGCGAAAAGTCGAACGTGGCCATACTTGCGGCCTGCGAGGCGCTGTTCATGACGGGGGCGACTGTTTTTGTCATTGCCGGTGGCCTGGTCGGTTACTCCCTTGCCGAGGACAAGGCGTTGGCGACCCTTCCGGTTTCAGGGGCTATGATCGGCACCGTTGCGGCGACGATTCCCGCCTCGCTCCTGATGAAGAGGATTGGTCGCCAGTGGGGTTTCATCCTCGGTGCGCTCATCGGCGCCTTCGGCGCCCTGGTGGCGGCCTCGGGTATCTTCATCGAAGACCTCCCCCTGTTCGTCCTCGGCACGTTTGTCGTCGGCGTCTCTGCCGGTTTTGCCCAGTATTACCGCTTCGCGGCAACCGAAGTGGTCAATCCCGATTTCCGGAGCAGAGCGATATCCCTGGTCCTGGCAGGGGGGATCGTCGCCGCGCTGGCCGGACCGGAATTGACAATATTGTCAAGCGAACTGTTTGCCCCGAACCGTTTCCTGGGCTCCTTTCTGGTGATCGCCGGGTTAGGGTTTTCGGCGGCGGTTTTGCTATTGCTTCTCGATATTCCCCCGCTGCGGGAGGAAGAAATTGGTGAGCCCAGCCGGCCATTGGCCCGGATCATGCGCCAGCCGGCGTTCATCGCCGCCGCGCTCGTCGGAATGATCGGTTATGGGGTAACGATTCTGATGATGGTGGCGACACCGCTGGCGATGGCTACCTTCCAACACGGACTCGACCACACCGCGTTCGTCATCCGATGGCACACGCTGGCCATGTTCGCCCCCGCCTTGTTCACCGGCAGCCTGATCCGGAGGTTTGGCGTGGTAAACATCATGCTCCTGGGCCTCGTGTTGCTGGGGGGATGTGTCGCCGCGGCGCTCATTGGAGTCGAAATCAATCAATTCTGGTTCGGTTTGGTGGCCCTTGGCCTGGGCTGGAACTTTACCTTCATCGGCGCTTCGAGCCTTCTGACCGAGACCTACAAGCCGGCCGAACGGGCGAAGGTGCAGGCCGCCAATGACTTCCTGGTATTCGGCTCGCTGGCAATGGCGTCGTTACTGTCGGGAGCGCTCCTCGATCGCTTCGATTGGCAGGCCGTCAACTACGCCGCCGTTCCCTTCCTGCTCGCCGGCGTCGCCGTGATCCTGTGGCTGGCGATGTACCGTCGCGCCGCGTTTCAACTTTCCAAACAGGCTCTGAGACCGAGGAGGCCGATTAAGCCATGACCTTCGTCATTCCCTTTCCCCTCATCGATCCGGTTCTGATCCATTTGGGGCCGCTCGCCATTCGTTGGTACTCGCTCGCCTATCTCGTCGGGCTGCTGGTCGCTTGGCGCTACATCCGGTGGCTGGCCCGCAAGACGCCCCAAGCCGCCGAGGCCCACGACATCGACGACTTCCTGACCTGGGCGATCCTCGGGGTGGTGCTCGGCGGGCGGTTGGGTTACGTGCTGTTCTACAAGTTCGGCTATTACCTGGACGATCCGCTGGCCATCCTCCAGGTGTGGAAGGGCGGCATGTCGTTCCACGGGGGGCTCCTCGGCGTCGTCGTGGCGGGGCTCCTGTTCGTGCGCCGCCGGGGAATCCGGGTTTTGCCGTTCGCCGATATCGTCGCCTGCGCCGCCCCCATCGGGCTTTTCCTGGGACGCCTCGCAAACTTCATCAACGGAGAGCTGTTCGGCCGGGTGAGCGATCTGCCCTGGGCCGTGGTCTTCCCCTATGGTGGCCCCGAGCCCCGCCACCCGAGTCAGCTCTACGAGGCCGCGCTGGAGGGGCTTGCGTTGTTTGTCCTCCTCCACATTTTATGGCGTTGGAAGGCGGTGCGCCTGCGTCCGGGCTTGCTGACCGGCGTCTTCCTTGGCGGGTACGCGGTGTCGCGCATGACCGTCGAGTTGTTCCGCCAGCCCGACGCCCACATCGGTTTCCTCATCGGCGGAACCACCATGGGCCAGTGGCTGTCGGCGCCGATGCTGGCGGTGGGGCTGATTTTGATCGGTCTTGCCGTGTGGCCGGGTTTGGGAAGCCGAAAACATGCTCAGTGATTTGTACGGCCGGGGTGCTCGGGGCCGCCCCCGAAGAATGGGAGAAAAATGTAGCAAAGTTTGTCAACCCGGGGACTTGGCAAAGTTTGACACAATTTAGTGGGTGCCCGGACATACTTCGGTAACAGGCATTCGCTTTAATCGGAACTCGCGGATGGCGGAGCTTTCGGACCGAGCCCCCCTTGAAAAAGGCTCCTGTAAGGAGGCTGCGGCCTTCTTTGGTTTTCTTTCATGTCTTTCGAGAAATGGAACATTGAATGATGGAAAAGCTGATTTCTTCCGCGAAATCGCTGTTCGGCTCGCCCATGGGGATGATGATCCTCTGTTGCCTTGCGATGGTGGCCGCATTCGTGGGGATATCAAGCATCCAATTTGAGACCGGTGGGTTGGGGACATATGCCCTTTTTTTGGTGCCCCTGGCCGTTTGCCTGGGGATGCACTTCGTGATGCATCGTTCCATGGGACATGGCGGACATGAACACGGCCAAGAGGATGATCGACAAGCCCCCCCGAAAGAGCCGGGAAAACGGCGGAACATCAGCAAGCCGAAACGGCTTGAAGGCTCCTCTCCCTGGGCTTCCCGACAAGGATAGAGCAAAGAGGATGATGGGTGGCGATGGTGAAACGGCTGGACACAACCCTGCCATATCATGATGATGAGACCCGTCGTGATTTCCTGATGATCACGACTGGGACGTTGGCTGCTGCCGGCGTAGCGTTAGCCGCATGGCCATTCATCGACAGCATGAACCCGGCATCCGACGTCGTGGCGATTTCGACCATCGAGGTCGACGTGGAGCAGATCGAAATCGGACAGCGGATTACGGCGGTATGGCGCGGAAAACCGATCTTCATCGACCATCGAACTCCGGAGCGGATCGACAAGGCGCGAGCCGACGACACCCTGGAGTTGCCGGACCCCCAGTTGGACAGTGAACGGGTTCAGCGCGACGAATGGCTTGTCGTCATCGGCATCTGCACCCATCTCGGCTGCATCCCGATGGGCCAGAACCCCGGCGACCGCAGGGGCGACTACGGGGGCTGGTTCTGTCCCTGCCACGGGGGGCACTACGACACCTCGGGACGGGTCCGGGCCGGGCCTCCTCCGCGGAACCTTGTGGTGCCGCCCTATCGGTTTCTCGAGGATATGAGGATTCTGATCGGATGATTCAGCCATCCGCCGGGTCGAAGACAAACCAATTCGTCGCTTCCGCAATTGTCCGCCGGCTTCCACCCTCCGTCGAAAAGAGAGATATGTGATGACCGGCGCGAACGTTTCGGAAAATCCAGAAAACGGAACATCAAGCCGCCCGCGCAGGGGTTTTCCAAGAGTCTACGCCCTTCCCCTGATCGTTTTCGGATTTATCGCGGTGGCGTTTGCCATCGGCCTGACCTTGGACCCTCGCGAGATACCCTCGGTTTTGATCGGCAAGCAGACACCCGAATTCGACCTTCCGCCGGTACAGGGAAGGACCCTCGGGCTTTCCGACAAGGATTTGAAAGGGGAGGTTTCCCTGGTCAATGTCTGGGCCTCCTGGTGCCAGGCTTGCCGGCTGGAACATCCTTTGCTGATGGACATGGCGAGCCGGGACACCTTCCCCGTCCACGGGCTGAACTACAAGGACAAACCCGACGACGCCCAGGAGTGGTTGGACGACCTGGGTGATCCCTATACGCGCACCGGCGCCGACATCAACGGGCGCGTGGCCATCGACTGGGGGGTCTACGGCGTGCCGGAGACCTTCGTCGTCGATAAGGCGGGGAAAATCGCCTACAAGCACATCGGAGCCATAAACGTGCAGGTACTCGAGAAAAACATCCTCCCGCTCATCAAGAAGTTGCAGGACGACGACCCCTGAAATGAATTTCCGTCCTAACGTCACTGCTGCGCGCTAGCGCACCGACCGACATTCAACCATTCCCATGATCAGCGAACGGACTCCATGATAACCGAATTTGGCCACTATGCCCTGGTGACGGCGCTGTTCGTTGCCTTGATCCAAAGTACGGTGCCGTTGGTGGGCGCATCGCGTGGCGATGTTGCCTGGGTTTCCATCGCCAAGCCGGCAGCCCTCATGCAACTGGTTCTGGTCGCCATCGCTTTTGGCGCCTTGACCCATGCATTCGTGGTTTCGGACTTTTCGGTCCTGAACGTGGTCAAGAACTCACATTCGACGAAACCCATGGTCTACAAGGTGACGGGGGTGTGGGGGAATCACGAGGGGTCCCTGTTGCTGTGGGCGTTGATCCTCGCCGTTTTCGGTTATGCCCTGGCCTTTTTCGGGCGGCGCCTTCCCCAGTTCTTCCTGGCCCGCGTCCTGGCCATTCAGGGGATGATCGGGGCTGGTTTCCTTGCCTTCATCCTGTTCACCTCGAATCCCTTCCTGCGCCTACATCCGGCGCCAATCGACGGCGAAGGAATGAACCCCCTTCTTCAGGATCCGGGGCTGATCCTCCATCCGCCGTTTCTGTATCTGGGTTACGTGGGTTTTTCGGTGGCCTTTTCCTTCGCCATCGCCGCCTTGCTCGAAGGACGGGTGGACCCGGCATGGGCGCGCTGGGTGCGTCCCTGGACGCTTGCGGCATGGTTCTTCCTGACCATGGGCAACGCCCTGGGAAGCTGGTGGGCCTATTATGAGCTGGGTTGGGGCGGCTGGTGGTTCTGGGACCCGGTGGAGAACGCCTCCTTCATGCCGTGGCTGGCGGGGACCGCCCTTCTTCACTCCGTGATCGTCGTCGAAAAGCGCGACGCCCTGAAGGTTTGGACCATCCTCCTGGCCATCGTCACGTTCTCGCTCAGCCTGTTGGGGACTTTCCTGGTCCGCTCGGGGGTGCTGACGTCGGTCCACGCCTTCGCCACCGATCCCACGCGAGGGGTTTTCATCCTCATGCTCATCCTCGCCACCGTCGGGGGATCGCTGTTCCTGTTCGCGTTGCGGGCACCGGCTCTCAGGCAGGGAGGACTCTTCGCCCCGGTTTCGCGAGAGGGCGGCCTTCTGATGAACAACCTTCTTCTGAGCGCGGCCGCGGGAACCGTGTTCCTTGGAACCCTGTATCCGTTGTTCCTCGACGTGGTCGGCGGCGGGAAGGTTTCCGTGGGGCCACCATTCTTCAATGCAACCTTCGTCCCGCTGATGGTGCCGGTGATCGTGGTCATGGCCGTCGGTCCGTTGCTGACCTGGAAGCGGGGGAATCTACGTCAGGCTCTGAGGCGGTTGAAATTCGCTTTCGCCGCGACCGTGGCGGCGGCGATCGCTACGTGGTGGTTCCAAAGCGACGAGTCGCCATTGACCATCCTCGGGATGAGCCTTGCGACATGGCTGTTTGCCGGAACCCTGACGGAGTATGGGCTGCGGATCAAACTCTTCCGCGCGCCATTTTCCGAGAGTCTCCGACGGGCGGGGCATCATCCCCGCGCGGCTTACGGGATGACCGTTTCACATCTGGGCTTCGCTGTGCTGATCGCCGGGATCACCGGAGCCACAGCCTGGCAACACGAGAAAATCCAGACCATGGCCGTCGGCGATTCGGTTGAACTCGCCGGCTACGAATTCACCCTCAATGGCGTATGGGACATAGAGGGGCAGAACTATACCGCCACCCGCGGCGACATAGAGGTTAGCCTGAACGGCGAGAAGGTGGCCCGGCTGTTCCCGGAAAAAAGGAATTACCCGGTCGAGAAACGGCCATCCACGGAAGCCGCGATCAAGACCGTGGGGTTGAGCGACCTCTATGCCGTTATCGCCGATCCCGTTGACGGTGGTGGTTGGGTCATCCGTCTTTATCACAAGGCATTGGTCCCCTTGCTATGGTTGGGGATGCTGGTGGTGGCCTTCGGTGCATTGGTTTCCCTGAGCGACCGCCGTCACCGCATCGGTGTTCCGACTCGCCGGAACACCCCGCTCGAGGGATCGAAAGCCTTCGTCAAGGGCGTCGGTGGATAAGGAAGGATGACCGTTATGGGGAAAGGTCTGATCTTGGCAATCCTTCTCGTCGCTCCGGTATTGTCAACCTGGGCGGTGGAGCCGTCGGAAATGCTGGAGGATCCCGTGCTTGAGCAAAGGGCGCGGGAAATCAGCAAGGGCCTGCGGTGTCTCGTCTGTCAGAACCAGGCGATCGACGAATCCGATGCCGATCTGGCGCGTGATCTGAGGGTCCTGGTCCGGGAAAGGCTGGTCGCCGGTGACAGCGACGAGGAGGCGATCGACTTCATCGTCTCGCGCTATGGCGACTGGGTGCTGCTTAACCCGCCGTTCAAGTTGACCACCCTGGCGTTGTGGCTGGGACCTTTGGGGATCGTCGGTTTCGCCGTGATTTTCTATTTCAACTTCTTTCGTCGGTATAGCGAGGGAGGCGCGACGGCTGTCGCCTTGAACAATGAGGAGAGTTCGCGCCTCGAGAAAATCCTCAAGGAAGATTAGGCCGGGAGTAGGATTTAATGGTTGTTTTCTGGGTCTCCGCGGGAGCGCTCACCATCGTCACCTTGGTGGTTGTCGTCTTCCCCCTCTTCCGGCGCCCGGGTCAGGTGGCGGACCGTGCAGCGTACGGTGTCCACGTGTTTCGGGATCAGTTGAGCGAAATCGAACGGGATGTCGAGCAGGGTTTCCTTTCGCCCGATCAGGCGGCTACGGCAAGTTACGAGATCAAGCGTCGACTTCTGGCCATCGCCGATACCGGTGGAGAAAAATATCCGGGAATCGGTCGTTTCCTCAGCCGGGCCATGCTCACGGCCATTGTCCTCGCCGTCCCCGCCGGAATCATTTCTCTGTACATGGTGCTTGGAGAGCGGAATCTTCCCGACAATCCCCTCGCCGGGCGAACCGATGAAGTGGAAATGGCATCCGAGGCCCGACATTTCACAAGCTTGGCGGACAACCTCCTGGCCCGCCTCGAAGAGAACCCCGAAGATATCGATGGGTGGTTGATGCTGGGACGCACGTACAATGTGCTCGGACGTACGCGCGATAGCATCAAGGCCCATTCGCGAGCTTACGCCCTGAGCCCTGATAATCCCGACGCCGCCGCCGGATACGGCGAGGCCCTGGTCTTCGACGCGAGAGGCCGTGTATCGGAGGTGGCGCTGAAAGCATTCGAGGCAGCGCTGAAGTCGGATCCGGGAAATGTCAAGGGGCGTTACTTCCTCGGTCTGGCGAAGACTCAAACCCCAGGGAAAATGCCCGAGGCGATCGAAATTTGGACAGGCATCGTTAAGGATGCGCCACCTGACGTGCCATGGCTTGGTGGGCTTCAAGACCAGATTGAGCGTGCGAGAAAGACCCTGGAGAACGAAGCCGCCGGAAGCACGTTGGAACCTTACGGTTCCTGATTTCAGAACAGGTTGGATGGGGTTTGAAAATTGCCGGAAATCGCCGGTATCGGAGTTTTGTCGGCGTTCCTCGCGGGAATCGTTTCGTTCCTGTCGCCCTGCGTGTTGCCGCTGGTGCCGGGGTACGTGTCCTATGTGTCGGGACGTTCCCTGGAAGATATCGCCACCGGGCAGAATGCCCGGCAACGGTTCGCCGTCCTTGTTTCGAGTCTCTTTTTCGTCATCGGTTTCTCGGCGGTGTTCATAGCCCTGGGCGCCGGCGCTTCGATGATCGGAGGCTTCCTGCGGAGTTTCCTTTACGAGGCCAGTTACATCGCCGGCGGGATCATCGTCCTGTTCGGACTCCACATGATGGGGTTGTTCAAATTCCGTTGGATGAACAAGGAGTTGCGTTTCTCCGGACCGGCCACCCAAGGCGGACCCGCCGGCGCCTTCCTTTTGGGGACGGCGTTCGCCTTCGGATGGACACCCTGCATCGGCCCCATCCTCGGCGCCATTCTGACCCTCAGCGCCACCACCATGGGGGTGGTCGATGGGGTCGTGCTGCTTTCCATCTATTCGACTGGACTCGCCATTCCGTTCTTGCTGGTGGCCGCTTTCACGAACCGTTTCATGACCAAGGCCAAGACCCTGAAGCGGATCGGCGGCCCCCTCCAGGTGATCGCCGGCGGCATCCTGGTGTTGGTCGGAATCGCGATGGCGACGGGCTATCTGTTCTCCTTTGGCACCTGGATGCTCAAAACGTTTCCGTTTTTCCAGGAAATACAGATTTGAGGCGGCTGATCTCGCCGTGATCAACGAGCGCATTCGAGATTTTGCAACATGATCCCAAAAATGCTTTTCGCTCTGTTTAGGCTGTTGCCGCTCCTGATGGTGCTGGCGGTCCCCGCCGCGGCCCAGAACCAGGAGCCGCGCGAGACCGCCAACATCTTCTTCAGCGCCGGCTGTGCCGATTGCTGGCCGTTCTCACGCGACGTGCTGATCCCGGCGGTGAAGGCGGAGATCGCGGATATCGAGATGAAAATCCACGACTACACCGCGCCAAGTGGACGTAAATTGTTGCTGGAGTACGCGGATGCCGTCGAGCTTCCCCGTTCGATCGGCGATTCACTCTATGCGTTCGTTCCAACGGACAAAGGGACGCTGGTCATTCTCGGCCATGTGCCCTCGGAGCTGATACGTGCCGCGCTGGCTTCCCCCGACCGACCTCGGCGTCTGGTGATATGGCAGCCGGAAATGCATGGCGCGCCGAGCGAATACCGCCTGTGGGCCTGGACGGGGTCGGTCACCACCTTCCCCATCGACACCCCTTTCCCCGACGCCCTGGCCCAGGCGTTGGAGTCCTCGGGGCCGTTGCCGGTGGGCCATACGCAGCCTCAGGAGCTGCTGGGCATGGTGATCCTGACCGGCCTGCTGGATTCCCTCAATCCCTGCGCCTTCGCGGTCATTTTGTTGCTGCTGGCGTTTCTGTTCACCCTGCGCAAGTCGCGGGGCGACATCCTGATATTGGGCTCCGTCTACATCCTGATGATCTTCCTGGTCTACTTCGCGATCGGGTTGGGAATCCTGCAATCGGTGCGGTTGTCGGACGACCCCCACTTTATGGCCCGGCTCGGGGCTTGGCTGTTGATTGGGTTGGGGGCGATCAATCTGATCGAATACTACTTCCCCAAGTTCCCGATCAAACTGCACATGCCCGCCTTCGCCGGCGCCCGAGCCCGCCAGTTGATCCAGAAAGCGACCTTGCCCGCGACAATCGCCGCGGGCATCCTGGTCGGGTTGTGTACGTTCCCATGTTCCGGCGGCATCTACGTTTCCGTGATTACCCTGCTCAACGCCAAGGCCACCATGGCCTGGGGGGTGGGATATCTGGTCCTCTACAACATCATGTTCGTGCTGCCGCTGATCGTCATCCTGGTGGCCGCCGGAAACAGGGTTACGGCCAAGGCGTGGGCAAGCTGGGAGCGTGAACATACCCTCAACATACGACTGTGGTACGGATTGGCGATGGTGGGCCTGGGGGCGGTCTTCCTGATCTGGTTCATCGACTGATAATGGAGTAAAGCAATGTCTAGGAAAAAAAAGAAGTCTGTTCCCTTCTGGGTGGTGATGGTCGGCTTGCTGACCGTGTTCGGCGGGGTATACCTATACCTTTCGAATTATTCGGCCGAACAGCCCACTCTTGGGTATTCCGAGGCTCAGGTGGTATACGACAAGCCGTTTCAGGCCATCCATGAGATGGGAGGCGGGCCGCCGATTCCCTTTCTGGCCAAGGACCGGCCCCAGCCCAGGATCGCGGTTCCAGTGGGCACCTACAATTTCGGGAACATAGGACCGAAGGCCATCGTCACGTACAGGTTCCCTGTCAAGAACGAAGGCCAGGCCCCGCTCACCATCAGCAGGGCGTACACGACCTGTGGCTGTACCACCGCCGACTTCACGGCCCGCGTGATTCCCCCGGGAAAGGTCTCCCTGGTAACACTGACCTTCAATGCCGGTTTCCACGATACCCGGGGTCAAAATGTGCGACGCGGGTTGATCATCGAAAACAACGATCCCGACCAATCGAATGTCGAGGTCTGGACCCGGGCATCGGTCGGCAATTGAGGGCGGCGATGAAAAAGAGAACAATTCCGATACTGCTGGCCGGCATGCTGTTGGCGGCGTGCTCGCCCTCCGTTCCCGATATCGACGTGGTGGGCGAACTCGACATGGGAACGGTCCGCAAGGGCGACATCGCGGTGGCCGACCTGAAGGTGCGAAACCTTGGCAATGGCCCGCTCACGGTGTTCGCGGTGAACACCTCGTGCGGCTGCACCAAGGCGACGTTGAGCCCGATGACCATCCCCGCAGGTGCCGAGGCCCAACTCCACGTGGAGTACAATTCAGGCCTTCATGAATCGGATATGGGCCGGATGAACCGGTTGGTCTTCATCTCGTCTGACGATCCCGACGAGGGTGACGTGCGGATCCGGGTCACCGTCCTCGTGGAACCCAAGACGTCGTGATCCGAAAGGCGGTTTAGCCTGAGACACGAAAGTCCATATCGGGCAAAACCGCCTCGCCTTATCGCAGCCCACTGTTTGCCCAAGAAGTAAGCCGTGTTTGCAAAGATGAGAATCCACGCCGCGCGGAAATAAAATCCACCAATCACCCCACTTCATGAAATATTCGGGTTAGGACGCCAAACGGATGAATTGCGGGCGGCGCGTGCGGCCCACATTTACCGGCCGTGGAGTTCGCCGGGCGGCGGACCCGAAATCCATGGTTCCTACGCCTTCACTTCCGGGAATTCGTGGCGGAACAGGCGGTCCGACGGGGCGCTGTCGAGTTCCCGGGCATAGCGGTGGCCGGCGTAGGTGGCGTGGAAGATGGCTCCCGGCGCCAGGCAGTCGCCGATCCGCGTCACCGAGACGATCCCCGCCTCCTGGTTGGCCTCGGGATCGGTCATCAGTTCGTGGTAGAGGGCATCGTCGGGCAGCCTGGCGGTGACCATGACCACGGCGTTGGCCGGGACCGTGCGCTGGCGCCCGGTGTAGACGTGGCGCAGCGTCACCCGGCCGGCGGTGACCTCGACCAGGTTGTGGTGGGTGACCATGGCGACCCCCAGTTGGTCCAGCAGCCGGGCGATCCGCCGGTGCTCGAGCGTGTAGCGGGTGTAGGAGGCGATCTCGGAGTCAGGGGTGACGATGGTCGTCTGGCGCCCGGCCCGGGCCAGTACCTCGGCCATCAGGTTGCCGATGTAGAAGTGGTCGTCATCGAACACCACCACCGGTCCCTCGGGCAGGCGGCCGGCCATGATGTCGTCGGGAGTCAGGATGTGGCCGGCGTCGACGCCCGGCACCGCGTCGTTGTTGGCCCGCCCGACGCCGTCGCCCCGCCACGTGGCGCCGGTCGCCAGCGCCACGTGGCGGGCGCCGGTCTGCCGCACCTCCGAAGCGCTCAGTCGGCTGTCCCGGTAGACCTCGACGTTGGACATCCCGTCCAACTGGCCCATCCGCCAGTCAGCCAAGCGGGTCCACTCGGCGAGCCCCGGCAGGCGGGCCTCGTGGTTGATCCGGCCGCCCAACTCGGTGGCCGCCTCGGCCAGGGTCACCGGATAGCCGCGCCGACCCAGCCAGCACGCCGCCTCGAGCCCGGCCGGCCCGGCGCCGACCACCAGCACCGCATCGTCGGACCCCCTGGCGGCGATATCCTCGGGGTGCCAGCCCCGGCGCCACTCCTCGCCGGCGGTCGGGTTCTGGGTACAGCGGATATTGACCCCCAGGAAATGGCTGGAGACGCAGACGTTGCAGCCGATGCACTCGCGGATGTCGTCGATCCGGCCCTCCTCGATCTTCCGGGGCAGGAAGGGATCGGCGATCGAGGGCCGGGCGGCGCCGATCATGTCGAGCACGCCGCGCCTGATCAGCGAGGCCATGGTGTCGGGCGAGGTGAACCGGCCGACCCCGACCACCGGCTTGGTGGTCACCGACTTGACGAAGTCGATGTAGGGTTCATGGACGTTCTCCGGGGCGAAGCGCGAGGTCGGCGAATCCCCCTCCCAGGTGCCGACCAGGACATCCCACAGGTCGGGCACCTCGGCCAGGTATTCGATCATCTCCTTGCCGTCCTCATGGGCCTGAAGGCCCTTGGGACCGATCAACTCGTCGATGATGATGCGCACGGTGACCGCGCATTCGCCCTTCGACGCCTGGCGGCTGATGTCGATCAGCTCGCACAGCAGGCGAGCCCGGTTCTCGAGGCAGCCGCCGTACTCGTCGGTCCGCCGGTTGCGCGGCGACAGCATGTGGAACGCCAGGCCCGAGAACTGCCCGCTGACGTTGATGATGTCGACTCCGGCCTTCAGGGAGCGGCGGACCGCGTCCCGCCACCAGCCGTGGAGGTCGCGGATGTCGGATTTCTCCAGGGCCCGCGCCTGCACCGGTTCGATTTCGAACACCGGCCGGGACATCGGGCCGATCGGCACCTCGCGGGCCAATCGGTTGGCGTAATGGCCGCCGCCGTAGGCGAGCTGGACGCCGAACAGGGAGCCGTGCGCGTGGACCTCCTCGCAGGCCCTGGCCAGGACCGGGATGTCGTTGTCGTCCCATAATGTGAGGACGACTTCGGGGAACATCTCGGCGCTGGGGTGGACGCCGCAGTGCTCGGTGTTGACCACCGCCCAGCCGCCCTCGGCCTTGACGCCGCGCATCCGGGCATGGCCCAGCGGCCTGAGCCGGCCCATGCCGTTGCACTGGCCGGGCTGGTAGAACCGGTTGCGGGCCACCTTGGGGCCGATCCTGAGCGGCTCGAACAGGATGTCGTAGCGGGCATCGCGGGTCATCTGGAATTTCCTCCGGGGGGGGTCGCTCAGGCGAGCGTCTTGCAGGACTCGTCGAGGGCCTTCAGCGTCTCTTCCATCTCCCGCTCCCCGTGGGCAATGGAGA
The DNA here is from genome assembly GCA_964632795.1 of uncultured Thalassospiraceae bacterium. Taxonomy (GTDB): domain Bacteria; phylum Pseudomonadota; class Alphaproteobacteria; order Rhodospirillales; family 2-02-FULL-58-16; genus CAZWEZ01. The sequence continues at coordinate 19,874 of CAZWEZ010000004.1, read as the reverse complement.
AGAAACGGCGGACGCCGGGAACGTTGTACTGGCCACGCTTCAGCATCTCGGTATCGAGCCGGCGCATCGCCGCCCCGTCGCCGGCCAGCATGTCGGCATGGTTGCGGGGCGGGGCGGCCATGAACAGGATCTGCCACAGCGAGCCGGTGTTGCAGGCGATCGCCGGAACGCGGTTGGCGTCGAGCACCTTCTGGGCCTCCCGGCGGAAGTCGTCGGCGTAGGCGTTCAGGCGCTCATGGGTCCCCGGCCGGGCCAGCTCGTCGAGCGTGGCCAGGGTCGCCGCGGCGGCCACCGGGTTGCCGTGCAGGGTGCCGTTGAAATAAACGAAGTCCGCATCCCCCTTGCGCGCCGGATCGGCGAGGTCGACGATTTCGGCCCGCCCCGCCACGCACGACAGCGGCCCCGAGCCGCCGACCACCTTGCCGTAACAGGCCAGGTCGGGCATCACCCCGAAATAGCCCTGGGCTCCCCCGGGGGCGAGGCGGAAGCCGGTCACCACCTCGTCGAAGACCAGGACGATGTCGTTGTCGTCGCAGATCCGGCGCAGCCCGTGGAGGAACTCCGGCTCGGCGGGGATGATGCGCTGGACGCATTCGACGATGATGGCAGCGATCTCGCCCTTGTATTCCCTGACCAGTTTTTCGACGGTCCCGGCGTCGTTGTAGGGCGCCACCATCACCGTCGAGCGGGTCGCCGCCGGCTGTCCGCCGGTGTCCGCCTGGCCGTCGGGGTAGTTGGCCAGCCGGTTGGGGAAGGTCGAGACCAGGGCGTAGTCGTGGTTGCCGTGATAGGCGCCCTCGAACTTCAACACCTTGTCCCGGCCGGTGAAGGCGCGGGCCAGGCGCATGGCGTAGGCGGTCGCCTCGGAGCCGGTGGTGGCATAGGCGATCCGCTCGGCGCAGGGAATGTCGTCGACCAGCCGCCGGGCGAGGTGGACCGCGGCGTCGTTCAGGACCCCGAACACGTGCATGCCGCGCGCCGCCTGTTCCTGGACTGCGGCGACCACCGCCGGATGGGCGTGGCCGAGGATCAGCGCCCCGGCGCCGCCCACGTAGTCGATGTACTCGGCCCCGTCGGCGTCCCAGATCCGCGCTCCCTCGCCGTGGTCGAAGACGAAACGGGTGTCGCGGTCGAACGCCGAACCGCCGAGCCCGCCTCCGGGCAGGGTGTTGTCGGCGATGTCGAGGAGTTCGGCGTTGCGTGGCGTCCGATTCGAGTCCATGGCCTTTGGCTCCATGTCACATTATCATTGGAAACAAAGAGTTGGTAGGCTTTGTTGAGTTTATGATTTAATCGAAACCGGGCCTAATCGCCGCCTTTCTTTTCTTCCTCCATCTTCTTCAACTCCTGGAGCTCGCGAATCTCCTTGTGCCGTTGCATCGCGCCCGGCGAGCAGCCGCAACTCGACTCCTCGACTTGTTGTTCGGCCTTCTCGCGGAGGTCCTTCAGGCAGGCCTGGTACAGGTTCGGGGCGGCGGCCAGGGCGTTGCAGGCGTCGCTATCGGCATCCTCCGCACCGGCCGGTGCGGAGATAAGCAAGGCGATCAGAAACGCCGACGACATGATAAGGCGCATGGTTTTCCCTCGCTCGCGCGCAACCGGTTTTCCGGAGCCACCAGCGCCCCGGGAAACCCGGCTACTGTAGCCGAACGTGGCGGTTCCCGAAAGCCGCCCTTGAACTTACCGTAAACAGGTGTCCAGCAGTGCAAAATTCTCTATCAATAGGCAAGGAATAATGTTTGAATTCAAGGCGTCAGGTGTTGACCAAATTTTGAACGGCGGTTCAAGATTTGTTTGACAGGGGGCATGGGCGGACATAAAGTTTGAATGAGCGTTCAATACGCCGCTGAACGGGGGCTGCCAAGGAATTTCGGGGGCACGACATCAATTCCAATCATGACGGGCCCTCGCACCCCGAGTCGGAAACACCGCTCAGCCCGAACCGATCAACGGCTCACAATCAGGGAGATGAAAATGGAGATCAAGGAATTCCGCGAAAGACTCGCCGACGGAACCATGACGCGCCGCCAATTTTCCAAGGCGCTGGGAGCCGCGGGCATCGGCTTGGCCATGGTCCCGTTGACCTCGCGAATGGCGACGGCTGCCGCCGCCGACCAGGGAACCTACTTCACCTGGGGCGGTTACGACATTCCGGAGATGTTCGCCCCTTACATCAAGAAGCACGGCGAGCCCCCCAACTTCGCGACCTTCGGCGGATCGGAAGAGGGGCTGACCAAGATGCGCGGCGGCTACGTGGTCGATGTGGCCCATCCGTGCAACCAGGCCATCCCACGCTGGGTGTCGAGCGGCCTGTTCCAATCACTCGATACCAGCAGGCTGTCGAACTGGGACGACCTGGTGCCAGAACTGGTGAACCTCGAGGGCAACGTGATCGACGGCAAGACCTACATGGCTCCCATGGACTGGGGAGGGACCTCGGTCACCTATCGCACCGACCTGGTCGACCTTCAGGGCCAGCCCGAATCCTGGGGCATCCTGTGGGACGAGCGCTACAAGGGACGTCTGTCGGCGATCGCCACGGCAGGGGACACGTGGTGGTGCGCGGCGATCTATGCCGGCGTCGACTTCAAAGATATCGCCACCGATGAGGGCTTCAAGAAGGTCGCGGCATTGTTGCGCAAACAGCGTCCGTTGATCCGGCTCTACTCCGACGACATGACCACCCTGGAACAGGCGCTGGCGGCGGGCGAGTTGGTCGCCGCGATGACCTGGAACAGCTCGGCGGTCACGCTCAAGAAGGAAGGCGTCCCGGTGACCTTCGCCAACGTCAAGGAGGGGCAACTGACCTGGGTCTGTGGCGGCATGATTCACAAGGACGCGCCCCATATCGGCAAGGCCCACGACATCATCGATTCGCTGATCAGCGTCGACACCGGCAAGTACATCATCGATGAGTTCGGCTACGGGCACTCCAACAAAAAGAGCTTCGAGGCGTTCAGCGATGAAAGGCTGGCCGAGTTGGGCCTGACAAGAAACCCCAACGACATCCTAAGCGCCGGGAAGTTCCAGGTCCCGCAGACGCAGGAGTTCGAGACCAAGATGAACAAGGAATTCGAGCAGATCAAAGCCGGGTTCTAGCTCTAAGGAATCGTGTATAGTCACCGTCAAATCCTCGAACAGCGTCAAGATTCAATTGCCTGAACAGGATCGAGCGCCAGGATTTGACGGTGACGCCTTGTTTTTTCGTGAAGATCGGGTTTATTGCCCGTCGGAAGCGCCGGGTAGGGGTGGGGTTTGTTTTCACCACGAACCGGGACCCCGCCCATATCGGGGGAAAGGTTGCCATTGAGTGACCGCGCCCAAGCACTAGGCGTTGCGCCGCACGAGCCGGCCAAGACCCCGGCCAGGACCCTGGGCGGGCGGTTGTACGCCGTGTTCCTGCGCAACGAACCGTTACGCGGCTATGCGTTGCTGTCGCCGACGCTGCTGGTGATGGCTTTTTCCATGGCCGTGCCGTTCGGCATCATGGTGGCGATGAGCTTCTGGACGCAGCACGCCTTCGATTTCGACACCACGCTCACTCTCGACAACTACGCCGAGTCCGTCAGCAGCCCTGTTTACCAGGCCTTGCTGTTACGTTCGCTGGCCATCTCCGGAACCGCCACCGTCGTCACCGTGGTGCTCTCCTACCCGATGGCGTACTACGTGGCCTTCCACGTGCACCGGCGCAAGCTGGTGTGGATCATCCTGATAACGTTGCCGTTCTGGACCAGCTATCTGCTGCGGGTTTTCGCGTGGAAGATCATCCTCGGCTACAACGGCGTCATCAACTCGGGGTTCAAGGGCCTGGGTCTGATCGAACAGCCGCTCGAATTCCTGCTTTACAGCCCCACCGCGGTGGTGATCACGCTGGCCCACGCCTGGGCGGCGTTCGCCATCCTGCCGATGTACGTATCGCTGGAGAAGATCGACCGCTCGCTGCTCGAGGCGGCCACCGACCTCGGAGACGGTCCGGTGGCGCGCTTCCTGCGCGTCACCCTGCCGCTCTCGCTGCCCGGCGTCATCGCCGCTACGCTGATCATGTTCATCCCCACCGTCGGCGACTACGTGACCCCGACGCTGGTCGGCGGACCGGACGGAATTATGCTCGCCAACATGATCCAGGCGCACTTCGGCAAGGTCAACGACTGGCCGATGGGCGCGGCGCTGGCGATCAGCATGATGATCGTCGTCGCGGTGATCTCGGTGCTCTACGTTTGGCTGACGCGCAAGGCGACGGAGCGCATCGCATGAAGGACATCACCTACATCGAGCGGCCCAGCCGTCCGCTGCACATCTACGCGATCCTGTATCTCGCGTTCCTGTATATTCCGGTGATGTTCCTGCCGTTGTTTTCCTTCAACGACGGCATCTACGTCGCCTTTCCGCTCAAGGGCTTCACCACCTCGTGGTACGAATCGATGCTCGACAACGAGCCGATGCTGGCTGCGTTGATGAACAGCTTCAAGGTTGGCTCGGTGACCTCGGTGTTCGCTACGATCCTGGGAATCTTCGGCGCCAAGGCGGTGACCCGCTACCGGATGCCGGGCAAGAAGCCGGTCGTCATAGTGATCATGCTGCCGCTGGTGATTCCCGGCATCATCCTGGGTGTCGCGTTGCTGATCCTGATGAGCCGGCTCGGGGTCCCGCTGTCGTTGTACACGGTCACCGTCGGGCATGTCCTGATCAGCGTTCCGTTCGCCATGGCGACCTTGATCCCGCGCTTCGAGGGCTTCGACAAATCAATGGAGGAGGCGTCCGCCGACCTCGGCGAGAATGCCTTGTGGACGTTCTGGCGGGTGACCCTTCCGATGGTGTTCCCGGGCGTGCTGGCGAGCCTGCTGCTGTGCTTCACGATCTCGTTCGACGAGTTCATCATGGCCTTCTTCCTGAGCGGCACCGAGCCCACGCTGCCGATCTTCATCTGGGGCCAGATGCGGTTCCCGAACAAGCTGCCGGGCGTGCTGGCGCTCGGTTCGGTCATCCTGGTGGTTTCCTTCATCGTGGTGTTCTTCTCGCAGTGGCTCCGCGGCCGCGGAGTTCCGACCAAGACCGCAAGCAAAGTGTAACCATGACCCAAGAAGACAAATTCATCTCGATCCGCGACGTGAGCAAGCACTTCGGCCCCGTTCGGGCCGTCGATCGCATCTCCATCGATATCGGCCGTGGCGAGTTCTTCTCGCTGCTGGGGCCTTCGGGCTGCGGCAAGACGACGCTGCTCAGGATGCTGGCCGGCTTCGAATCGCCGACCGGGGGCGAGATCATCATCGACGGCCAGGCCATGTCCGAGGTCCCACCCCACCATCGCCCGGTCAACATGGTGTTCCAGAACTACGCCATCTTTCCCCACCTGGACGTGCGGGCCAACATCGCCTACGGCATGCGCAAGGCGAAGCTGCCGAGGCCGGAACTGGACGCCCTGGTCGACGAGATGCTGGAGATGATCAAGCTGCCCGGCTACGGCGAGCGCAAGTCGCACGCCTTGTCGGGCGGCGAACGGCAACGGATCGCGCTGGCCCGGGCGCTGATCAAGAAGCCGAAGGTGCTGCTGCTGGACGAGCCCCTGGGGGCGCTGGACAAGAAGCTCCGCGAGCAGATGCAGATCGAGTTGCGCGCCCTGCAACGCATGGTCGGCATTACCTTCGTCTTCGTGACCCACGACCAGGAAGAAGCGCTGACCATGTCGGACCGGATCGCGGTGATGTCGAAAGGCCGGGTCCTGCAGGTCGATTCGCCGACCCGGCTCTACGAATCGCCCAGCAACCGCGAAGTGGCGGCGTTCATCGGCTCGATGAACTTCTTCGATGCCCGCGTCATCGCCGTCGACGACGACACCGCCTCGGTGGACGCCGGCCCCCTGGGCCGGATCGCGGCGCCGGTCGGCGAGCGGGCGTTCTCGACCGGGGACAAGGTGCTGGTGGCGATCCGGCCCGAGAAACTCACGCTGTCCGACGAGCGGCGCGAGGGCGGCCAAAACACCGTCGAAGGCATCCAGGACGCCACCGCCTACCTCGGCGAACGCAGCCACTTCTACGTCCGCGTCGAAGGCATCGAACAGCCGATCGCCGTCTCGGCCCAGAACGCAACCCGCGTCCACGAAACTACCGGCGACCACCAGCGTCGGGTGTGGCTGAGCTGGCCCGACGACGCGGTCGTGCTCCTCAACGTCGACTGAGACGAGATGGCCCGCGATCCGCGCTACGATATCCTTTTCGAACCGGTCAAGATCGGCCCGCTGACGGCGCGCAACCGCTTCTACCAGGTTCCCCACTGCAACGGCATGGGCATGCGCCATCCCTCGACCCTGGCCGAGATGCGCGGGGTCAAGGCCGAAGGCGGCTGGGCCGTGATCTGCACCGAGCAGACGGAGATCCACCATACCTCCGATTGCTCCCCCCACAACGAGGGCCGGCTGTGGGACGACGCCGACATCCCCCAGCACGCCCGGATGACCGAACGGGTCCACGCCCACGGCTCCCTGGCCGGTTTCCAGACCACCCACAACGGCCTCTGGGTGCCCAACGTCTACAGCCGGGAGATCCCGCTGGCCCCGTCGCACCGGCGGGTGGAGGGCTACAGCCCGGTACAGGCGCGGGCCATGGACAAGGCCGACATCAAGGCCATGCGCCGCTGGCACGTCGAGGGCGCGCTACGGGCCAGGAAGGCCGGCTACGACCTGATCTACGTTTACGCCGCCCACGACCTGACCATCCAGATGCACTTCCTGTCGCGGCGCCACAACGAGAGGACCGACGAATACGGCGGCAGCCTCGAGAACCGGGTCCGGCTGCTCCGCGAGATCCTCGAGGAGACCAAGGAGGCGGTCGGCGATACGTGCGCCGTGCCGATCCGTTTCGCGGTCGACGAACTGATGGGCAGCGAGGGCATCTCGTGCGAGAACGAGGGCCGCGACGTGGTCGAGATGCTGGCCGAGCTGCCCGACCTGTGGGACGTCAACATCAGCCCCTGGAAGAACGATTCGATCACCTCGCGGTTCACCGGAGAGGGCCACCAGGAACCCTATATCTCGTTCGTCAAGAAGGTCACCGGCAAGCCGGTGTTGGGCGTCGGGCGCTACACCTCGCCCGACGCCATGGCGTCGCTGGTCAGGACCGGGGTCATGGACATGATCGGCGCGGCGCGCCCCTCGATCGCCGATCCCTTCCTGCCGAGCAAGATCGAGGAAGGCCGGATCGACGACATCCGCGAGTGCATCGGCTGCAACATCTGCGTCGCCGGCGACATCGAGAGCGCTCCCATACGCTGCACCCAGAACCCGACGATGGGCGAGGAATGGCGCCGCGGCTGGCATCCGGAAATCATCCCCGAAAAAAAGAGCGACGATTCGGTGCTGGTGGTCGGCGCCGGGCCGGCCGGCCTGGAATGCACCCGGGCGCTGGGCCAGCGGGGCTACGCGGTGACCCTGGCCGAGGCGCGGACCGAGATCGGCGGACGGGTCGCCGAGGAGAGCCGTCTTCCCGGGCTCTCGGAATGGATCCGGGTGCGTGACTACCGGCAGGCCCAGATCGACCGGATGACCAACGTCGAGACCTATCTGGACAACCGCCTGAGCGCCGAGCAGGTGCTGGAATTCGGCGCCGACCACGTGGTCCTGGCGACCGGCTGCCGATGGCGCGCCGACGGCATCGGGCTCAACAACCACTACCCCGTCAAGGGCGCCGACAAGGCCCACGTCCTGACCCCCGACGACATCATCGCCGACGCCGCCGTCCATGGCCCGGTGGTGGTGTTCGACGACGACCACTATTACATGGGCGGCGTCATCGCCGAGAAACTGCGCGCCGCGGGCCACGAGGTGATCCTGGCCACCCCGGCCGCCGACGTCTCCCATTGGACCCACTACACCCTGGAGCAGGGACGCATCCAGAGCCGGCTGATGGAGATGGGCGTGGAGATCTCCACCAACCGCAACCTGGCCGCCATCGGCGACGGCGACGTGGAACTGGCCTGCACCTACACCGGCCGCCGCTACAGCCTCGCCTGCTCGACGGTGGTCCTGGTGACGGCGCGGCTCCCCGAGGAAGACCTCTATCACGCCTTGAGCGAAACCGGCATCGCCTCGCTGGCCCGCATCGGCGACTGCCTGGCGCCCGGCACCATCGCGGCGGCGGTCTACGGCGGCCACCGCTATGCCCGCGAATTGGACCAGCCGGCGCCCGAGGGCGTGCCGTTCCGCCGCGAACTGCCCCGCCTGGCCGGGGAGTGATCCCGACGACCGGGCGATGCCTGGCATGACCACGCATTCCGCCCTCTCGATATTTTGCGGTATGATAATACCACACTCTTAAGCAACGGGAGATCAATGGTTTTTTGCGTTGACATGGTGTTTTTCCGTGGCATACTCCGCGCCGCCGGATTCAAGAGCCGGTTTTCCAATAGAGGTACGGGTGTGGGATGAAAACCTATTCCGCCAAGCCCTCCGAAGTCGAGCGCAAGTGGTACCTCGTCGATGCCGACGGGGTCGTCCTCGGACGACTGTCCGCGGTCATCGCCGCGCGCCTGCGCGGCAAGCACAAGCCCATCTTCACCCCGCACATCGACTGTGGCGACAACATCGTCGTCATCAATGCCGAGAAGGTGCGCCTCACCGGCCGCAAGCGGGCCGACAAGACCTATTACCGCCACACCGGTTATCCGGGTGGCATCAAGCAGCGCACCGCCGGCGCCATCCTCGAGGGCAAGAACCCGGAACAACTGATCGTCAAGGCCGTCGAGCGGATGATCACCCGCAATCCCCTGGGGCGCCAGCAGATGCGCAAGCTGCACGTCTACTGCGGCGGCGGCCACCCTCACCAGGCGCAGCAGCCGGAACTCCTGGACGTGGCGGCGATGAACCCGAAGAACAAGAGGAACGCTTAGGGATGGCCGAGGAAACTAAAACGCTCGAGGACCTGAAGGAGCTGATCGAAGCCAAGGCGGCGACCTCGGCCGAGCCCGGCGAAGACTCCGCGCCGGCGGCCGAAGCCCAAGTCCCGGCCGAAGACCAAGTCCCGGCCGAGATCGAGGCGTTGCCCGAGCCGAAGATCGACCCTCAGGGACGGTCCTATGCCACCGGCAAGCGCAAGAACGCGGTGGCCCGGGTGTGGATCAAGCCGGGGCCGGGACGGATCACGGTCAACGGCCGCGAGGTCGAGATCTATTTCGCGCGCCCGGTGCTGCGGATGCTCATCGACCAGCCGCTGCAGGCGGTGGAACGCAAGGACCAGTACGACGTGACGTGCACCGTCAAGGGCGGCGGACTGTCGGGCCAGGCCGGCGCCGTGCGCCACGGCATCAGCAAGGCGCTGCTTTACTACGAGCCGTCCCTGCGCCCGCAACTCAAGAAGGGCGGCTTCCTGACCCGCGACGCCCGAGTCGTCGAACGCAAGAAATACGGCCGCCGCAAGGCCCGCCGCAGCTTCCAGTTCTCGAAGCGCTAGACGCTCGAGATTACGAACCAAAGGCCTTCAAGGGCCCGCCAGTCCGGCGGGCCTTTTCTTTTCTTGTTGGACCCGTACCGAGACATCGACACAACCTATTGTTAAGAGCCTATTCGGGCCACAGGATCATCTGGGTGCAGCGGAACAGGGATATGATCCGGGCGGTCCCGTGACATACTGGAAAATCCGGAATAGGGTGTCGCCACCACACCGGAGCCAGGACACCTGACGCCATGGCGGTACGGGTATTCATCGACGGCGAGGCGGGGACCACCGGATTGCAGATTCGCGGCCGTCTCGCCGGGCGCCACGACGTCGAGGTCGTCAGCCTGCCCGGGGACCGGCGCAAGGATCGGGACTCGCGCGCCGAGATGCTGAACGGCGCCGACCTGGTCATCCTGTGCCTGCCCGAGGAGGCGGCGCGCCAGGCCGTGTCGTTGATCGACAACCCCGAGGTCCGGGTGATCGACGCCAGCACCGCCCATCGGGTCGCCGAGGGCTGGGTCTACGGGATGCCCGAATACGACGCCGGACAGGGGGCGCGGATCGCCGCTGCCAAGTGGGTCTCCAACCCCGGCTGCTACGCCATCGCCTCGGTGGCCATGCTCCACCCCCTGGTCAGCGCCGGGCTGCTGCCGGCGGACCACGCGGTGACCATCAACGCCGTCTCCGGCTACAGCGGCGGCGGCCGCAAGATGATCGAGAGCTTCGAAAACCCGGACGCCCCGGACTATACGCAGGCCCCGTTCCGGGTCTACGGCCTGGGCCTGGAGCACAAGCACGTCGAGGAGATCCGAATCCACGGCTCGCTCGACACCCGGCCCCTGTTCGTGCCCAGCGTCGGCCGCTTCGCCCAGGGCATGATCGTCCAACTGCCGTTGCAGCTCCACTCCCTGCCGGCCAAGCCCACGGCGGGGGATGTGCACGGCGTGCTGGCCGGCCATTACCGCGGCCGCGCCTTCGTCACCGTCCCCGAGCTGGCCGACACGGCGGCCCTGGACAGGCTGGAGCCGGAGGCGCTCAACGGCACCAACGAGCTGCGCCTCCATGTCTTCGCCAACGACAGGCGGGGCCAGGCGGTGGTCATCGCCGTGCTCGACAACCTCGGCAAGGGGGCTTCGGGCCAGGCGGTGCAGAACCTGAACCTGATGTGCGGCTTCCCCGAGACGCGGGGCCTAGTGGCCTGAGTTATACCAAGGGGCACAATCACTGACTCCCCCGACCATCCTTCGACACGCCGCTTGCGCGGCTGCTCAGGATGAGATTTTTGTTGAAAAACAAAGAGATGCCTCATCCTGAGCAGCGAGCGAAGCTCGCGTGTCGAAGGATGCCCACAGGTCAGTGTCTCTGACCTCTGGTATTAGCAGGCGTTCTGGTTGGGACAGCGGCCCCCTGTCCGGTGGGGGTCCTTGGGCGGAATCAGAAGCCACATGGCCCTGGCGATCATGTTGGCGAAGCCCGGATCGCGGGGTGACGGCGTGGCCGGCATGCTGGCCATCACCTCCGAATGGATATCGTCACCGGCGCAAAACGCGATCAACAGGCGGATGCGGCCTGTCCGGGGTTCGGGCCTGATCATCGAGACGTCCCCGCATGCCTTGTGGCTGATCATGGTCAGCGGAGGATCGAACATCATGACCATCCGGTAGCCATCGCGGGCGTTGTCCGAGGGCCGGGTGGTGAAGTTGGTGGGCGGCCCGCGGTGATGGCCCCGCATGGCGTCGGTGATCGCCGTCTCGACGTCCTCATCGGGCAACTCGAACGGGTTTCCGTAGACCACCGTCGTGAAGTCGTGGTCCGCCGCCGCGTAGGTGAAGGTCGATTTCACGGCGGGCCTATGGATGTTTTCCTGCATGATATCGACCACGCAGGCGCCCAGCGTGAAGAGGGTGGCGATCGCGAAAAGGCGCAGGGTTCCGGTCATCGAGGCCCCCTCGAATCTAGCGTGCGGCGGTGGAGAGAACCATTGGAATCTATATAATCCCTCCGCCCGCCATCACAAGGCCGTAGGGACGGCTCAGACGTCGATGTCCTCCACGAAGCGGGCGTGTTCCTGGATGTAGGCGAGGCGGAGCTCGGGCTTGCGGCCCATCAGGCTGTCGACCAGCCTGGCGGTGTCCCGGGCCTCGGCGACGTCCTCGGCGTTATGGCCATGGGGGACGGTGACCCTGAGCAGGTTGCGCCTGGCCGGAGACATGGTGGTCTCCTTGAGCTGCGCCGAGGGCATCTCGCCCAGGCCCTTGAAGCGGCTGATCTCGATCTTGCCCCTGGCGGTGAACTGGCTTTCGAGGAGCTTATCCTTGTGGGCATCGTCGCGCGCGAAGGCGGTCACGGCCCCCTGATTGATCCGGTACAGCGGCGGCATGGCAATGAAAAGGTGGCCGTTTTCAATAAGTTGCGGTATTACCTTAAAGAAAAACGTCATCAACAGCGAAGCGATATGGGCGCCGTCAACGTCGGCGTCGGTCATGATGATGACCCGTTCGTAACGCAACGAGTCCTCGTCGTATTTTTCGCCGCTCCCGCAGCCCAGGGCCTCGATGATGTCGTGGAGTTCCTGGTTGGCGTGGAGCTTGTCGGCCGTGGCGCTGGCCACGTTGAGAATCTTGCCGCGCAGGGGCAACACGGCCTGGGTCTCGCGGTCGCGGGCCTGCTTGGCCGAACCGCCGGCGGAATCGCCCTCGACCAGGAACAGTTCGGTCCCTTGGGAGGTGTTCCGGGAACAGTCGGTCAGCTTCCCGGGCAGGCGCAGCCGGCGGGTCGCCGAGGCCCGTTTGGTTTCCCTGGCCTGGCGGCGTTGCCGGCGGTCCTCGGCGCGCTCGAGGATGTGCGTCAACAACGCCTTGGCGGTTTCCGAATCGCCGGACAGCCAGTGGTCGAAGTGGTCCCGAACGCAGGTCTCGACCAGCCGGCTGGCTTCCGCGGTGGCCAGCTTCTCCTTGGTCTGGCCCTGGAACTGGGGGTCCTGGATGAACACCGAGAGCATCATGCAGGCGCCCCCGACCACGTCGTCGGCGGCGATCTTGGCCGCCTGTCTGTTGTTGCCCAGCAATTCGGCGTAGGCCTTCAATCCCTTGGTCAGGGCGGCGCGCAGGCCGGCCTCGTGGGTCCCGCCCTGGGGGGTCGGCACGGTGTTGCAGTAGGAGTTGAAGAAGGCCTCGCCGTCGGCCGGCCAGGCGATCGCCCACTCCGCCTTGCCCGAGTCAGCGTTCAACTTGGCCTGGCCGGTGAAGGGGGTCGGGGTCAGGGTCTTGCGATCCTCCAGCATCAAGCTCAGGAAGTCGTTGAGGCCGCCCGGGAAATGCAGGGTGTCGCTGGTCGGCGTCGGGTCCTTGCCCTTGATCAGGGCGTCATCGCAGGACCACCGGATCTCGACGCCGCGGAACAGATAGGCCTTGGAACGGGCCATGCGGTAGAGCACGGCGGGTTGGAACCGGACCCGCGAATCGAAGATGCGCGGGTCGGCGTGGAAGGTCACGGTGGTGCCCCGGCGATTGTGCACCGCGCCCAGGTTCTTCAACGGTCCCTGGGGTTTGCCGCGGCAATAGGACTGGGACCACAGCTGGCGGTCGCGGGCGACCTCGACCAGGAGCCTGTCCGACAGCGCGTTGACCGCCGACAGCCCGACCCCGTGCAGTCCGCCCGAGGTCTGGTAGACCTTGTCCCCGAACTTGCCCCCGGAATGGAGCGTGGTGAGGATGATCTCCAGCGCCGACTTGTTCTTGAACTTGGGGTGGGGGTCGATGGGGATGCCGCGCCCGTTGTCGGTGACGGTGACCGTGTGATCGGCCGCCAGTTCGAGTTCGATCCGGGTGGCGTGGCCGGCCACCGCCTCGTCCATGGCGTTGTCCAGGACCTCGGCCACCAGATGATGCAGGGAGTGTTCGTCGGTCCCGCCGATGAACATGGCGGGGCGCCGACGGACCGGTTCCAGCCCCTCGAGGACCTCGATGTCCTTGGCCGAGTAGTCCCCGGACTTGGCCCCAGGCGCCGCCTTGGCCTTCCTGCCACTGGTTTCGGCGTGTTCGAAGAGATCGACCATGGGCCGCATCCTAAAAACCCTTCCAGCCCTTGGCAAGCATGATACAGTATAAGAGAAGGGCAAACCGACAAGATATTGTGTCCGGAGTGGGAGATATCATGACCGAAGTTTCACCGGAACCGAGGGGCGAATTGGCCATCCGCACCCAGGCCATGCCCAAGGACACCAATCCCAACGGAGATATCTTCGGCGGCTGGCTGATGGCCCAGATGGACATCGCCGGGGGCGTCACCGCCGGAGCCAGGGCCGAGGGCAGGGTGGCCACCGTGGCGGTGGAGGCGATGTCCTTCCACCGCCCGGTCCGGGTCGGCGACGTGCTGTGCTGCTACGCCGACATCACGCGGGTCGGGAAAACCTCGATCACGGTCCGTGTCGAGGCCTGGGTCCTGCGCCGCAGCAAGGCCAGGGAACGGGTCAAGGTCACCGAGGGAATATTCACCTACGTGGCCATCGCCGAGACGGGCGCCAAACGACCGGTCCCGCCGCCGCAATAGCCGGCCCCCGCGGCCCGGAGATCGTTCCATCAACCGATCACAAGCCACACGTATGCGGCCCCGAACAGGGCGCCGAGGGCCGCGAATTCCTTCAGGACGTGGGTTGGAGACATGCGCGCCCTCCTTTGCGAAAGGCCGGATCGCCGGGAAAAAGGAGAGCCCGTCCATGCCGCCGGCGTGATCCAATCATGCAGCGCAAGGACGGGCTCCCGATCACAGCCGTGAAACTTATTGAAAACATATACAGAACAACTTAGCAACAAGAAAATTTTCCACGGTTCCGAATACCGACGATCGGGCATAGGCTCGCAATGGCGAATGGAGGAAGCGTCATGCGGGGATTGGCGGTGGTGTTAGTTTGTCTCGCCCTTGCCATCGGACCGACGGCGGCCGGCGAGGTCGAGGTGGTGAAGGTGAATGTCCAACCCACCGCCGGTGGAGTTCAAACGTTCAGGCGGCGTCGCGCCGGCTGGCGCGGTATTGGGAGGGAACGAAACGGTCCCGTTCCCGTTGCTTCGGATCGGCGGCCGCGGCCGCCTTTTCCGGAGCCGGGGCCGCGCTCTTGGCCCGGACCTTTTCGGCGGCCCGGATTTCCTTCTCCAACAGGTCCAGACGCCGGTCGTTCTCCAATATGGCGGCCTGGAACTCGATGGCCTGGGTGTTCAGGTACGACTGGTTCTGGCGGCCGATTCTGCGCAGCGCCTCGCTGCCGACGATGATTCCCGTCAAGGCCAATAGAAAGGCGGTAATGCCAAGAATCTCTGCCATCCGAAACGCTCTCCGTCGCAGGGAAGATTCCCCAGTTGGCGGAAAGCGTAGCGAAGGTTCGTCAATAAATCGTGAATACGGGGAATGCCGTTGCTTTCGAACCGCCGTCTTGTGAAGATCGACCGTCGAACCGGAGGATCCGCGGATGCGCTCATTCCTGATTGCCCGATCCGCCTGCTCGCTGCCGTTCTGACGCTGGCCTGCACACCGGCCTAAGTCGCTTCGAGTTCCTTCGCGGAAGGATGGCGACGCGATCCGAGCCCAGCCCAGCTTTACGGCCTCACGACGAGTAATACATCTGCCACTCGACCGGGTGCGGGGTGTGCTCGAAGTTGTAGACCTCCTCCCACTTGAGTTCCATGTAGCCGTCGATGAGGTCGTCGGTGAAGACGTCGCCCTTCTTGAGGAAGCCGCGGTCGGCGTCCAGCTCTTCCAACGCCTGGCGAAGCGAACCGCAGACCGTCGGCACGTCCTTCAACTCCTCCGGTGGCAGGTCGTAGAGGTTCTTGTCGATGGCGTCGCCGGGGTGGGTCTTGTTCTGGATGCCGTCCAGTCCGGCCATCAGCATCGACGCGAAGGCCAGGTACGGGTTCGCGGTGGGGTCCGGGAAGCGGACCTCGACGCGCTTGGCCTTGGGGCTGGTCGAGAACGGGATGCGGCACGCCGCCGAGCGGTTGCGCGCCGAATAGGCCAGCAGGACCGGCGCCTCGAAACCCGGAATCAGGCGCTTGTAGCTGTTGGTGGAGGGGTTGGAGAAGGCGTTCAGCGCCTTGGCGTGCTTGATGATGCCGCCGATGTAGTACAACGCCGCATCGGACAGGTCGGCATACCCCGAGCCGGCGAAGACCGGCTTGCCGTCCTTCCAGATGGACTGATGGCAGTGCATGCCCGAACCGTTGTCCCCGACCACCGGCTTGGGCATGAAGGTGGCCGTCTTGCCATAGGTGTGGGCGACCATGTGGACGCAGTACTTGTAGATCTGCATCTGGTCGGCGACCCGCAACAGGGTGTCGAAGGCGAGGCCCAGCTCGTGCTGGCTGGGGGCCACCTCGTGGTGGTGCTTCTCCATCTTCAGGCCCATCTCCTTCATCACCGTGACCATCTCGGCGCGCAGGTCGGGCATGGCGTCGACCGGGGGCACCGGGAAGTAGCCCCCCTTGACCGGCGGGCGGTGGCCGACGTTGCCCTTCTCGGGGAAGATCTTGCCGCTGACGTAGGGGCCTTCCTCGGACTCGAACTCGTAGAAGCAACGGTTCATGGTAACGTCGAAACGGACGTCGTCGAAGATGAAGAACTCGGCTTCGGGGCCGAAGTAGGCGGTATCGCCGATGCCCGTGTTGCCCAGGTAGGCCTCCGCCTTCCTGGCCACCGAGCGCGGATCGCGCTGATACGGCTGGCCGGTGGAGGGCTCGAGAACGTCGCAAAAGACGATCATCGAGGACTGGGCCGCGAACGGGTCCATCACCGCCGAGGAGGGGTCGGGAATAAGCGCCATGTCGGATTCGTTGATCGCCTTCCAGCCGACGATGGAAGAGCCGTCGAACATGATGCCGTCCTCGAAGGCGGCCTCATCCACGGTGTCGCTGCACACCGCCAGATGCTGCCACTTGCCGCGGGGATCGGTGAAACGCAGGTCGAGGAAATGGACGTCGTCGTCCTTGATCGCCTTGAGGACGTCTTCGGGCGTCGTGCAGTTCAATGACATGTCAGGGTTCCCTTGTCGCTTGTCCGAACGGGCGGACTAAATAACAATACTAGTGGATAGAATCTAACATATGGTACCCATACGACGGCTTCCCGAGTTCACCCGGAAAGGCGCTCGATGCGCCGTGATGCTGTAGCATCACAAGCATCGGGCAACGTATCCGGTGAGCTCGGGAAGCCGCCCGGAGGGTCCCATTCCCCGGCTTCTCGGGGCGTCGAAGCCTCTTGACGATGCTCCGGCATCGCCGGCGAGGCTCCTCCTGCCGAGAAGCCGGGGAATGGGATCGTATGGGTACCATATGTTAGATTTTATCCACTAGATGGCCTCGCTGCCGCGTTCGCCGGTGCGCACCCGCACGACCTCCTCGACCGGGGTGACGAAGATCTTGCCGTCGCCGATCTTGCCGGTATGGGCGGCCTGCTGGATGGCCTCGATGGCCCGCTCGACCAACTGGTCGTCCAGCACCAGTTCGATCTTCACCTTGGGCAGGAAATCGACCACGTATTCGGCGCCGCGGTACAGTTCGGTGTGGCCCTTCTGACGGCCGAAGCCCTTGGCCTCGAGGACGGTGATTCCCTGGAGGCCGATCTCTTGCAGGGCTTCCTTGACCTCGTCGAGCTTGAAGGGCTTGATGATGGCTTCGATTTTCTTCATGAGGATGTTCCGTAATCTGCCTCAGGACGTATAGTCCGGTTGCCTTCCCCGGCATTCCGAACAATACATAGCATCTCCCGTGCCAAACTCCGGGTCTTTTTGAAACCGGGAGAATCGGCGGAAACCCTGGACGCGCCGTCACCCGGGTGAGGAAAGAAAGACGACACGGTGCTTAAATTTTAGGCGACTGCCTAAAAACAACTCACCGGGAAGGGTTAAAGACAGTCGCGGATGCGCCGGGCGGCCTCGCGGATGTTGTCGATGCTGTTGGCGTAGGAGAAGCGCAGGAAGCCCTCGCCATGGCTTCCGAAGCTGGTGCCGGCGACGGTCGCCACCCCGGCCTCGTCGAGCAGACGGTCCTGCAGGGTTCGCGCGTCCAGCCCGGTGCCGGTGATGTTGGGGAAGACGTAGAAGGCGCCGCCCGGTTCGGCGCAGCGGAACCCGGGGATGGCGTTGAGTTCCTCGACCATGACGGCGCGCCGTTGACCGAAGGCCTCGACCATGCGGCGCGGCGCCTCCTGGGGCCCGGTGAGGGCCTCGATGGCGGCGTACTGGGCGACGGCGTTGACGCACGAGTGGTCGTTGATGGCCAACCGGGTCGCCCCGTCGATCAGCGAGGCCGGCCACACCGCGTAGCCCACCCGCCAGCCGGTCATGGCGTAAGTCTTGCTCCAGCCGTCGAGCATGATCAGACGGTCGGCGATGGCCTCGTACTCCAGCAGACTGACGTGCTGGCGGCCGTCGTACAACATCCGGCTGTAGATCTCGTCGCTGAGGATGGCGACATCGGGATAGGCCTCCAGGCCCTCGACCAGGCGCTCGAACTCAGCGCGTGGGACGACGCCGCCGGTGGGGTTGGCCGGGCTGTTGAGGATCAACAGGCGAGTAGCGGCGCCGACCCTGTCCAGCACCTCCTCGGCGCTGAACGAGAACCCGGTCTCCTCGTGGAGCGGGATCGGCACCGCCTTGGCGCCGGTGAATTCGATCATCGACTGGTAGATCGGGAACCCCGGGTTGGGGTAGAGGATCTCGGCTCCCGGCTCGCCGAACATGAGGATGGCGAAGAACATGGTCACCTTGCCCCCGGGCACGATCAGCACGTTTCCGGGGTCGACCGCGACCCCTCGATGCTTCTCGATATCGGCGGCCACCGCCTGGCGCAGCTCGACGATGCCCCCGGCCGGGGTGTAGCCGTGGTGGCCGTCGCGCAGGGCCTTGATCGCCGCCTCGACGATGTTGTCCGGGGTCGGGAAGTCGGGCTGGCCGATGCCCAGGTTGACGATGTCGCGGCCCCGGCTTTCCAGCGCCTTGGCCCGGGCCAGGACATCGAAGGCGGTTTCGGTTCCCAGCCTGGACATGCACTCGGCGGTCTTCACCATGGTCGTGATCCCCGCATCATCTTTTTGAGCCAGTTCCAGGTTATGGTATACGCCGGGAGAAGAGCAACGGGGGAAACCATGAAACCCGCCAACGCCATCCTCTCGGGCTACGGCACCACCATCTTCGAGGTGATGTCGCGCCTCGCCATCGAGCACGGCTCGATCAACCTGGGCCAGGGGTTCCCCGACCAGGACGGACCCGAGGACATCCGCCGCCGGGCCGCCGAGGCGCTGATGGCGGGCCCCAACCAGTACCCGCCGATGATGGGGATCCCCGAACTCAGGCAGGCGGTGGCCGAGCACAACCGGCGCTTCTACGACCTCGAGGTGGACTGGAAACGCGAGGTCATGGTGACCTCGGGGGCGACCGAGGCCCTGGCCGACTGCTTCATGGGGCTGATCGAGCCGGGCGACGAGGTGGTGCTGATCGAGCCCCTGTACGATTGCTACCTGCCGATGATCCGCCGCGCCGGGGCGGTGCCCAAGCTGGTCCGCATCGAACCGCCCGACTGGGCGTTGCCGCGTGAAGCGTTGATGGCGGCGTTCTCCGAGCGCACCAAGCTGATCCTGCTCAACACCCCCCACAACCCGGCAGCCAAGGTCTTCGGGGACGACGATCTGGCCTACATCGCCGGCCTGCTGGAGGCCTTCGACGCCTTCGCGGTGTGCGACGAGGTCTACGAGCACATCCTGTTCGACGGCCGCCGCCACGTGCCCCTGGTCACCCTGCCGGGGATGCGCGAGAGGTGCCTGCGCATCGGCTCGGCGGGCAAGACGTTCTCGATGACCGGCTGGAAGGTGGGTTACATAACCGCCTCGCCCAGGCTGCTGGCCCCGGTCGCCAAGGCCCACCAGTTCGTCACCTTCACCACCCCGCCCAACCTGCAGCAGGCCGCCGCCTACGGGCTGGCCAAGGAGGACGCCTACTTCGAGGGCCTGGCGGCCTCGATGGCCGGCAAGCGCGACCGCCTGGCCGAGGGCCTGGCGGGGGCCGGCTTCGAGGTCCTGCGAACCGAAGGCACCTATTTCCTGAGCGTCGACATCCGCGCCGTCGGCTTCGCGGGCGACGACGTGGCGTTCTGCCGCCACATCACCACCGAGGCCGGGGTGACGGCGGTCCCGGTCAGCGCCTTCTACCAGGAGGGCGACATCGACCACTACGCCCGCTTCTGCTTCTGCAAGCAGGACTCCCTGCTGGATCAGGCCGCCGACCGCCTGCGCCGCCACTTCGCGGGTTGAGCGAGGAGGGCCGGGGAGGGGGTTTAGGGGCGCTTGACGGACCCCGGCCAGGGGTCTACACAGATGCCCCCTTGTGGTGGCTGTAGCTCAGTTGGTTAGAGCACTAGATTGTGGATCTAGGGGTCGGGGGTTCAATTCCCCTCAGCCACCCCA
>CAZWEZ010000003.1:0-92043 GCA_964632795.1 uncultured Thalassospiraceae bacterium | reverse complement strand
GCGGCGGGATCGCGGTCGCCCTGGCCTTGTCCCTGCCGGACATTGAATACAAGGCTGCCATCCTGAGCATCACTTACGGCGTTGTCCTGTTTTCGATCATTGTCCAAGGCCTGACCGTAAAGCCGCTGGTCAAAAGGATGGTCAGTTAGCGTGATGAGCCGCGCGGTCGCGCCTCAGGGCTTGGGACATGCAGTGGACGCCGCCGCCGCCGTGCTGGAACTGGGAGACGTCGGGCGCGAATACCTCGAAGCCCAGCGCCCGCAGGCGCTCGTTCAAATCGACGTTGGTCGCCATCGACAGGACCCGCGCCTCGCCCAGCGACACCACGTTGCAGCCGAGGCCGATGCAGCTCCGGTAGGGGACGTCGACGATCTCGATCCGCCGCCCCTCGAGCCACTCCACCACGTAGTCCTCGGGGGCGTCGGTGCAGGCGACGACGAGCTTGTCGGCCAGCGCCACCACCAGCGCGTCCATGTGCACGAAGTGGGCCGGGATCGGCACCACCAGCGCCTCCCAGCCCTCGTCTTCGACCCACTTGGCGACCTGCCGGGCGCCGGCTTCCTCGGAGCGCTCGCCGCAGTAGCCGAGCATCACCGCGCCGGGCTCGATGATGTCGAAGTCGCCGCCCTCGAAGTGGCCGGCGGTGACCCAGTGCCAGATCGGCATGGCGTTGTCGGCGTAGAACCGCGCCACCACCGAATAGTCGCGCCGGCGGTACGGCGTCTGGATGCTGGTGATCAGCGCCCCCCATGGCGTCATGGCCGACGAATCCCGGGCGTAGACGCTGCACGGAAGGCCCTCGTCGGCGTCCAGGAAATGGGTCGTCACGCCGTTGGCCTGATAAATGTCCACCATCTCGCGGTGCTGGGCCATGGCCTTCTGGAGATCGAACGTGATCCCCAGGCGCTCCAGGTTGGCGAAGGTCCGCCGGGCGATGGCGCTGATCGGCCGCCAGGCGAAGTGGTCGGGCCTGCCCAGCAGGACGTCGCGCAGCGTCAGGTGCTCGTTGTCGATCCCCCAACCGTCGGCGCTCGTGCCGCTGGTCATGTTTCTCTAACCTCCAAACTCACTCCGCCTGATGTTGTCCGGGTCGAGGGTGCGGATCAGCTCGACGATCTCCGCTCCCGGGGCCGGGGTCTCGGCGACATCTTCGGCCAGGGCCAGCTCGAAGCCGGTGTTGTCCCTGATCTCGTCGAGGGTGTGGCCGGGATGGACCGACCTCACCTGCATCGTCCGCTGGGGGTTGGCGAAGTCGAGCACCCCGAGGCTGGTGACGATCACCATCTCGTTCTTGCGGTGCTCCTCGGAGCGGTGGTCGTAGCCCTGGCCGGTCACGAAATCGACCTCCTTAACGAAGGTCCGCGGGCCGTGGCGGGTGACCCAGATCACCACCTTGGGCGTGATCGGCATCAGGAACGCCGAGGCCGCGCCGCCGGGAAGTTGGACCTTGGGGGCGTCGATGGAACCGATCACGCTGAGGTTGGTGTTGCCGTGACGGTCGATCTGGGCGGCGCCCAGGAACATCACGTCGAGCTCGCCGCGCTGGGCCAGGTCGAACGCCTCGTGGAGCCCGAAGTAGGCCACCGCGTTGCGGTTCAGCCGGTAGTCGAAGGACGACGGATAGATGCGATCGATCTCCGGATCGACCCCCTCGGCGCCCGAGATGAAGACCATGTCCGGGGCGTGGGTGCGGCGCGCCACCGTCATCGCCAGCACCGGCAGCGGCGAGGATACCCCGTGGAGCACGGTGTCGTGGTCGGCGATCTGGCGCGCCATGGCGTGGATCATCACCTCTGGCGTCTCGATGGCGTCGGTCATCTCGCCCCCTCCCCGTGGACGTGGCGCTCCAGGTAGTCCTCGAAGCGGCCCCCGGTCGCCGCCGCCAGGTACTCCCGGAGGTGGTCGTAGTCGGCGTCGTAGCGGTTGCAGCACGAACACGGCCAGGCGCCGTTGGGAACGTGGACCACCGCATCGACCAGGAAGTGGGGCAGGGTGGTGGCCTCGGGGCGGCGGCGGATGTCGTCGGTGGAGACCATCTCCTCGACCGTCACCACCACCGTCTTGGCCGCCTTGGCCTTGATCACGTCCTCGTAAAGCGGCCCCTCGATGCGGACGTTGCCGTAGCGGTCCCCCTGGTGGGCGTGGATCACCGCGACGTCGGGCTCGATGGCCCTGACGGCGATCATCTTCTCGCCGGTGAACGGGTCCTCGACCTGCTTCTGGCCGCCGACGATCTCGGCGATCTCCAGCAAATCCGAACCCAGCATCCCCTTCACCGGCAGCGACGGCAGGCCCATCGCCGCCGCCCGGAAGCCCGAGATGATCGGCTGGCAGGCGCCCTCCTTGACCACGATCTCGCCGGCCTCGGACTTGCGGCGGAAGTTGGGAGCCAGGCCGAGGACCTCGAAGGCGACCATCCCGGCCCGCACCATGGCCACGCAGCCGGCGCCGATCAGCAGGTCGAAGTCGATCGCCGGCTCGCGGTCGACCAGATTGAGCCCCCTGCGCCCCTGGCGCACCAGCTCGCGCACAAAGGCCATCGGCGCCCGGTGGAAGGTGGCCCCGCCGAGCGTCAGCAGGGCGCCATCGGCGACCATCCCGGCCGCCTCGTGGAGCGTGGTCACGACCTCTTTCATCCCGCCTCTCCTCTCTCCCCGCCGCCGGCCCCGAGTTTAGCCGACCCTTCGCCGGCTGACCACACGGCCTAATATCAGTGAACCTTGGTATTACATCCGCATCACCATCTCCTGGGTCGTCAGGACCAGGTTGAAGGCGGTGGCGCCGCCAAGCAACAGCAGCATCGGAACCAACCGCCACCCCGCCAGGTCGCCGTCCTCGCCGACCAGGCCCCGGCCCCGGTGGCGCAGGATCTGCACCGCCACCCAGAAACCCCACACCAGGAGCCCCGCCTGCAGCGCGTGGAGGAGGGGTTCGGGGATCAGCGGGTCCATGTGGAGCATGTACATCTCCAGCGGCTTCATGGCCATGGCCCCGGTCCCCAGGGGGTTGGCGAGGACCGGGATGATGGTGCTGGACTCGCGGGCCAGGTGGCTGAGGTTGTGGGACAGGTGATAGGCGAACGCCACCGGCAGGACGGAGAAGGCGAGGACCGAGAACCAGCGCCGGAAGGGAACCGGCGAAGCCGAAAGGTTCCGGCTCAGGGCGACGAACAGGACGTAGACCAGGATCGGGATGGCGATCGACGCCGCCAAGCCCAGCGTAAAGGTGGCGATCAGGTGTTTGCTGTCGCCGATGACGCCCCCCAGCGCTTCCATCCAGTCCTCCCAGTAGATCTTCATGGTCAGGCCGTGGAAGGTGGTGACCGCCCACAGGACCAGCATGAACCACGCCTCGTCCCAGTGCGGGCGGGCGCCGACGCCGGCCTCGGCGGCCACCGAGCGCAGCCGCCAGGAGACGTTGGCGTACGGACAGCTGAAGAAGCAGGCGCCGCAGGACGTGCAGTAGGTGTTCTGGGCGAAGCGCCCCATGGTCAGGTGGGTCGGGCAGGGCTCCACCGTTTCGGTGCCGTGGTAGCATTCCAGGGTCGTGCAGCGGGCGCAGACGTCGTCGTCGACGGGCCGTATCTCGATCGGCGCCAGTTGCGAGTAAAAGCCGATGGTCCGCCCCACCGGGCAAAAGTAACGGCAGAACGCCTTGCGTTCGTAGACCGCCATCGAGGAGGCCGCCAGGACCACCATGAGCACCGCCAGCAGCGCCGTCGACACGGGATCGGTGGTCACCCCCAGCCCCAGCTCCAGCCAGGTGAAGCCGACGAACAGGACCAGCGCCGGCCACACCCTGCGCAACGGGCGGGGGACTCTCAGGCCGAGCCCCGAAATCCCCGAACCGCGCCGCCACAGACGCCTTTTCACCAGCCATTCGGCAAGCGAGTTCCAGGGGCACACCGAGCACCACGCGGTGCCGAGGAAGAACACCGAGATGATGACCAGGATCCACCACCCGTTCCAGGTCAGGGTGGTGGCGAGGTTGAGTTCGGCGGTCGGGGTGCCGAACAGGCCAGCGTAGATCACCGCCAGGAAGGCGGCGGCGAACAGCAGCTTGAGCGCCACCAACGGCCACGGGGAGGCGGTCATGAACCGCATCGCCGCCCCGACGACGGGCACCCGCGCCAGATTGACGTGGCGCCCCGGACGGGGGACGGGGGAGGCCGTGAGGACGGCCCAAATCGCGATCAGCGCGATCCCGGCGCCGACCGCCACGACCCACCCCATGGGCAGCCCGGGGTGGGTCATGACCATTCCGCCGTGGCTTCCCAGGGCGCCGTGGGTGCCCGCCGACAGGGTCACCGGTTCCGGGTTCAGGGGGGTCATGGCGGTTCGTGCCACGCCTTCGCTTCACGCGTCATATCACCACTACCCCCCATTCGCCGGGATGCTTTCCTCTCCTCGCCTCGACTATCCCTTGGCGCCTGTAGCGACTCAAGGACAAATTTCCCGTCCCGGTGGGTGCCGCCGGCGGAATCAGAAGGCGTGGAGGCTGCCCACCGTCACCGGCGCCACGGTCTGTTCGCCGAAGGCCTCGACCAGGGCGTGGAGGGCCCGCCACCCCGTGCAGTGGCCGGGCGCGATCCGGTGGAGGGCGAATTCCCCGAGGTCGGCCATGGTCTCCGGGATGATCGCCTGAACCGCCGCCCCGGCCAGGTGGAAACCGCCCATCACCGCGTGGACCGGCAGCGGCCGGAAGGTGTCGCGGACGTCCATCAGCACGTTGACGACCCCGGCGTGGGAGCAGGCGGTGAAGACCACCAACCCCTTGTCCCGGACGTTGACGGCGAGATACCGCTCGTCGGCGAGCCACGGGTCGGGGTCCCACGAGCGGCCGTCGGGCGACCGCCCGAGGTGGCCGGGAAGACCCTTTTCGTAAGCCGTGAGGCGGGGGATCGCGCCGCTTAGGTAGAAGGTGTCCCCGGCCACCAGCCGCCGGGAGTCGGACTCGACCACCTCGGCGCCGTGACGGCTCATTTGCCGGGCGTCGGGGATTTCCCGGAACGGGATGATCGCGCCGTCGGGAAGGCGGAGCGCCCTCTTTGCGAACATCCCGGAGTTGACGTGGACCGCCACCGGGTGGCCGCCGTTGCGGTTCCGGATCAGGTCGAGGGCCTTCAGGGTGCCCCCGGCGTGGTCCCAATGCCCGTGCGACAGGACGATGTCCTCGACGGCTCCCAGATCGACCCCCAGGACCGAGGCGTTGCGCTCGATCACGAACCCCTCGGGTCCGGTGTCGAACAACACGGTATGCGCCACGCCGCCGGCAAACGCGGTGAGCAGCAGCGAAAACCCATAGTGGGGACAACACACGGCGTCCCCGGACAGCTCCCTGGCGCCGGCCTCGATCAGGTTGGCGAACTCCGGGGTGACGCCCTCGGGGACCGTTGACAGGGAGTCGCTGTGGTTGTCGACCAGCACCAGCGCCTCGAGCCTGTCGACGGCCACCGGCGCCCCGCCGCCGTTCCCGCATCCATCGTCCATCCTTACCGCTCCCCGTTCCGGGCATTCCCGGCTTTGGTCCCGGCATCCTCTGGGGTAGTTTAATTCATCGTGGCGCCGCCGGGAACCGGGACACCCTCGAAGATGCAAGACAGCCGGGGCCGAACCGCCAACGCCGCCGACCGGCGGTCCCTATCCGCGCCGACGCTTCTTTGGGCGGGCGCGGCGGGGGCGGTGTTGCTGGTCCTGCCGCTGATCCTCTCTCCTTTCCATCTGATCCTGGCCACCCAGGCGGTGGTGTTCGCCATCGCCTGCCTGGGTTTCAACCTCCTGTTGGGGACCACCGGGCTGCTGTCGCTGGGTCACGCCGCCTACTTCGGGGCCGGGGCCTACGTCGGCGCCATGCTCGTCTTCTACCAGGGCGTCGCCTCGTTCGAGGTCTACCTGGCCTCGGCGGTTCTGTCATCGACCGTCTTCGCCGCGGTCATCGGCCTGCTGTGCGTGGGTTCCGGCAGGATCCGGTTCACCCTGCTGACCATCGTCTTCGCCTACTTCGTGTATCTCATCTTCAAGCGCGCCTCGTGGCTAATCCCCCGCCTGACCATGCTCGGCAACGAGATCTCTCCCGATGCCTTGATTCCGGTCCTCCACGTCGTCGCCGTGGTCTTGCTGTTCGTTTCGGCCTTCCTGTTGTGGCGGATCACCCGCTCGCCGTTCGGCAGGGCCCTGAGCGCGATCCGCGACAACGAAACCCGGGCCGGGTTCGTCGGCATCCCGGTCCGCCGCTACCGGTGGTACGCCTTCATCCTGTCGGGGGCCTTCACGGGGCTGGCCGGGGGGCTGTTCGGGCAGTTGAACCGGCAGATCACCCCGGGCTACCTCGAGTGGCCGTTTTCGGCGGAGATCGTCCTGGCGACCGTGCTCGGGGGGCCCCGGCATTTCCTGGGACCGGTGCTCGGCGCGTTCGCCGTCGTCGGCCTGGACGAGGCGATGTCGAACTGGGCGGTCGGGCGCTGGACGGTGATGGGTCTGCTGCTGATCGTCGTGGTCTTCGCCTTCCCCCAAGGGATCGCCGGTCTCCTCGCCGCCCTCTGGGCGAGAACCAGGGGGGGCGCCGGGGATCCCCCTTGGCGGTGAGCTCCGACATCGACCAAACGCCCCCCACGGCCGGCGGCCGGGCGATGTCGGTCCGCACGGCGCTGGCCGTCGGGGCGGGGAGCGCGGTGGTGCTCTCGGCGCTGCCGCTGGTGCTCTCCCCGTACTCCCTGATCCTGGTCTGCTACGCCTTGGTGCTGTCGATCGCCTGCCTGGGGCTGAACCTGTTGTTGGGGACGACCGGGCTGCTGTCCTTCGGCCACGCCGCCTACTTCGGGGTCGGGGCGTACGTCGGGTCCTTCCTCTATCGGTTCCATGACGTCACCTCGCTCGAGGTGTATATGGTCACCGGCGTCCTCGGCTCGGTTGCCCTGGCCGCTGTCCTGGGGTTCCTCTGCGTGCGCGCCACCAGGATCCACTTCACCATCCTGACCCTGGCCTTCGCCCAGATGGTTTATTCGCTGTTCATCACCGGCGCCATCTTCCGGCCGTTCGGCGGCCTGGGCTGGGCGTTGTACCTGCTGGGCAGCGGCGGCCTGTATATCCCCCGCCTGACCATGTTGGGCATCGAGATCGGGCCCGAGGCCTTCATCCCCGTCTTCTACGGGGTGATCGCGGCCAGTTTCCTGGGCTCGGCCTTCCTGTTGTGGCGGATCACCCGCTCGCCCTTCGGCAAGGCCCTGGCCGCGATCAGGGACAACGAGACCCGGGCCGATTCGGTCGGCATCCCGGTCCGCCGCTACCGGTGGTACGCCTTCATCCTGTCGGGGTTTTTCCTGGGCCTGGCGGGGGCCCTCTACGGGCAGTTGAACCGGCAGATCACCCCCGAACAACTCCACTGGCTGTTTTCGGCCAAGCTGGTCCTGGCCACCGTGCTGGGCGGCCCCGGGTATTTCCTGGGGCCGGTGTTGGGGGCCTTCGCCTTCGTCGCCCTGGACGAGTTGTCCTCGCCCTGGGCGGTGGGCCGCAAGGCGGTGTTCGGGTTGTTGCTGATCGCCGTCGTCTTCGTCTTTCCACGGGGGATCGCCGGGAGCGCGGCCAGGGTGCTGGAAAAGTGGCCCCGGCGCCGGGGCCGGCCACCCCCCTGTTGAGTCGGCCTCCGGGGGTTGGTGGATTATGGAATACGGTCGCGATATTTTTGACATTACCAAACCCATAGCTGTAGAGTTCCATGGCGGAGTTCAGAGGCCGTTAGGATTGCCATGGGGGGCATGCTTCCGGCGCCTATCGTGGATCGATCCCAAAACCGGATTCGGGCCGTGAAAAGCTCAGTCTACGGAGCCTGATGACGACCTGACCCAACAATAACGACCGAACCATCTTTAAAGGGAGGATAAGCATGGCTACCAAAGTAACACGCCGAGAATTCCTGAACGGTGTCGGCGTTACGGCGGGCGTTGTCGGCGCGGTGGCGACGGCTCAGTACTTTGCCGGTCCCCGCACGGCCAAGGCCGCGACACCCAAGGGGGACATCCCCAACAAGCCGCTCAAGATCGGCCACATCACGTACCAGACGGGCCCCGCCTCGATTCTGGGCGAACCCGGCCTGAAAGGCCACATTCTGGCCGCCGAGGAGATCAACGCCGAAGGCGGATTGCTCGGTAAGCGCAAGCTCGAGACGATCACCGCCGACGAGGCCGCCGGCACCGACGCCAACGTCAAGGAGCTTCGCAGGATGAAGCTGTCGGAGGGCATCGACCTGTTCACCGGCGTCATCTCCAGCGGCAACACGCCGGCCCTTGGTCCGGTCGCCGAGGAACTCGGAATCCTGACCCTGTTCAACGACGGATGCACCGATTTCCTGTTCGACAAGGCGGTTCCCAACCCGCACTACGTCTTCCGTGTGACCAACATCCAGTCGGCGGACGGTCTGACCGCCGCCGTCGGCGCGGCGACGGCATGGCCGGAGGCACGCACGTTCGCTTCCATCCAGCCGGACTACAGCTACGGCCGCAACGTCCACGAGCACTTCGCCCTGGGCATCGAGAGGATGCTGCCGGGGACCGAGATGATCGCCGAGGCGTGGCCCAAGCTGTTCACCACCGACTTCACGCCCCATATCACCAAGCTCCTGTCCGCCGGGCCGGACGTGCTGATCGTCGGCCTGTGGGGCGGCGACTACGTGGCCTTCTACAAGCAGGCCATCCGCTACGGCCTGTTCGACAAGATGAAGGTCGCCACCACCCTGGCCTTCGGCGGGACCCCGCAATCGATCGGCACGGATCATCCCGAGGGCGTCCTGGCCGGGGTCCACGCCAACTATCACTTCACCTACCCACCCGGCGACAAGTGGCCGGTCAACACCGGGTTCGTCGAGCGCTATTTCAAGCGCTGGAAAGAATATCCCAGCTTCGAGTCCGATGGCGCTTATGCGACGCTCTATTTCTACAAGGGGGCAGTCGAGAAGGCCAACCAGATGGCCGGCGGCTGGCCCGACGACGACATGATCATCGCCCAGCTCGAGGGCATGGGATTGAACAGTCCGGCCGGTTACGTCTATATCCGGCCCGACAACCACCAGGGATACAAGCACAGCGTGACGGAAATGAGCAAGATCGATCCCAAGTATCCCTTCGCGGTGTGGGATCCGGATTCGGTCATCTCGATTCCCATTCGGGACATCACGGCGCCCCCCGACTGGCCGAAGCCGGGGACCACGCACGAAGAGTCCACGGCGGCGGCCGACTGGTTGAAGAAAACCTGGCCAAAGGTGTAGGGACGGCTCTTCGTCCTTGTCATCGGGAGCGGCCGTGCCCGACGGGCACGGCCGCGTCCCTCCGGGGACGGGCACAACCGCGTCTTGCAAATAATAATACGATAATCTAGAGTCGCGGCGCTGTTGACTGCTCGCTCCCGAAGGGGGGCTATTTTTGACGTGGCTTATGGGAACGGCGACCTTCCCCATGAGCTTTTTCAAAGGGTCGGCACGTGGATATTTTAATATTACAAACCCTCAATTCCTTACTCTACGCCTCCGTGCTGTTCCTCATCGCCGCCGGCCTCAGCCTGATCTACGGGGTCATGGGGATCATCAACATGGCCCACGGCAGCCTGTATGCGTTGGGCGCCTACGTGACGGCATGGGCGATCGGCACCTACCTGGGGGTCGAGGGCGGCGGCGGCTCCGTGGGAGCCGGCGATATGATCGTGATGTTCCTGTTATTGCCGCTCGGCGCGGTGGCCGTCGGCGCCGCCGGACTGATCATCGAGCCGCTCCTTCTGCGGCCCCTCTACAAGCGGCCCGAGGAGTACCAACTGCTGATCACCTTCGCCCTGCTGTTGATCCTCGAGGATTTCATGCGGATGGTATTCGGAGGACAGCCGCTTACCGCCAATGCCCTGATAGACAGTATGGGGTCGTTCCCGGTGATGGACTACAAGTATCCCGTCTATAACATCCTGGTGATCCTCATCGGGGCGGCGGCGGCGGTGTTCCTGTGGGCCGTCATCTACAAGACCAGGTTCGGTGTGATCCTGCGGGCCACCTCCCAGGACATGAGGATGGCCTCCGCGCTTGGCCTCAACGTCAAGCGGGTCTATGTCCAGGCTTTCGCGCTGGGCTGTTTCATGGCCGGTCTCGGCGGGGCGATCATCGTTCCCAGCCAGGCGGCGGTGCTCGGCATGGGCATCGACGCCCTGATCCTGGCCTTCGTGGTGGTGGTGATCGGCGGCCTCGGCAGCCTGGAAGGGGCGATGATCGGAGCGCTGATGGTCAGCTTCGTGAGGACCGCGGGAATCCAGTTCTTTCCCGAGGTCGAACTGGCGGTGCTGTACCTGATCGCCGCCGCGGTTCTGATGGTCCGTCCCACCGGGATTTTCGGTAAGGCCTGACCATGACCGATACCCCCCGGCACACCAAGTCGTCCCCCAAGCGGTTGGCGATGTATGTCTCGCCCATCGTGGTCGTGCTTTTGTTCGTCCCCTCCTTCGCCGGCCTTTATCAGACGCAGCTCCTCACCTATGGCCTGACCTTCGCCATCGCCGTGCTCGGCTTCAATCTGCTGCTCGGCTATACCGGCCTGCTGTCGTTCGGACATTCCGCCTATTTCGGCCTGGGCGCCTACTCGGCGGCCTTCATGGTCAGGTACCTGGGCGTCGGCTCGATGGAGCTCTACATCCTCGGCGGGCTGTTGATCACCGGGATCGTGACGGCGGGGTTCGGGTACATCTGCGTTCGCCACACCCGGATTTTCTTCGCCATCCTGACCCTGGCCCTGTCCCAGGTGTTGTGGAGCCTGGCCTATAAGTTCTTCTGGGTGACCGGGGGAACCGACGGGATTCGGGTCCCGTTCGGGAAGATGACATTGGTCGGCGGGCTTTTCGATTTCGCCGGCGGGGGGTACTCGAAGTTCATCCATCATTACTATTACTACGTGCTCGGCGTCTTCTTCATCGCCGTCGTCGTCATGTGGGTGATCGTCCATTCCCCCTTCGGCAAGGCGCTCCAGGCGATCCGCGACAACGAGACGCGGGCCAGGTTCCTCGGGGTGCGCATCCGTCAGTTCCGGTGGATCGCCTTCATGGTTTCCGGGTTGTTCGCGGGGTTGGCCGGCGTCCTGTGGGTTCCGTTGAACGGCCTGGTGACCCCGGATATCGTGTTCTGGCCGTTCTCGGGCGAGATCGTCTTCATGAGCGTGCTCGGGGGGTTCAGGAACTTCACCGGGCCCATCGTCGGGGCGGTGGTCTTCAACTATCTCAAGACCTATTCCATCGCCTCCACCGAGTACTGGCAGATGGCGCTGGGCGTCGTTCTCCTGGTCCTGGTGATGGCCCTGCCGTCCGGCATCGTCGGGGCGCTGTCCCGGGGCATGAAGAACCTGAGATCGAAGAGGATGTCCTGAGGTGAGCCTGTTACGGACGATCGAGCTCAAGAAGTATTTCGGCGACACCCGGGCCGTCGACGGGGTCGACTTCGAGGTTTCGGAGGGCGAGTTCCTGTCCCTGGTCGGCTCCAACGGCGCCGGCAAGACGTCCCTGGTCAACCTGATCAGCGCCTTCCTCACCCCCGATTCCGGGCAGATCCTGTTCGAGGACCGGGACATCACCTACCTGAGCGTCAACGAAAGGGTCAAGGCAGGCATCTCGCGGAGCTTCCAGATCGTCAACCTGTTCGACGACCTTACCACCTTCGACAACGTCGCCCTGACCATCTTCTCGCGGCAGGGCAAGACCCTGAAGCTGATGTCCCTGGCCGATCACGACGAGGAGGTCACCGAGGAAACCCTGGAGGTGCTGCGGCTGTTCAACCTGGAGGGCATGCAGCACATTCCGGCCGGCGGCCTGGCCCAGGGCGAGCGCAAGCTGCTCGACGTCGCCGTCGCCTACGCGCTCAGGCCCAAGCTGTTGTTCCTCGACGAGCCGACCAGCGGGGTCAGCACCCGCGAAAAAATGGTGATCATGGACACCATTTCCTCGGTGGTGCGCGGCGGCAAAGTGACCGCGGTCGTCATCGAACACGACATGGACGTGGTGTTCAAATACTCCGACCGCATCGTCGCCATGCACGAAGGGAAGGTCCTGGCCGACGGCACTCCCGACGAGATCAGGGTGAACCGGGACGTGGCGACCTATCTTCTGGGCTCGGGGTTCGAAGGTTGACCCGGAGGACGAGGTGATCGGGCATGCTTGAGCTGAAGGATATCAACACCTACCGGGGCCCCGCCCACATCCTGCGAGGGGTTTCGTTGACCGTCGGCGCCCAGGAGGTGGTGTGCCTGGTCGGGCGCAACGGCGCCGGCAAGACCACCACCATGGAAAGCATCATGGGCCTGCTTCCCTTGAAGTCCGGCTCGATCAACTTCCACGACCAGGATGTCTCCGACCTCCCCCCCCATGTCCGGGCCAGGCTCGGCATGGGGTATTCCCCCGAGGACTGCGGCATCTTCCCGGAGTTGTCGGTGAACGAGAACCTGATGATCAGCCGCTGGCTGTCCGAGGAGGCGGCGAGGAAACGGGGGGAGAAAGTCCACGACGACATCGACGAGCGGATTTATTCGGTATTTCCGGAAGTCCGCGACCTTCTCTCCCGGCAAGGGATCAACCTGAGCGGCGGCCAGAAGAAGATGGTGGCGATCGTCCGCGCCATGGCCCTGTCGCCGTCCCTGCTGCTTCTCGACGAGGCGTTCGAGGGGCTGGCCCCGGTGGTGATCGGCCGCTTCCGGGACGCGGTGATCAGGATCAAGGAGATGGGGATCTCGGTGCTGATCGCCGAATCGAACCTGGCCACGGCCTCCGGGGTCGCCGACAGGATGTACGCCATCGACCGCGGGGAGATCATCTTCCACGGCACCCCGGAGGAAGCCCTCGAAAACCAGGAGGTGATGAATACGCTCCGCGGTTGACGACTCCTCCAGGCCCCGGGTAACGAGGGAGCGGCAGGTCTGTCGATGAAAAAGCTCGGCGTGTTCCTGTTCCTGGGCGCCTTGTTGGCGTTGGTTCCCGCCGCCCGTGGCGGCCACGAACCGCCGATCTATCCATCGTTCTACCCGCAGGAGATCCGGATCGAGCCGCTCGATCCGGCGGCCGCCGCCCGCGCGCTGCTGGACAACCGCATCCAGGCCTATGTGGGCGGGCAACCCGCCTTCGCGGGGCCGCCGCCCGAAACCGTCGGTTTCGTCGAAACGCTCGGTTCCTATCTGGTGCTCCGTCTCAACCCGGAGCCGCCGGGGCCGGGGAGCGGGCAATCGGACTGCGACGTCGCCCGCGCGGTGGCCGGCGCCTTGGCCTCCGGGGGACAGGGCTTCGTCTTCCATCCCTATCCCGTCAATGGTTACCACGACGACTACCTGTACCACTTCGACCTCGCCGAGGCGGCCAGGGAACGCCTCGCCGGGGGGACCGGCGCCGGGGCCGACCGTCTCAGGGTGCGGGCCGCCGGGGGGCTGGCGGAGCGGCTCGTCCGCTCCCGCTGGCCGGCGCCGGGCGACGGCTGGGACGCCACGCTCGAGGAGATCGACGCCGGCCGACTGATCGCCGCCCAGCGACGCCGGACGATCGGCTGGCGGGGGCCGCCGTGGATCAAGAAGGGTTGGTTCCACGCCTACCTGCTGCTTGCCGATTCGCTTCCCGACGAGGCCGCGAAAAACCGCGCCGAAAGGCTTTTCCGGGGCCTCGCCGGGGATGGCTTGGCGAGCCGCGAAGAGCGGATCAACCGGGAGCGGGAACTCGTCGCCCTGCTCGCCGGCGGTTGCCGCAAGACGGTTGTCGGATACACCGTGAAACGGGAGTACTTCAGTTCCGAGTATAACCACGGCATCGAGAACATCGCTTATGATTCCCATGACGGCTTCAACTCGGAGATTTTCCTGCGCACCGTCAAGCTGAAGGATTTTCCGTGGAACGGCTGGCTGGCGCTGGGGGTGGCCTCGCCGCCGACGGCGGCCTGGAACCCGGTGGCCGGCTTCACCGACGAGGCGGGCCGTCTGATCTGGTCGGCGCTGGGCGATACGGGGCTGTTTCCCCACCCCTACAACGCCGGCTGGACCATGAACCGGATCGGCAACGTCACGGCGACGCCCGAACCCGTCGCGAGGGAGCCATGAGAAGGCTGGTATCGATCCTTGCCCGATGCCTGTCGGTATTGGCGCTGGCCTTCGGGATCGGCGCTCCGGCGGCGGCGGAGGAGTCGGCCGAGAAGGTCTTCGAGCTCAGGATCGAAGGCGGCAGGGTCGCCGAAGAGATGCGGGTGATCCGCATCACCCAGGACGATTCGGTGGTCCTCAGGTGGACCACCGACGCGCCGATCGCCCTCCACCTGCACGGCTACGAGATCGAGGGTGAGGTGACGCCCGGGACCACCACCGTATTCGCTTTCAAGGCCTTCGCCACCGGCAGATACCCGGTCTTCAGCCACGGCGAGGGAGATGCCCACGATGATGACCCGGTGGTCAGAATCGATGTCTACCCCCGTTGAGGAGACCCCGAAATCGGCCCATCGGCGGTCGATGCGGGTTCCGCTCCTGGCGGCGGCGGCGGTTCTCGTCTCCGCCGGGCCGGCTGCCGCCCATGCCTTCGGACAGCGCTACGACCTGCCGGTTCCGCTGGGGCTGTTCCTGATCGGGGCGGCGGCCGCGGTCGCGGTTTCCTTCGTCGTCATCGCCATCTTCCTGGGCGACATCACGTGGTCGCGGCGTTATCCCCGCCTCGATCTTCTCCGCTTCGCGCCCGCCCGGCTGGCGGCGCGCCCGCCTGTCGTGTTCGCCCTGAAGCTGGTCTCGGCGATGCTGTTGGTGGTCGTGGTGGTGGCCGGACTGTTCGGCAACCAGCTCCCGATCCGCAACTTCGCCCCGGCGCTGGTGTGGATCGTGTGGTGGGTGGGCATGGCCTATGTCTCGGCCTTCGTCGGCAACCTGTGGATGCTGATCAACCCGTGGCGGACGATCTTCGCCTGGGCCGAGGCACTGTACCGCCTGTCGGGACCGGGCCGGAGGCTTTCGCTCGGCCTGCCCTATCCGAAGGCCCTGGGAGTGTGGCCGGCGGTTCTTCTGTTGCTGGCCTTCGGCTGGCTCGAGCTGGTCTTTCCCGAACCGGCGGTGCCGGCCAACACCGCCTGGATGGCCCTCGCCTATTCGGCGATCACCTGGACCGGGATGTTTCTCTTCGGGCGCGAGCGGTGGCTCCGGCGGGGAGAGGCGTTCGCGCTGTTTTTCGGGCTGCTGTCCCGGTTCGCGCCGCTCGAGATCCGCGTCACCCGCCCCGAGGTCTGCGAGGCCTGCGACCTCGACTGCCGGAACGGCGCCGGCCAGTGCGTGAATTGCGCCGACTGTTTCGCCCGCGCCGCGCCGTCGGACAGGGAATGGGCCCTGCGTCCCTATGCGGTGGGCCTGCTCGGCGATCGGCTCATCTCGATATCGATGGTGGCCTTCGTGCTGCTGGCGCTGTCGACGGTGCTGTTCGACGGCTTCCTGGTTTCGCCGACGTGGAAGGGCCTGGAGGCCTTCCTTGTGGGGTCGCTCCCGGTCTCCGGAAAGGCCGCCGGGATGGCCGCCAAGACGGCGGGGCTGATTGGCTTCTGGGGGGTCTTCCTGGGCGCCTATGTCGCCGCTTGCGGGGCAATGGGGGTGCTCACCGGGTGGCGGCTGTCGCTGTCGGAGGCGGTCCGCACCTTCGCCCTGTCGCTGGTCCCCATCGCCATCGCCTACCATCTCGCCCACTACCTCTCCTACCTGTTGATCCAGGGGCAGTACATGATCCCCCTGGCCTCGGACCCGTTTGGGGTCGGCTGGGACCTTCTGGGCACCGCCGGCTATCGGATCGACATCACCGTGGTCGGCGCCAAGTTCGCCTGGTACACGGCGGTCAGCGCCATCGTCCTCGGCCACATCATCGCCGTCTACCTGGCCCACGTGCAGGCGGTAACGACGCTCGGCGAGCGGCGCCCGGCCCTGCTCAGCCAGATCCCGATGACCGTCCTGATGGTGGTCTACACCGTGAGCAGCCTTTCCATCCTCGCCGAGCCCCTGGTCCGCAAGGCGCCGGGAGCGCCGGTCGCCGCCACGACGGCGACCCCTGCGGGAATCGACGTGCCCGCCGATGCCCTCCTTCCGGCGCCCGGCTCGGGCCGCCTCATGGAGATCGGGCAGGGCAAGACAGCCAAGGTCAAGCTGAGCTTCGGGGCGATGGCGTCGGCCTTTCATGACGGCACCAGGACCACCATTGCCGATATCCTCTACCCCTACGTCTTCGCCTACCGCTGGGGTTCGGGCGGTGGGCAGGGAGAGGGCCGCTACGATAGCGCCGTCGAGAGGGCCACCGCCCTGGTCCGCGAGCGGCTCGCCGGTTTGAAGGTGATCGGCGTCGACGACACCTCCAAGTCGATCAGGTTCGGGGACCTCAATTACTTCCGCCAGGTGCTGCTCGTCGACGTCTACCTCAAGGCCGCCCCGGAAGACCTCGGGACGGCCGCCGCCATCGCCCCGCCGTGGAGCAATCTCCCCTGGCACGTCATCGCCCTGATGGAAGAGGCGGTGGAGCGCGGCTGGGCCGCGTTTTCCGAAGGCGAGGCGGCGCGGCGCAGCGTGGCGTGGCTGGACATCGTCCGCCGGGACGACCTCAAGGGACGGCTGGCGGCGGTGATCGAGGATTTCAGGCGCGACGCCTTCGTCCCCATGCCGTTGCAGGGGATGGTCGGCGCCGAGGAGGCCAGGGGGCGGTGGCGGGCGCTGGCCGACTTCCATGAAAAGTACCGCCATTTCCTGGTCACCAACGGCCCCTATCTGCTCAAGAGCTGGTCCGCCGAGGCGACGGTGCTCCAGGTGTTCAGGGACATGAGCTACCCGTTGGGGGTGGGGTCTTACGATTCCTTCGCCATCCCCCGCCGGGCCACGATCGCCAAGGTCGAAACGCGCGAAGATGGTCTGCGCATCTTGGCCGAGGTCGAGACCATCGAGAAGTTCATGCGCAGCCACGAGATCGTCCGCCTGGCGCTGCAGGACACCGCCAAGGAGTTCCTCAAGAGGCAGACCCTGGAATGCCGCTATGTGGTGGTCGCCGCCGACGGCAAGGTGCGTCTGGCCGGCCGCGGCCGCCTGCTGGAGGACAGGACCTTCGCCATCGACCTTAAGGGCAGACTCGGCCCCGGCGACTACACCGTGATCGTCGCCCTCTATCTGAACGGTAACACGATGAATCCGGAGATCAGGCGGATCCCATACGTAGTTTCAGGGAACCCCTGAGGCGAAGTCCCATACCGTTTCGTTTTCAACGAATGATCGGGCATTCACGGGAAAGCCCGTATAGACGGTTTTCCGCCGATCCGAAAACAGGATCGCTTTCCAAATGCGTCTCCAAACAAATCACTAGCCAAACCGGCAACCCCACATTATGATATGACTAGTTTTATGACCATAAGCGAGGATGCCATGGTTACGATTAATCTGGCCCGGGCGAAGGCGCATTTGAGCGAACTCTTGGATAAGGTGGAAGCTGGCGAGGAGGTGGTCATCACCCGTCATGGTCGCCCGGTCGCACACATCTCCCCGGTCGAGACCCCGAAGCTACCTTTGCGCCCACTGGCCGATTTTCGGTCGAAGATGCCGAAATGGCCCCACCCAAGCGCGGCGTTGCTGCGCGAGGCCCGGGACGAGGGGCTTTGATGCTCTATTTCGATACGAGTTTTCTCGCTCCTCTCATCCTGGAGGAAGCGGCCAGCACCGAGGTCGAGCGATTTATAATTGGGCTGCCGGTTGGGGAGCTGGCCGTCAGCCACTGGACCCGTGTCGAATTCGCCTCGCTGCTCGCCCGCGAGGTTCGCATGGGAGGCATGGAAACCCCGGCGGCCAGGGAAGCCGGCGCGCAGTTCGAGGCCATTGTCGCGGAATCCTTCGTCATCCTGCTGCCGAACGCAGACGACTTCACCCTCGCCAGGGAGTATCTCGGAACCTTCAAAACCGGACTCAGGGCTGGTGACGCCCTGCACCTGGCGATCGCCAATAACCATCGGGCCGAGACGATTTACAGCTTCGACAAGATAATGCTGAAGGCGGGTAGTCTTCTTGGATTGCCGGTCGATAGAGGACTCTAGAACGACGAAGGGGACGGAGGGTGACCGACGCCCGCCTCAGCTCCGACGTATATGTCCCACATCGCGGTCTCCCTTCGCTCCTGACGGAACTTCGGGAGACACTCCTACGCCTAAACGCCTTCGTGTGCCAGCCCACCCAAGGGTGGCGGTGGAGGCAGTCTGGAGCGAACCCGTCTCTGCAGTTTCCCTGATACCCAGGGAAAATACAGGGAAATTTTCAATAACCTGGCATTCAATTTCATCGTCAAATCACCAAAATGCCAGGGATCCTGCGGGTTTCAGTGACCGAAAGATCTAAGACGGGTCACTCGGAACAGGGAATAACAGGGAAATATCAGGGAATGCGGTTCGACCCAGCATGCCATGGAGGTTCAAATCGGGGGGAGGATTTGTTCAAGAACGTACCAAGACCGAGTTGAAGAAAGCCGTCTGATATTATTTGCCGAGGGCGGCGATGACCTCTTCCACCGAGGTCACGGTGGCGACGTTCCCCATCGCGTAGTTGATCGACGCATCGTGCCATTCGGCGTTCATGGTCGAACAGCAGTTCTCCGGCACCACCACCCGATAGCCCTTGTCGGCGGCGGTGCGGGCGGTGTGCTCGATGGACATGTTGGTCCAGGCCCCGGTGTCGATGATGGTGTCGCGGCCCTCGGCCTTGAGGATGGTCTCGAGCTGGGTTCCCTCCCAGGGGCTCATCCGCATCTTCTCGACCGCATAATCGCCGTCGAGGCGTTCCAGCCCGTCGACCGGCGCCCCGCCCCATGAGCCGCGGACCAGGGCTCCCGAATCGGCGATCCCGTCGAACAGCGGCGCGTTGCGGGTCAAGCCTTGGGCCCCGGGTTCGACCAGGAACCAGACATGGATCACCGGAATCC
This sequence comes from uncultured Thalassospiraceae bacterium, assembly GCA_964632795.1. Classification (GTDB taxonomy): domain Bacteria; phylum Pseudomonadota; class Alphaproteobacteria; order Rhodospirillales; family 2-02-FULL-58-16; genus CAZWEZ01. The sequence goes on along the minus strand of CAZWEZ010000003.1, from coordinate 73,102 downwards.
CCTTCGACCGGCAGACGGCGGCCAGGCGCTTGACGTTTTCGACCACGTTCTGGCTCGCGGCATGGGCGGGGGCGCCCGAGTCGGCGAAGGCGCCGCCTTCGCCGATCACGTCGTTCTGCAGGTCCTGGACGATCAGGGCGCAGCGAGAGGCGTCGAGGCGGAGCCCGCCGGGGGCGGCCTGTGGCGCCTGGGACGTTCGCTTCCGGGCGCCGGAGCCCGGGCCCGTCGACCTCATGTAGGCTTCGCTATGCGGGCCGACCCGGGTTTCGATGGCGTAGACCGACGTCGAGGCGCAGATGAACAGGGTTCGCCAGTCCTCGCCGCCCCACGACAGGTTGGCGACCAGTTCGGGGACCTTGACCACGCCTAAGTGGTTGCCGCGCGGATCGAAGACCCAGATGCCGCCGGGGGCGGTCACCCAGATGTTGCCGTGGGCGTCGCACTTCATGCCGTCGGGCACCCCGGGTTCGTCGTCGGACACCATGCCGTCGGCGAACAGGCGGTTGTTGGACAGCGAACCGTCCGCGGCGACGTCGTAGACCCGGACCAGGGCGTTGGTGGTGTCGTTGATGTAGAGCAGCGATTCGTCGGGCGAGAAACACAGGCCGTTGGGCATGTCGAAGGTGTCGCGCTCGACCACCAGCTCCGGCCCGCCACCGCCCGGCGGCACCCGGAACACCCCCTGCCAGCCGAGTTCGCGTTCGCGCTCGACGCCGTAGACCGGCATCCGGCCGTACCAGGGGTCGGAGAAATAGATCGAACCGTCGGCGCGCACGCAGACGTCATTGGGGCTGTTCAGCTCCTTGCCCTCGAAGTGCGAGGCCAGGACTTCGCGGGTGCCGTCGGGCCGCTCGCGGATCAGCGACGACGTCGAATGCTCGCAGACGATCAGGTTGAGGTCCCCGTCATAGGTCATGCCGTTGCACTTGTTGGCCGGGCTCTTGACCTCGCGCACCCCGGCGTCCGGGCTCCAGCGCCGGCGCACGTCGCCGGGCATGTCGGAAAAGACCAGGTAGTGGTCCACCGGGTGCCACATGGGGCCTTCGGTGAACAGGAACCCGGAGCCGATCCGGCGGAGCTCCGCTGTCGAGTCGATGAGGTTCCAGAACGAGACCGAACGCGCATAGAAATTCATCGTGCCCCCTCCGTTGGCGGCAAGCCCTTGAAATACCGACCATGGTAAGGCGGATCGTCCGGCGAGCCCATCACATGCAGTCTTAAAATGGCGGCCAGAATCAGATCGCACGTCATGGACCGCGTTGTGTGGGGCGATAAAATACCGGGTCCGTCGATTGTGATGTCCATGACAGGAGGGGGTGTTGAACTACACAGTCAAGGTGGATATCCCCTACGAATCCCTCGATCCCCTGACCATCGGATCGTGCGACGACCCGAGCAAGGTCGACCGCCAGCGGATCTTCATCGAAATCCCCAAGCGGAACCTGTGGGCGTGGATCAAGCCCAAGGAGATTCCGCCCATCAAGGACGTCCCGGGGGCCGCCGCGGCGGCTCTCGAACGGCCGTTCGACGGACCCAAGTTCTCGCGCCTGATCGGCCCCGACAAATCGCTGTGCATCATCATCGACAACCAGTTCCGGCCGACTCCGGCTTCCAAGCTCCTGGGGCCGATCTTCGACGCCATCGAGAAGCACGGGATCAAGGACGCCCGTGTGCTGTGCGCCAACGGCAAGGTATTCCCGATGTCGGAGCGCGACACCGAGATGAAGATCGGCCGCGACAACCTGGCGAGGATGCAGCGGCTTTCCATCCCGTTCTTCCAGAACGACGACCCGCGGAACCAGAAGATGTACACGTTCATCGGCATCTCCTCGCGCGGCACGCCGGTGTGGCTGCACAACGAGGCGGCGCGGGCCGACGTTCGAATCTCGATCGGCCAGGCCCAGTCCAACCACTGGGGCTACGGCGGAGGCGGCAAACTGATCCTGCCCGGCGTGGTCTCCGACGAGACGATCGAATCCAACCACTGCGCCTTCGTGATGTCGCCCAAGACCCATTACGGCGCCATGGACGGGCCGATGCGCTCCGACATCGACGAAGCCGCCACCATGTGCGAGTTGACCTGCACCCTGAATTCGGTCCTCGATACCCAGGGCGCGGTGTGTCACCTGAACTTCGGCGCCCACCCGAGGGCGCATCGCGAGGCGATCCGGGTGTTCAACAACATCTATTCCTACCGGCGGCCGATGGGCGGGCCGGCGGACATCGCCATCTGCGGCGTCTTCGCGCCGACCGACCACCTGTTCTTCCACACCGGCTGGGGCTGCATGTCGGCCGACATGGTGCTCAAGGACGGCGGCGACATCATCTATTGTTCGCCCAGCCCCGGGGTCAAGACCCACCTCGGCGACTTCCCGGGCTTCGCGCTGTTCGACCTGATGAAGCCCTACATGCCGCCCTCGGCCGAGAACATCGAACGGCTGTACCGCGACATCCACAACCGCCAGGTCGAGATGTGGGCCGGCTGCATCTGGGCGCCGATCTACGAGGTCATGTCGCGCAAGTACCTGAACGTGGTGACGCTGGAGGAGAACCTGGAGATGGGCCGCGACATCGGCATCAACGTGACCACCTCGCTGCAACAGGCCTTCGACGAGGCGATGGGCCGCCAGGGTGCCGACGCCAAGGTCGTGGTCCTGCCGTTCGCCCGCTACCAGATGCCGGCCGACTCCATCAGCATGCCGACGACGGTGGCGGGGTCCATGGCTGCCCAGTAAGGCCCGTTCCCTACAGCAGGATGTTTAGATGAAAGCAATGATTGTTCCGCAACTTGGTGGGGCCGATGTCTTTGAACCACGGGAAGTGGAAAAACCTTCGCCCGGACCAGGTCAATTGCTGATCAGAGTCAAGGCGACCAGTGTTAACCCGATAGATGTAAAAGTACGCAGCATCGCCCTTCCAATGACACCGGATCCGCCGTCCATCCTGCATGGTGATGTAGCTGGAATCGTGGAGGAAGTCGGGCCACGTGCTTACGGTTTCATCAGAGGCCAGGAAGTTTATGGATGTGCCGGGGGAATCAAAGGTATTGACGGCGATCTACCGGGAGCGCTTGCAGAGTTTATGCTGGTAGACCACAGGCTCATGGCCCGCAAACCGCGCAGCCTCGATTTCCGTGCTGCGGCAGCACTACCTCTTGTATCGCTGACTGCCTGGCTGGCGCTGCATGAGAAAGTCCGGATCACACGTGGCATGAACGTTCTTGTCCAAGGCGGAACCGGCGGTGTCGGTCATATTGCGGTACAATTGGCGCATTTAGCCGGCGCAAAGGTATTCACGACGATTTCCAGTGATCGGAAAGCCGCCATTGCCACAGAGCTCGGTGCGGATGTTGCGATCAATTATACAACCACAACCGCGGATGAAATTCTCGACACCAATACCGGGGGCCGTGGTTTCGATATCATTTTCGATACCGTCGGCGGAGAGGTCCTTGACGGTTCATTCCGCATGATCAAACCGCAAGGTGAAATCATCACCATTGTCGGTGCCAATCAACACCATTTGGGGCCGCTTTATCTAAAAGGAGCAACCCTGCATACCGTGCTGATGTTAGTCCCGATGATGTATGGCATCGAGCCCGAAAAGCACGGGAAAATTCTCGCTAAGATCGCTCAACTTGTCGATAACAAACGGCTTTCTCCATTGCTGGATGAAGAAATATTCGGGCTCGATCAAGTTGCCAGAGCCCATCAAAAACTCGAGGAAGGACGAGCACTGGGGAAAGTTGTTATCACGATTGATTAGTAACCTCATTTTATCAGTCGGCCGCCAATCGGGTTCCCGTCTTCACAGCCAATCATTTACGTTCGATGTCAGAACAATCGTGAAGACAGGGATTGGCGCAAACCACACCAATTCCACTTGCCGCCTGGTAAGTCCCTATATATTGGACATCGGCTGCTTGACGATCCCTGGCGGGGAGTTTGGGAGATGACACGCCAACGCATCGGCGGTTCGACATCCATCGTCCAATTGATGGAGATGTACCCGGACGGCCGGGCGGTCGCCCTGATGAACCGCCTTGGTTGGCCCTGCGCCCACTGCAGCGCCCGGCTCAACGAACCCCTGTCCCTGGCCGCCAAGCGCCACGGCAACCCGGCTCGCACCATCCTGACCTGCTTCCGCGCCCTCGAAGCCGGCGGGCCGTCGGACGCGCAACTCGAAGCCGCTGGCAAGAAACCCCGCCGCTCCCGCGACCCGCTCGACGCCTGGAAGGCGTCGGCGCGGTTTATTGGCCCTTGAAGTTCGGCTTGCGTTTGGCGTGGAAGGCCTCGACGCCTTCCTTGAAGTCCTCCGAGCAGCGCAACCGGCCATAGGCGTTCCCCTCGATCTCGATGCCGGCCTCCAGCGTCGTGTTCTGGGCCGCGTTCAACACTCCCTTGAGGGTCCTCTGGGCGAGGGGGGCGAAGGCGCGCAGTTCGTCGACCAGGGCGTCCACCGTTTCCTCCAGCGCATCATCGGGGACGCAATCCAGCACCAACCCCCATTCCCTGGCCTCGGCCCCGGTCACCCGGCGCGAGCGGAACGTCATGTCCTTGGTCCGCTGGATGCCGATCATGTGCAACAGGCGGATCGAGCCGCCGGAACCTGGAATCTGGCCGATCCGCTGTTCGGGCAGGGCGTATAGCGTGGTCTCCGAACAGATCCTGAAGTCACACGCCAGCGACAGCTCGAAGCCGACCCCGAAGGTATAACCCCGGTTCTGGGCGATCACCGGTTTGCGGCACCGCGCCGGCGCGGCGATGTTCCAGGCCAGTTCCGAGACCTGTTCGGGAGAGGCCTCCATGAAGCCCTTGATGTTGCCGCCCGAGGAGAAGTGCTCGCCTTCGGCGCGGAGCACGATCACCCGGATGCGGTGGTCGTCGTCGAGCGCCTCGAACACCTGGCGCAGCTGGTCGCGCTGCTTCATCTCGACGACGTTCAAGGGCGGACGGTCGAGGACCACGTCGGCGCGTTCCCCATCGGGATCGATCTCGACCCGGAACCCGTCGAGGTCCCCGGGCAGTTCGGTTGTCTTGCTTTCCATCGTCGTGCCTTCTCCCGGGTTAAATTTCTGGTGTGTAGTCGCCCTCGACCAGCTTCCGGCGGAGGATCTTGCCGACCGGCGATTTGGGAACTTCCTCGACGAAAATGTAGCTCCTGGGCCGCTTGAAGGGGGCAAGGCCGGACTTCAGGCACCAGGCGTCCAGCCCCTCGGCGTCGATGTCGCCGCTCCGCGCGATGAATGCCGCGACCTTCTGTCCCCAGCGGGAATCGGCGAGGCCGACCACCGCCACCTCGCCGACCGCCGGGTGAAGGGACAGCACGCTTTCGATCTCCACCGGCAGGATGTTCTCGCCCCCGGAGATGATCATGTCGTCGACCCGGCCGGTGACGAACAGGTCCCCGTCGCCGTCGCAAAAGCCGATGTCGCCGGTGAAGTACCAGCCGTCGTGAAGCGCCGTGGCGTCGGCGTCCGGCCGCTTCCAGTAGCCGGCGAAGGATTCGTCGCCGTCCAGGGCGGCGATGACCTGGCCCTCTTCGTTGGTCCCCGCGCGGTCCTCGGGATCGGTCGAGTCCAGCTTGATGACGCGGATCTCCTGGTTCAGCCCGGCCTTGCCCGCCGAGCCGGGCTTGGCCGGCGCGTCCGGCTCGATGGTGAAGGTGTAGATTTCCGACGATCCGTAGTGGTTGACGAACAGCTCCGGCTTGAAGGCCTCATCCAGCCTTTTGAGCAGCCCGTCGGTCATCGATTGGCCGGCGAAGCCCAGCTTGCTCACCGAGGTGACGTCGCGCGAAGCGAACGACGGCTCCCCCAGGAGGTCGTGATAAAGGGTCGGCACCAGGTACAGGTTGGTGATCCGGTGGCTCTCGATCAAGTCCAGGGCCTGGCCCGGATCGTACCTGCGCTGGCAGACGAAATGGCCGTTGATCATCACCGAGGCCAGCAGGGAGCGCACCCCCATCGTATGGTAGAGCGGCATGACACCGAGCGTGACCTCGCCCCGGGCGTACCGGTTCTGGGCGACATGGGCCAGGGCGGCGGCGCGTTCGGCCCGGTGGCTGCGCGGCACGCCCTTGCCCCGCCCGGTGGTTCCCGAGGTGTACAGCATGACCGAGGTGTCCTCGACCGAGGCTCGGGAAACGGCTTCGGCCGGCGCGGTTGCGGCGAGTTCCGCCCAGGTGGCCGTGGCCCCGCTTGCGGTCCCGACGCCGATCCGCGGGATGGCGGACGCCGCCCCGGTGCCGGCGACGGCGTCCTGGGTCGCCTCCTCGAAGACCACCGCCTTGGCCTCGGCGTCGTCGAGCACGTAGTCGAGTTCCTCGGCCCCGGAGCGCCAGTTGAGCGGCGTGATGGCCAACCCGGCGATCTGGCAGGCGATGTGGAGGGTCACCGCCTGGCGCCGGTTCTGGAGCACCGTCACCACGTGGTCGCCCTTGTCCAACCCCAGTCCGTCGAGGCCGCCGACCACGTGCAGGATATCGTCCAGCCATTCGCCGTAGGTCGCCGAACGGGGACCGTCGGAGATCGCCCGCGCCCCGGGCATCCGCGCCACGCTGGCCAAAAAGGTGCGCCCAAGATCGAACATCAGTCCCGTCCCCGGCTCTGCGCTCCGAGGACCTCCAGGGCCGCGGCGACGATCCCGTGATATCCCGTGCAGCGGCAGATATGGCCCGACAGGACATCGCGGACGCGGGCCTCGTCGGCCCCCGGTTCCTCCTCGATGAGTTGGCTCAGCGACATCAGTATCCCCGGCGTGCAGAACCCGCATTGCAGCGCGTGGTGCTTGCGGAACGCCGTCTGCAAATCGTTGAGCGCGCCGTCGGGGCCGGCCAGCCCCTCGACCGTCTCGACCGTCCGCCCTTCGAGTTGGACCGCGTACAGCAGGCAGCCCCGCCAGGCCATGCCGTCCACCCGCACCGTGCAGGCGCCGCAAACGCCGTGCTCGCACCCCACGGTGGTCCCCACCATGCCCAGTTCGTGGCGCAGGAAATCGGTGAACAGCATCCTCGGTTCGGCGTGCCCCTCGACCGCCCGGCCGTTGAGGGTCAAGCGGACCAGATGCCGCGCCCCGGCTTCAAGGCTTGGCATCGGACACCTCCGCGATCACCCGGCGGCCGATGCGGCGAACCAGTTCCCGGCGATAGCGCGCCGTCGCGTGCTGGTCGCCGGTCGCCCCCAGAGACCAGGCGAAGTCGTTGAGCGCCTCCTCCAGCGCCCCGTCCGCCAGCCACGGCAGATCGCTCACCGCCGGCGTCTCGGCCACCCCGCCGACGCCGATCCGCACCCCGTCCGCGCCGCCCACCGCGGCCAGCGCGACCATGGCGAAATCGCCGTGGCGTTGGCTGACCTCGCGAAACGCCGCGGCCGTGCCGGGGCGGGCAACGGGGAACCTGACGGCGGTCAGCATTTCTCCGCTTTCGATCGCCGTCGCCATGATGCCGGTCTGGAAGGCGTCCGCGGCCACGGTCCGCCGGCCGCGTTTCCCCTCGAGGACCGCCTGGCCGTCGAGAACCGCGAAGGCAAGGGGCAACTCGGCGCTGGGGTCGGAGTTGGCGATCGAGCCGCACACGGTGCCGCGCTGGCGGGTCTGGTGGTGTCCGACCCACGGCAGGGTTTGGGCCAGCAGAGGCTGGACCGCCGACAGATCGGGCCACGTCAACAGTTCATCCTGGGTCACCGCCGCCCCGACCTCCACCATCCCGTTCTTGATGGCGATGGTTCTGAGGCTCTCGATCCGCGAGATGTCGATCAGCAGCGATGGCGCCGCCAGGCGCATGTTGAGCATCGGTCCCAGCGATTGCCCGCCGGCCAGGATCCGCGCCTCGTCGCCGTGCCGGGCCAGCAGGTCGAGGGCCTCGGCGGTGGTCTCGGGACGCGCGTAGTCGAAGGCGGCGGGCTTCATCGTCTTATTCCGAAGAAGGCCAGGATGCGGGCCAGGATGCCGCGCCGCCGCGCCGGCTGGCCGGCCATCCCCACCAGGCGCTCGAAGAAGCGGCCGATCAACGTTCGCGCCGCGCCGTCGATCAGCCGGCCGCCGACGGCGGCAACCTTGCCCGAGACCCGCACGGCATAGGTATAGTCGATGCGCGTTCCGCCGTCGGTCGCGGTCAGGGTCACGGTCCCTTCGCCGCGCGACGATCCCAACGGTCCCTCGGCGCCGCCGACCAGCCTGAGGGCGCGCGGCGGGTCCAGGTCCTGGAGCGCGACGTCGGCCCGGAAGTGGCCCTTGACGGGACCGATGCCCAGCGTCACCTGGGCCCGGAAGGCATTTTCGCCGACTCTTTCGAGGTCGTGACAGCCGGGGATGACCTGGGCCAGCCGGGTTTCGTCGAGGATGATCGCCCACACCGCCTCCGGGGTCGCCGGGACCAGGGTCGATCCCGTTCCGCGCAGGGCATGTCCGTCGCCCGGCGGCGGCGCGGCGAGCGGACTCCTGCCTGCGGGCTCCTCGCCGAGCAGCAGCTCGGCCAGGGCCGAGCGGGTCAGGGGCAGGGTCGCGATATCGACCCCGGTGGCGTCGGCCACCGCGTTGGCGATGCACACCGGGGTCGACATGCAGTTGCCCTCGCCCAGGCCCTTGGCGCCGAGCGGCGTCAAGGGCGACGGCGAGCCGTCATGGAGGATGACCAGGTCGGGGACCTCGCACGCGGTTGGCGGCAGGTAGTCGGCGAAGGTCCCCGACAGGAAGCCGCCGTCGGGCGCATAGGCCAGTTCCTCGAGCAGCGCCGCCCCCAGTCCGTGGGCGAAGCCGCCCCGGATCTGGCCGTCGGCCAGCATCGGATTGAGCAGGTTTCCGGCGTCGTGCATGGTGACGTACTTGTCGATCCGCACGGCGCAGGTGTCGGGGTCGATCTCGACCCCGCAGAAATCGAAGATGAAGCCGTGGCAGGCCGACGAGTTGATCCGGTCCGCCTCGTCCGGTTCGACCAGTTCCGGCAGGCTCCAGAAGGCGGTCTCGCGCAGCCCGGCGCCGGCCCCCTCGGGAACCGACAGCGGCGACCAGTGGGCCTTGGCGGCGAGCCGCCCGATGGCCAGGGCGTTGTCGGGATTGTCGCGCGCGAACACCTTGCCGTCCTCGAATTCCACCTCATCGGGCAACACGTTGAGGTCGGCGGCGGCGATCCGGGCCAGCCGTTGGCGAAGCTTCACCGCCGCCTTGTGGGCCGCCCCGGCGACCGCCCCGGCGAAGCGGCTGGCGTAATTGCCCGAAGCGATCGACCACGCATCCTTGGCCGTATCGTGGTCGGTCGAGACGACGATGGTCGACGGCTCGACGCCGAGAACATCGGCCACCACCTGGGCCAGGACCGTGCGGTGACCCTGCCCCTGGGGGACCGACGAGGTGTTGACGGTGATCGCCCCGGAGGGATCGAAACTGACCGTGGCGGTGGCCAGGGCGCCGTTCTTGGGACCCGCCTTTTCCCTTTGTTGGGGCGTCAGAAGGGTGGTGATGTAGCCCATGTTGGAGATCGACGGTTCGACGATCGTCGCATAGCCGATCCCGTAGAGACGACCTTCGGAGCGCGCCTGGTCGCGACGGGCGACCAGTTCCGCCAATCCCCCTTCGCCGACGGCGCGCTCGACGGAGCGCGCGTAATCGCCCGAATCGAGCACCGCGCCGGGCGCCGTGCGATAGGGCATGGCGGCGCCGGGAACAAGGTTGCGGCGTCTCATCTCCAGCCGGTCCAGACCGATCTTGCGGGCAGCCAGATCGACGATCCGTTCCAGCGGAAAATAGACCTGCGGCCCGCCGAAACCGCGCATCAGGCCGCTCGGCGTCTTGTTGGTGACCACCACCCGGTTGCGGATCCTGAGGTTTTCGATCGCATAGGCGCCGGTCATGTTGCCGTGCATGCGGTAGATGGTCGCCGGTTCCGGGGCCCGCAGATAGGCCCCGCAGTCCTCGAGTTGATCGTAATCGAGGGCCAGGATACGGCCATCGTCGTCGAGCGCCGCCTTGAGCGTCGTGACGCGATTGGTGGCCGAGGTCGCCGCGCCCAGGTTCTCGAGCCGGTCCTCCAGCCACTTGACCGGACGGCCGGCGATCCTGGCCGCCACGCCCAGCCCGACGATGTATGGGAAGATCCCCTGTTTGACCCCGTAGCTGCCCCCCGAATCGGGCGGCGTCCTCAGGCGCAACCGGTTCCCGGGGACCTTCAGCGCGCGCGCCATCACCGTGTGCAGCGTATAGGGCCCCTGGAAATTGGCGGTGACCTCGTAGACGTCATCGCCGGCCCGGTGGTGGGCGATCACGCAGTAGCATTCGAGCGGCGTGCACGAGTTGCGGGGATAGCTGAAGGTCGCTTCGACGGTATGGGCGGCCCCGGCGAACGCCGCCTCAGGGTCGCCGTAGCTGAAGGAGCGTTGGTGCAGGACGTTGCTCTCGGTGCCGGGGTGCAGTCTCGGCGCGCCCGCTTCGGCGGCCTGGCGTGGATCGATCACCGGCGCCAGAGGCGCGTATTCGACCTCGATCGCTTCCACGGCGTCCTCGGCCAGGTAGCGGTCCTTGGCGATGACGATGGCGAGCGACTCGCCGACGTAGCGCACCCGATCGATGGCCAGCGCATACTGCGGCGCGTCGACCTTGACCCCGGTGATGAAGGGCCTGGAATGGGCCACCATGTCGTCGCCGGTGACGACCGCGACGACGCCGGGCATGTTTTCCGCCCCCGAAGCGTCGATCGAAACGACCCTGGCATGGGCCAGGGGCGAGCGCAGGAAGGCGGCATGGCAGACCCCGGGCGGCGTCGCCAGGTTGTCGGCGAACTGGCCCAGGCCGCGCAGCAGCGACAGGTCCTCGACCCGCTCCATGGATTTGCCGACCCACGACTCCGCCATTTCAGCGCACCGCCTTGATCCCCTTGAGGACCTTCTCGGGGGTGAACGGCATGTCGTCGATCCTCACTCCGACGGCGTCGAAGATCGCGTTGGCGATGGCCGGGATCGGCGGCGTCGCGCACATCTCGCCGCATCCTTTGGCGCCGTAGGGACCGTCTTTCGCCGGCCGTTCGAGGATCACCAGGTCGATCTCGCAGATGTCTCCGGGCCCCGGCATCGGATAGCCGGTGAAGTCCCGGGGCATGTGAGCGCGGTCGGGATAATAGGGCTCGGTGGTCTCGTAGAGGGCGTGGGAGATGCCCATCCAGGCCCCGCCGACGAGCTGCTGTTCGACCATTTTGGGGTTTATCCCCCGGCCGATCTCATAGGCGCTCTTGATCGACAACACGGTGACCACGCCGGTTTCGTCGTCGACCTCCACTTCGACCACGGTGCAGGCGTGGGCGTAACAGGTGACCGGGGTCATCGATCCCGTCTCGGGGTCGGGGTGCGACAGCGGGACCAGGAAAATTCCCCGCCCCGAGATCGTCCGGCCCTGCTCGAACTGCCCGGCCAGCGAGGCTTCGGTTACGGTGATCGATTTCCCCGGATCGCCGCGGACATGGATGTTGCCGGCGCCGTCGGTATCCAGGTCGCCGGCCTCGACCTCCAGCTTTTCCGCCGCCGCCTCCAGCAACACGGCGCGGGCCTCCTTGGCCGCCATGATGACCGCGTTGCCGACCCGATGGGTGCCGCGCGAGGCGAAGCTGCCCATGCAATGGGGACCGGTGTCGGTGTCGCCGGTGTCGACGTACACGTCATCGCTCGGCACCCCCAGGGCCTCGGCGCAGACCTGGCGCGCCATCGTCTTCATCCCCTGGCCCAGATCGACGCTGGACAGGGAAACCATGAACTTGCCGGTCGGCATGGCATGGACCAGAGCCTGGCTGGGATCGCCGCCGAGGTTCATGCCGATCGGATAGTTGACCGACGCAATGCCTTTGCCGCGTCTTTTCGCCATGATCCGCTACCCCCTTTCCCCGCCGCCGCCCTGGCGCGACGACATGGCGCGGTATCGATCCCCGATCGGCCAGTCGGCCAGCTCCGCCGCCGCCTGGACGCATTCGATCAGGGCGGCGCCGCTGGTCGTCCGGTGATGGGCCTTCATGTCGCCGTCGCGGTAGGCGTTGAGGATGCGGAACTCCATCGGGTCGATTCCGACCAGGCGGGCCAGCTTGTCCATCTGGACCTCGAGCGCGAAGTCCGCCCCGGTCACCCCGAAGCCGCGCATCGAGCTCGACGGGGTGCGGTTGGTGTAGACGCACCGGGCGTCGATCCACACGTTGGGAATGGTGTAGGGACCCGGCATGTGGGCGGCGGCCTTCAGCACGCCGTAGGGCGACAGCCGCGAATAGGCCCCCGAGTCGGCATAAAACCTGATCTTGCGGGCGACGATCCGGCCGTCGTTCATGACCCCGTCCTTGATATAGAACAGCTCGGCGCCGCGGTGGGACGATACCTGCATCTCCTCGGTCCGGGTGAAGGAATAGCGGACCGGCCTTTGGGTCAGCATCGCCGCCAACACCGTGATCGGTTCGACAACGGTATCGTTCTTGCCGCCGAAACCGCCACCCACCGTGCCGCCGATGAAGTGCAGCTTGTTGGACGGCAGGCCGACGATCAGGGCCACGTTCTCGAGCGAGAAGAACAGCGCCTGCGAAGAGGTGTGGCAGATATAGCGGCCGTCGGTGTCGGGCCGGGCGATGCAACCGTTGGTCTCGGTGGTGGCGTGCTCCATGGGCGACATCCGGTAGCGTTCCTCGATCACGTGGTCGGCTTGGGCGAAGGCCTTCTCGACGTCGCCCAGGCGGACCTTCTGGTGGTCGTAGCCGTTGTAGTCGAAGAAGTTCTGACCGTGGTACTCGTTGACCAGGGGAGCGCCCGGCTCGAGCGCCTTCTCGATGTCGTAGACCGCCGGCAGTTGTTCATAATCGATTCGGACCTTCGAGACGCCCTCGTAGGCGGCCTGTTCGGTTTCGGCGACCACGGCGGCGATCGGCTCGCCGGTGTAGCGAACCTTGTCGAAAGCCAGCACCGGTTCGTCGTCGATCCCGAAATCGATCAGCCGGAGGATGGTGTGGATGTTTTTGGGCACGTCCGCCGCCTGGATGATCCGCTTGACGCCCTGAACGCGCTCCGCCTGATGGGTGTCGATGGAGCGGATCCGGGCATGGGGATGGGGGCTGCGGACCATCTTGAGATGAAGCATGCCGGCGAACTTGTGGTCGTCGTAGAACCGCGAGCGGCCGGTGACGTGGCCCAGCGCGTCCTGGCGCGGACGGACCGCTCCGACTTCCCTCAGACCCTCCTCGCGCTCGTCGGCGAAAAATTCCTTCCTGAATTCCATGGCCGCGGTCTCCTCAGGAGGTCCGATGTCCGTCGCCCCCGCCGGCGGCGGCGAGGACGGCATTGATGATCGGCTGATAGCCGGTGCAGCGGCAGAGGTTGCCGGAAATGGCCTCGACCACGTCCTCGCGGGTCGGGTTCGGGTTGCTGTCCAGCAGCGCCTTGGCGGCCATGATCATGCCGGTGGTGCAGAACCCGCACTGGGCCGCGAAGTGGTCCATGAAGGCCTGTTGCAGCGGGTGCAGCGCGCCATTCCGACCGATCCCCTCGACGGTCTCGACCGATTTGCCCTCACACGTCACGGCCAGGGTCAGGCAGGCCAGCTGGGGGGCGCCGTCGACCAGGACCGTGCAGCACCCGCAGCCGCCCTGCTGGCAGCCGGCCTTGGGCGACAGCAGACCGATTTTGTCGCGCAGCACCGAGAGAAGGGTCGCCGTGCTGTCGACGAATTCGGCCTTGTCCTCACCGTTGAGTTTGAATTGTACGGGGATCAGACTCATCGTTTCCTCGCAGGTCCTTTCAGCCCAGCAGCAGGCGTTCGAGGTAGACCGGCAGCACGTCACGGCGGTACTGCTCGGTGGCGAATGGATCGCTCACGGGAGCGCAGCCGTCGGTCGCCACCGCGAGGGCCGGCGCGATCCCGGCCTTGTCCAGCGTCTTGCCGTTGAGCGCCGCCTCGAGAGCCTTGGCGCGGATCGGACCCGGCGCCATGTTGCCGTAGGCGACGCGCGGCGACGACATCCGCCCGCCCCGCAGGTTCAGGTTGGTGGCGATGACCAGCACCGCCGCCCCCTTGGGCCGGCTCCGGGTGACCTTGAGGAAGCGGAAGTCCCGCTCCGAATCCGGGCGGCGGAAGGTCACCCCGGAGATGACCGTGCGGTTGTCCCTGCCGCGCCCGGCCAGGAAGTCCTCGAGGGACACGTCCCGCTTGTTGTAGCCGCTTTGGATCGACACCTTGGCCTCCAGCGCCAGCAGGGCCACCGTGAAGTCGCCGAAGGGATAGGGCGCGCAGATGTTGCCGCCGACGGTGGCCATGGTGCGGATCGCCGGACCGCCGACCGCGTTGGCGGCCGCCTTCAGGAAGCCGAGGTCGCGGTGGGCGGCGATCCGGGCCATGGTCGCCCCGGCGCCGATGAAGACGCGGCTGCCCGAGGGCCGGATCTCGCCGATCGCCCGGTCCGTCGAGCGGATCAGGGTCGAGGCCTCGCTTCGTCCTTCATTGAGGCGCCTCACGAGCAGGGTACCGCCGCCCAGGAAGCGGGCCCCGGAATCGGAACTCAGCGCCGAGACGGCGTCGCGGAGCCGATCGAACGTCTTCACCGTAACCGGCATTCTGCCCTCCCTGGCCTCAATGGCGTTCCAGCATCTTCTTGATGGCGGCGAAGCCCTGCATGTAGATGTCCTCGCCGACGACCCTGGCGAGTTCCCTTTCCTTTCCTTGGGGCGTGGTGAACTCCGAGCGCCAGAGCCAGAAGGTGCGGTCGCCGTCGGTGACCGGCTTGAGGGCCACGTGGGCGACGTAGTTGAACAGCGGGATCGGGGTCTCCAGCAGGCAGTAGCTGAAGGTCTGGTCCCAGTCCGACAGGGCGAGGAGCCGTTCGCGCAGTTCGGCGCCGTCCTCGAGCCTGAACTTGCGGACCGCGCCGACCATGTCCGAGGGCCGCGCGTTCTCGATCTCGCTTTCGGCGATCGCCGGATGCCAGCGGTCGTGGCCGTTGAAATCGCGCAGGACGTCCCACACCCGGTCGATCGGCGCCTCGACGATGGTGCTTTTCTCCACCCTCACCATGGCTAGTGTCCTGTTTCCTAAGCTCGTGGCATTTAGGACGGCCATACATGACACTCGGTTAGGAGCGTGGTCCGCCGTGATGCCGTCGCATCACAAGGGCCGCGCGACGACGTCCGAGGGTCATGTATGGCCGCCGAACGGTCGCTTTTCCCGGCCTCCGGAGGGCGTCGGCGACGCTTGCCGATGGGCCGGCATCGCCTGCGCGCCGCCTCCTGCCCGGAGGCCGGGAAAAGCGATCCTAAATACCACGAGCTTAGGAAACAGGACACTTGCGCCTCAACCCCCGAGCTTCTTCCTGAGGGCATCGAGGCCGCCCTGGAAGACATCGCCGCCGATGCTCCGGACCAGCTCTGCCTCGCGATCGGGCGCGCAGTCGAACTCGGCCGACCATTCGCCGAACGTGCGCTCGCCGTCGGTGACCGGGATCAGCTTCAGGGTGGCGACGTAGTTGTCGACCCCCATCGGCGATTCGACGATGGCGTAGGTGCACGAATAGTCGTAGTCCGACAGGGCCAGCAGCCGCTCGCGGATGATCCCTCCGTCCTTCAGCTTCATGTTGCGCACGCAGCCGACCTTGTCGGGTGGCTCGCCTTGTTCGATGGTGCTCTCGGCGATCAGCGGATGCCACGCCGCCAGGCCGTTGAAATCGCGGATCTGCGCCCACACCCGGTCGACCGGGACGTTGATCACGTTGGAACAATATATCTTGGCCATCGCTCAGCCCCCCGAATCCCCGCCGCCTTCGGGGGTCTGGCCGTCCTTCTTGGCATCGGCCTCGACCACCTTGGCGATGCTCTGCATGTCGCGGGCGCTGCGGATGACATCGCCCATCTTGGAGATGCTGCCCCCCTCGATGCCGATGTCCTTGAGCAGGCTGTCGATCAACGGCGCCTGGACCCGGTAGCGCAACGCCGAATCCATCACCTCGTCGGTCATGTTCCTGGCCTCCCCCCCGCCGCCGCCGGCCAGGCCCTCGACATGGAGAATGTTGATCCCCTCGATCTTCTCCATCGGCCGGACGCTCTCGCGGACGATGCCTTCGATCTTGTCGAGCAGCTTGCGCCTGTACAGCGAGACGCGGGCCTCGTCGGTGAGCACGTTCTCGGCCTCGTTGATCTGGCGCTGGGCCTCGGCCGCCACCTCGGCGCGGACCTTCTCGGCGGCGGCGGCGATCTTCTTCATCTCGGCGTCCTTCTCGGCGATGATCAGGTCGATGGAGTGCATGCGCTTGGCCACTTCCTCCTCGCGCACGGTGGCCACCCTTTCCTGGGCCTGTTCGGCCTTGGCCCGGGCGGCTTCCGCCTCGGCCTGGGCCGCGGAACGTTCCTTGGATTTCTCGAACAGGGCGATGGTCTTCTCCATCTCCGCCGTCTCGACCACCGTCTCGCGCTCGATGTCGATCCTCTTGACGTCGCGGTCGCGGATGATGCGCGCCTGGTCGAGGCCGAGCTCGGAGGCGATGCGGGCCCGTTCGACATCTTCGTGCGAGGTGATCTCCCCTTCCTCGTAGACTTGGCGTTTGGAGATCTCGAGCTGTTCGAGGGACTGTTCGCGTTCGATGCGGACCTGGTCCATGGCCCGGACCTGGGCGACGTCTGCCTTGTCGATCTCCAGCTTGGCCGCGATATCGGCGGTGCGGACTTTCCTCTCGGCCTCGGTGAACTCGATCTGCTTGGCGGAGACCTCGATCTCGCGGTCCTTCTCGGCGATCTCGACCTTCTTGCGGTGATCGACCTCGATGACCTCGCGGGTCGTCGTCGATGCGATACGGTCCTTCTCGATGGCCAGTTCGGCGGCGATGCGGGCTCGCTCCAGCCGGTCCTGCTTCTTGATCTCGGCTTCCTCGAGCACCTGGGCCCGGGCGATCTCCAGGCTCTGGGTCGCCTGCTCGCTGGCGATCCGCTCGGCTTCGATCTTTTTCTCCTGGGCGATGCGGGCCGCCTCGGTGGCCTCGCGGGCGGCGATCTCGGCTTCCTCGATGGTCCGGTTTCGCTCGATCTCCAGGTTCTGGGTCTCGCGTTCGCTGGCGATCCGCTCGGCGGCGATCTTCAGTTCCTGGGCGATGCGGGCCGCCTCGGTGGCCTCGCGGGCGGCGATCCCGGCCTCCTCGATGGCCCGGTTGCGGGCGATCTCCAGGCTCTGGGTCTCCTGTTCGCTGGCGATCCGCTCGGCGGCGATCTTCAGTTCCTGGGCGATGCGGGCCGCCTCGGTGGCCTCGCGGGCGGCGATCTCGGCCTCCTCGAGCGTCCGGTTGCGTTCGATCTCCAGGTTCTGGGTCTCCTGCTCGCTGGAGATCCGTTTGGCGGCCAGTTTCTTGACCTGGGCGATGCGGGCCGCCTCGGTGGCCTCCTGGGCCGCGATCTCGTCTTCCTCGAGCGCCCGGTTGCGGGCGATCTCCAGGGTCCGGGTTCTCTGTTCGGTGGCGATGCGCTCGGCGGCCAGCGTCATATCCTGTTCGATCCGCGCCTTTTCCGTCGCCTCGCGGGCCTCGATCTCGGCCGACTCGACGACGCGGGTCCGTTCGATCTCGCGGCGCTGGATCTCCTCCTCGTTGACGATCCGGGATTCGTTGATCTTGCGTTCCTGTTCGATCCGCGCCCGTTCGGTTTCCTCGCGGGCGGCGATCTCGGCCGCCTCGATGGCGCGGGTCCGCTCGATCTCGCGGCGCTGGGTCTCCTCCTCGTTGGCGATCCGCGATTCGGTGATCGCCCGTTCCTGGGTGATACGAGCCTTTTCCGTCTGCTCGTGGGCGGCGATCTCGGCCTGTTCGGCCAGGGTTTCCTGCTCGGCGCGTTTGCGGACAAGCTCGGTGCGCTGGGTGGCCCGGAGGATCTCGATCTCGCGTTCCTGATCCAGGCGGGCGGTTTCGCTTTCCCGCTCGATGTCCAGGGTCTGCTTCTCGGCATCCAGATTGCGGGTCCGGATCTTGATCGCCGTATCCTGCTCGATGTCGTTGCGCAGCTTGCGCCGCGATTCGGTCTCCTCGATCAGGCGGGTCAGGCCCTCGGCATCGAACCTGTTCGACGGGTTGAAGTATTCGAGGTCGGTCTGGTCCAGTTCGGTGATCGCCACGGTTTCAAGCTCGAGGCCGTTCTTGGCCAGGGCTTCGGAGGCGGCGCTCCGGATCAAGGCGACGTAGTCGTTGCGCTGCTCGTGCATCTCCTCCATGGTCATCTCGGCCGCCGCCGAGCGCAGCGCGCCGACGAACTTGCCCGACAGAAGGTCGTGCAGGCTGCCCGGTTCCAAGGTCCGCCGGCCGAGCGTGGCCGCCGCGACGGCCACCGATTCGACGTCCGGCGACACCCGGACATAGAATTCAGCCACCATGTCGACGCGCATGCGGTCCTTGGTGATCAGGGCGTGGTCGCGGTCGCGGATCACCTCCATCTGCAGCACGTTCATGTTGACGGGCGTTATCTCGTGGATGATCGGCAGCACGAACGCCCCGCCGTTGATCACCACGCGTTGTCCCCCGAAACCGGTCCGCACGAAGGAGACCTCCTTCGACGAGCGGTGGTACAGCCAGTTCAGCAGATAGACGATCACCGCGATCACCACGACCGTGACGATCAGCCACAAAATGAAGGTGCCTATCATTTGACCCGTCATAACCGATCCTCCTTCTCTCGCTCCGTCAGCCGGCGCCGATCTGTTTGAACTTCCTCGTCTGTTCGGTCAGCGCGACTTCCGTCGGCAGGCGCTCCATCGAGGAGGCGCCGAAGAAACCGTGGCAGCATTGCGTGTTGGCGAGGACGAACTCGGCGTCCTCGGGCATCGAGACCGGTCCGCCGTGGACCAGCACGATGGTGTCCTTGTTGACCTTCATGGCGGCCTCGGCCCAGGCGTCGACGACCGCCGGACAGTCCTCCAGCTTGTGGGAGGTCTCGGCGCCGATCGAACCGCCGGTGGTCAGCCCCAGGTGGCAGACGATGATGTCGGCCCCGGCCCTGGCCATCGCCGCGGCGTCTTCCTCGCCGAACACGTAGGGCGTGGTCAGCATGTCCTTTTGGTGGGCGAGGGCGATCATGTCGACCTCCAGGCCGTAGGACATCCCGGTCTCCTCCAGGTTGGCGCGGAAGGTGCCGTCGATCAGCCCCACGGTGGGGAAGTTCTGGACCCCCGAGAAGCCGACCGCCCTGAGGTCGTCGAGGAACCTGTCGAAGATGCAGAACGGGTCGGTACCGTTGACCCCGGCCAGGACGGGGGTCCGCTCGACCACCGGCAGCACCTCGGCCGCCATCTCCATGACGATCTCGTTGGCGTTGCCGTAGGACATCAGTCCGGCCAGCGACCCGCGCCCGGCCATCCGGTAGCGCCCCGAGTTGTAGATCACGATCAGGTCGATCCCGCCGGCCTCCTCGCACTTGGCCGACAGGCCGATCCCGGCGCCGCCCCCGATGATGGGTTCGCCGCGCCGTACCATGTCGCGGAACCGTTCCACCAGCGCCTCACGCTCGAATAACGGCATCCCTTACTTCCTCCCTTTCCGCCGTCGCGCCGCCGGCCTGCCGGCGATCGACAGGAAGGCGGTGACGATAGCTTCCGAGAACGACGGATCGTTGACGTTGAAAGGCAGGCGGATGAGCTGGCGCTTGCCCGTTTGGGTCACGGTCTCCTCCAGGGCGGCGAACAACGCCTGGTCGGCCTGGGGGTCGTGAAACGGCTGTCCCGGGGCGTCGAGCAACGAGACTCCAGCCTCGGGAATGAAGAACCTGACCGGCCCGTCCATCCTGTTCAGCCGTTCGCCGATCCAGCGCCCGAAGCTGGCGTTTTCCTCGGGGGTGGTCCGCATCAGGGTGACCTGCGGGTTGTGTTCGTAGAGGTTCCGCCCCTGGAACTGCGTCGGTACGGTGTCGCGGGGGCCGAAATTGACCATGTCGAGCGCGCCGCACGAGCCGACGTAGGGCAGGCGGGAGCGGACGATGGAGCCGAACCGGTCCTCGGTGGCCGCGAACACCCCGCCGACCAGCAGGTCGCAGACCTCGGTGGTCGTGATGTCGATGACCCCGGCCAGCATACCGGAATCGACCAGGTTCTCCATCGACTGGCCGCCGGTCCCGGTGGCGTGGAAGACCAGGCAGTCGAAGTCTTTCTCCAGTGCCGCCGTGACCTGCTGGACACAGGGCGTGGTGACTCCGAACATGGTCAGGCCGACGGCCGGCAGGTCGGTTTCCTCGACCTGGCGGCCGTCGGCCCGGGAAGGGCTTGCCGACGGCCGGCCGATGACCATCCCGGCCAGCGCGTGGGCGCCGTTGGCGAGGACCTGGCGGGAGATCCGGTTGAGCCCCTGAACGTCGGTCACCGAGTGCATCATCATGATGTCGGTGCCCCCGACGTACTTCTTGACGTCGCCCGAGGCGACGGTCGAGATCATCACCTTGGGGATGCCCACCGGCAGGCGCCGCATCCCCGGGGTGACCAGCGCCGTGCCGCCGCTGCCGCCGGCCGAGATGATGCCGGCGATGCCTCGCTGGCGGACGATCCAGTTCTCGAAGGCGATCGCCATCTCGCGGACCGACGACCCCCGATCGCCGGTGAAGATCGCGTTCGGCCCCTTGCGGTTGTAGGTCGCCACCTGGTGGGGCGGCACCTCGGCGATCGATGGCCGGCCGCTGGTCGACAGGTCGACCAGCTTGGCCTTGACGCCGTAGGCGGTCAGGCAATCCCGGATGTACTTCAGTTCTTTCGATTTGGTGTCCAGGGTGCCGACGACCAGGGCGACGTCGCCCCGAAGGTCGCCGAGCGAGGATGGCTCCATGCGGAGGACTTGGGGAAGGTCTTCGTCCTCGGCGGCCGGTCCGACGGTCTTGGCCGCCGCCATGATCGCCGCCCGTTCGGCCGGTTGCGACCAGCGGGTCGGCGGCGTCGGGTTGGACATGAACACCTTGACCTCGGTCTTCTCCGGGCGGCGGGGGAGGCGGGTCGCGCCCTCCGGCTCCGGCTCGCTGTCGGCGACCGGCTCCAGTTCCTCGATCGCCTCCTCGCCATGGCGCCCGACGCCGAGGAGGCGCTGTTGGAGGTCGCGATCGGCGGCCAGCTGGGCGGAGTCCATGATCCGGTTGATGCGGCCGTTGACCATGATCGCGACGTTCTCCGAGACCGCCGTCGCGACGCCGATGTTCTGCTCGATGACCAGGACCGCGACGTCCTCCTCCTCGACCAGCGTCAGCAGCATCTCCTCGACCTGGGCGACGATGACCGGGGCCAGGCCCTCGGTCGGTTCGTCCATGATCAGCAGGCTGGGGTTGCCGAGCAGGGCTCGCGAGATCGCCAGCATCTGCTGTTCGCCGCCGGACAACTGGCTGCCCTTGTTGTTGCGGCGCTCGGCGAGGCGCGGGAACATGGAGTAGACGCGCTCGGCCGTCCACGCCACCTGCTTGCCGCCGCGCGAGCACAGACGCAGATGCTCGTCCACCGTCAGCGACGGCCACAGTCTGCGTCCCTGGGGCACGTAGCCGATGCCCAGGTTGGCGATCTGGTTGGGCGCCAATCCCCTGAGTTCGTTCAATTCGTAGCGGATCGAGCCGGCCGAGGACCTGACCAGGCCCATGATCGAATTGCACAGCGTCGTCTTGCCCATGCCGTTGCGCCCGACCACCGAAAGGGAGCTGTGCTCGAGGGACAGGTTGACCCCCTGCAGGGCATGGGAGTGGCCGTAATAGACGTGCAGGTCCTTGATCCTGAGGACCGCGTCGGGCTCCCTGGTCCGGCTGCGCCCGATCTCAGCCATGTCTCTTACCCAGGTACAACTCCTGGACCTCCGGATCGGCTTCGATCTCCTCGGGCGAGCCTTCCTTGAAGATCGAGCCGTTGTGCATCACGGTCACCGATTCGACCACCCGGAGGGCGACATCCATGTCGTGCTCGATGATGATGAACCCCATGTGGGCGGGAAGCGACTTGAGAATCTCGATCAACTCGGCGCGTTCGGGCGGCGACAGGCCGGCCGCCGGCTCGTCGAACAACACGAAACGCGGGACCACGGCGAGGGCCAGGGCGATCTCCAACTGACGCTGCTGGCCGTAGCTCAGCTCGCCCACCTTCTGGAACTTGACGTCCAGGAGGTGGACGGCCTCGACCAGTTCCTCGGCCGAATGCATCATGGCGTCCGAGCGCCGCGTCCTAAACAGCGAGAAGCGCCCCCGGGACACCCCCCGGCAGGCCAGATAGACGTTGTCGAGAACGCTCAGATTATGGAACAGCAGCGAGGTCTGGTAGGTCCGTCGCAACCCCTTGCGGATTCGCTCGTGGGGCGGGATGCGGGTGACGTCCTGGCCGAAGAAGCGGATGCGTCCGGCGCTCGGGTAATAGTCCCCCGTGATGCAGTTGAACAGCGTGGTCTTGCCGGCGCCGTTGGAACCGAGTACGGCCCGCTTCTCTCCGGCCCGGACCTGCATGTTGATGTCCGCCAGCGCGGTCAGCGCCCCGAACAGCCGGCTCACGCCGTTCAGCTCCAGCGCATAAGCGTCCCCGGCCACCGACAATCTTTCGGCGACCGTCTTCACGACTCGTCTCCCGTGGCGGCCCCGGCCGGCCGGGGCAGGTCGTCGCGCTTGCGCAATAGGCGGTTCGAACGGCGCCAGCGCTCCCACAGCCCCAGAACGCCGTCCGGAGAATAGAAGACGATGGCCAGGAAGCCGAGACCGACCACCAAGTTGAAGCGTAGGCTGTCGAAACCGAGTCCCTGGAGAAGGTCGATGGCGAAGGTCTTGAGCAGGACGTAGACCAGGGCGCCGATGAAGGGCCCGATCGGATGGCGCAGGCCGCCGATCACGGCGATCACCAGGATGTCGATCACCGGACCGATGCCCGCGGTCCCGGGCGAGATCTGGCCGTTCAACCACGACAGCAGGATCCCGGCGACGCCGGCGATCAGCGCCGCGAAGGAATAGGCGGCGATGCGGTGGGCGGTCACGTTGAAGCCGAGCGCCGACATCCGCCGGGCGTTGTCCCGGATCCCCTGGAGGGCGAGGCCGAAGGGCGAGCGCGAGACGTAGCGCACGGCCAGGAAGCTGAAGCCGGCGCAGAACAGGGTCAGGTAGTAGAACACCGTCGGATGGCGCCAATCGACGCCGAAGACGGCCGGCGGCTTGAGCGCGTTGAAGCCGCTGAAGCCGTTGAAGATGACGTAGTTCTGGCGGGTGAAGTAGAAGAACGCGGCGGCGATGGCAAGCGTGATCATGAGCGTGTAGATGCCTTCGGTGCGCACCGCCAGGGCGCCCGAGATGGTCCCGAACACCACCGCGATGGCCAGGGCGATGGGGAGGGACACCCACCACACCCAACCCAGGCTGATCGTGGTCACGGCGCTGTCGCCGAAGATCGCCGCCATGTATCCGGCGCACCCGGCGACCGTCATCTGGACCAGCGATATCATCCCGCCGTAGCCGGCCAGGAACATCAGGCTCAGCGCGATCATGCCGAGGATGAAGCTCCAGCCGAAGATCTGGAGCTGGATGAAATTGTTGGTGAACGTCGGCAGGAACAGAAGGAACAGGATGACCAGCCAGACCACCGGGTGGATCTTGCGGATCCAGACCGGCAGCTCCCCCTGGCCGGGCGTCGGCGATTCTCCGTGGTGTCTTTGCCGTGCCATCGCTCTCACCGGTTGCCCAACAGTCCCTGGGGCCTGAAGGCCAGGACCAGGACCATGATCAGGAAGGTGAGGACCACCGCGTAGGTCGGCATATAGACCGACCCGAACTGCTCGGAGAGGCCGATCAGCAGGGCCCCCAGGGCGGCGCCGGGAATGCTCCCCATGCCGCCGACGATGACCACCACCAGCGAGGACAGCAGGAACCGCATGTCCTCGCCCGGGGCCAGGGACTGGAAAGTCCCGCCGACCACCCCGGCGATTCCCGCCAGCCCGGCCCCGAAGGCGAACACGGCGACGAACACGTACTGGATCCTGATCCCCGAGGCGGACAGCATCTCGCGGTCGTCGACGCCGGCCCGGACCATCATTCCGATCCGGCTCTTGTTGAGGACCAGCCAGATCAGGACGCCGATGACGGCCGAGGCGCAGAAGATGAAGATCCGGACCATCGGGTACTTCAGGTAGACCACCTGGCCCGAACTCTTGACCGCCGTGATCAGCGGCAGCTTGATCGGTCCGAACAGCCAGTCGGGGGCCAGGATCTGGTAGAAGTCACCGCCCCAGATCCAGAGATACACATCGGCAAGCACGATCGAGATGCCGATCGTGACCAGGGTCTGGCGCAGGTCTTCGCCTTCCATGCGGCGGAAGACGACGAGCTGGAGGACGATGCCGAGCAGGGCCATGGCGATGAACGCGACCACGAAGCTGAACAGCCAGGACCCGGTCAAATCGGAGATCGTGTAGCCGATGTATCCGCCCAGCAGGTAGAGCGAGCCGTGGGCCAGGTTGACGTTCCGCATCAGGCCGAAGATCAGGGTGAACCCGCTGGCGACCAGGAAATAGAGCCCGCCGAGGGTGATGCCGTTGAACAGCGCGTTGAGGAAGACCTTCTTGCGCCCGATCACCGAGGTCAGTTCCTTGGGCCACGGCGCGACGATCAGCCACAGGAGCACGATGACGGCCAGGAAAATGATGATCGACCAGATGGGATGCCGTTCGGCGAACTTGATCAACCCGTCCCTCCCGGCGGCTGTCCCATGATCGGGCGCAAGGGAAACCGTCGCCCGGCCCGAACGGCCGATCCGGCGGCCGGCGCTCGACGACAGGGGGATGTTGTCCGGGACCGATACATTCCCAATTCGTTCCTCCCCGTCGTTGTTCCGCGCTTGTCCGATCGCGCGTCTTGAATAACAAACTAGAACATGGCCTTGGATGAGAACATACCATGTAGTCTTTTTCTAGCGAGTCCGGAGTCTGCGATGGCGCCGCCCGGAATCCCCGAAACCGTTGCATGGCGCGCTAATGCGGGGGAATCCCCGGCACTCCGGGAAGCCGCTCCCGGGGCTCGTCGCCGCCGCCGATCATGGCCCCGGGGGCCCGTGGCGGGAGCCGTCGGAAATTCAGGAATTGAGGACGTGGGCGACGCGCCGGTAGTCGGTCGGCGACATGCCCGCGTTGAGGGCGAAAAACCGCGAGAAACTGCTTTGCGACGAGAACCCCAGGTCGAAGCCGATATCGGTGATGTACTTGGGGGTTTCGGTCAGGTCGTACAGCGCCTTTTCCATGCGGATGGTGTTCCAGTAGAGCTTCGGCGTCACCCCCATCTGGTCGCGGAACAGCTTGAAGAAATGGGGCCGCGAGAGGCCTGATTCGGTGGCGATCTTCCCCATGTCGATCTCGTTGCCGATGTTCTCGGTCATCAGCTTGATCGACTTGCGAACCCGGAAGTCGTTGATCTTCGGCTTGAGATCGAGCTGGGGGGGCCCCGGCGTCCATTGATGGGACTGGGTGAAGCTTTCGTCGGTCAACTTGAAGAGATAGCCGTCGAACATATCCGTCGTCCCGCCGTCGAGGAGCAAGGAGACGACCTTCTGGATCAGGTTGCCGATCGCCGGCGTCACTTCGATCTCGGAGCGGCCGAACTTCAGCGAGCCGGTAAACGAGCGGCTGTAATCGACGAACCAGGACGGCTCGATGTACATAACCAGCAGGTGTTGCCCGGCGTTCCTTACGCCCGGATTGTAGTTGTGAAGCTGCCACGAATTGACCGCCGCACCCTGTTGCTCCCAGACCCGACAGGGCTTGTCGGATATTTCCATTCCCGCGGGCGTGCCCTGAAGGTGGAACGTCAGGTGGGCTTCGCGATGGGCGTGCTTGATGATGGGTTTGTCGAGGTAGTAGAGCGAGGCGCGTCCGAACTCTCCATGATAGACTGAAATGGCTGTACTCATTCCCCGCCTCCCAAAGGCAGGCCTGCCCCTGCCCGAAAGAGCCCTTGGAGTAATTTTATTGCCTCGGAGCCCTTTGATTTATTACTTATGGAGGCTCAGCCTAACCCGTACCCGGCATCGAAAGCAAATTGCAAACCGCTGGCCCCTTACAAGGCCGCGCGCATGATGTCGCGATAGTCGGCCGCCGAGGCCTTCCGCGGGTTGGTGGCGTTGGTGTGGTCCCGCTCGGCGAGGGGCGCCGCGCGGTCGATCGCCGCCAGGTCGACCCCCATTTCGCACAGCGACGCCGGCAGGTCGATGCGTTCGTTGAGGCGCCTGATGTGGTCGCCCAGGTCGGCGCCGTTGTTCAGTTTCATGGCCAGTTTCAGGTCGTCGTAACGCTCCCCGACGGCCGGCTCGTTGAATTCGAGGACATAGGGCAGCAGGACGGCGTTCAGGGTGCCGTGATGGAACCGGTGGCCGTCGATGTCGTACAAGGCGTGGCTGATCGCGTGAACCCCGCCCAACCCCTTCTGAAGCGCCAGCGCCCCTTCCATCGCCGCCGCCATCATCTCGCGCCGGGCGTGGATGTTCCTGCCGTTCTCGACCGCCAGTTCGATGTTCGCGGCGGCCCGCTTGAGGCCGTCGAGAGCGATTCCGTCGGCCGGCGGGTTATAGGCCGTGGCGATGAAGGTTTCGATGCAATGGGTCAGGGCGTCCATCCCCGTGGCCGCGGTCAGGAACGGATTCAGGGTCACCGTCAACTCGGGATCGCAGATGGCGACCATCGGGATGAGATGGGGACTGACCAGGCCGAGCTTGCGCCCGGCGTTATCCACGATGAGGGCGAAGCGTCCGACCTCCGAACCGGTGCCGGCGGTCGTCGGGATGGCGATGATCGGCGGCAACACGTCGCGGATCCTGGTGATTCCGCCCTCGTCCACGGCGTAGGTGGACAGTCGGCCGTCATGGCTGGCGAGAAGCCCGACTACCTTGGCGAGGTCGATCGCCGATCCGCCTCCCAGGGCGATGATTCCGTCGCAGCCTTCGAGGTCGTAGATTTCGGTTGCGGCGATCGATGCGGATTCGGTCGGGTTCTCCGGAGTCTGATCGTAAAGGGTGACCGAAATGTTGGTCGGGATGGCCGGTTTGACGCGCTCGAAAAGGCCGTTTTCGACGGCGCCCTCGTCGGTCACCAGGAACACGTGCCGAATGCCGAGCCGTTCCAGTTCGCAGGGCAGGACGTCGCCGACAATACCCTCGGCGAAGTGGATCTTGGTCAGATAACCGATCAAGGACATAAGGCTTCGCTCCCCCCCCAGAGGTCCCGCGCGGCCATCACCGGAAAGTCACGGCTGGCGGAGGCGGCGCCATGCCCCAAGGGGGACACGGCGCCGATCCTCCGTCAGTCGATCCGGATCAGTACTTCTTGCACTCCGGAATATCGCGTCCGGGGAGGCCGATCGTGGCAAACGTGGCCGGGTCCATGCCCAGCGTCTGGTTCACGTTGGGGATGATCTTGACCAGCTTGTTCATCAATTCGCCGTTGGCGTCCTCGAAGACCTCGGTGACGAAGTTGTTGCCGATGGCCTGACGGTTGTGATCGAGGGTGATCTTTCCGTTGGGCGCGTCGAGCTCGAGCTTGGACAGTTCGGCGCGGAACTTCTTGTGACCGTCGCTGAGGTCGCCGCCGATCATGTCGAGCACGGTGAAGGCGGCGGTGGCGGCATTGTAGTAGCCGGTCGCCAGCAGCGACGGGCCGGGGAACCGCTCTTCGGGTGGGAAGGCGTCCTGGTAGGCCTTGACGTAAGCCTGCCATTTGGGATTGTCCCAGGTGTCGGCCTGGGGCCCCGAGGCGGGGGTGCCTATCAGCGCCTTCTTGGCGCTGCCCTTGGAGGACATCACCGTCTGGTCGGCCATGATCGAGCCGCCGATCAGGGCGGCGTCGCCGCCGGCCTGCTGGTACTGGTTGAGGAAGTTGACCGCGTCGCCGCCGCCGAGCCCGAGGTAGATGGCGTCGACGTCGTCGGGCAGCGCGGCGATGATCGAGGCGAAGTCCTTGGTCCCCAGAGGCACCCAGAGCCGTTCGGTGATGATTCCGCCCTCGCCGCAGAACTCGAGGACGAAGCCAAAGACCTGGGTGTAGACGAAGGAGTAGTCCTCGCCGATCGTCGCCACCGTGCGATAGCCCTTGTCGTGGTAGACGTATTTACCCAAACCGGCCGACCACTGGGCGCCGTCGGTATTGAAGCGGAAGTAATTGGGCGCCGGATCGACGTAGGTGGTCTCCTGGGCGGCCGAGATGCCGTTCAGGATGGTCACCTGGGGCTGGGTATGGGCGTAGTTCTTGACGGCGATGCCCTCGGAGCCGGAAAGCGGGCCGATGATGAAGTCGACCTTGTCCTGCTCGACCAGCTTGCGGACCGCGCGGATGGCCGAATCCGGGCTGGCGTCGGTCGCCCCGATGATGACCTCGATTTCCCGTCCGCCGGCCTTGCCGCCGAACTGCTTGAGCGCGACCTTGAAGCCACGCACGCCGTCCTCGCCGAGGACGGTGTAAGTGCCTTCGAGGGTCGCCAGAACGCCGACCTTGAGTTTTTCGGCGGCCACGCCCGGCTGGACCAGTAGGACGACCAGGGCAAACCCCGCCGCCAGTGCGGTGATCAATTTTTTCATGATTCTCGACAGCCTCCCTTCAAGGACTGAACTCTCAATAACGCCTGCCGTCACCTCGACGACGATCCGCCCCATTCCGGAACGGCGCCGGGTTTGCGCGCAAACCCGGTTTCGGCAATACAATCTCAATACAAAGGCCCGCGAAATGCATTTCGCGGACTCTGCCAATATGACATCGAGTATTTTTTTTATCGCTGCGGACGCATTCGGCGCCGCCAACGGGATAAAGATATCCCAAGCGCGATGGCCATTAAGGATAAAGAGTGAAGACTGATGCAGAGAACCAGCAAGTATCAGAGCAGCACCTATCAAGGCGGCTCCTACCAGGGCGGTTCCTATCAAAGCAGCTCCTACCAAAGCACCACCAACGAGCTCCGCGGCAACGAAATCATCGCCGAATACCTGGTCAAGGAGAAGGTTCCCTACCTGTTCGGCTACGCCGGCCATGGCGCCATCGGCCTGCTCGACGCGATCTACGACCGGACCGACAAGATCCGCCATATCTCGCCGCGCATCGAGCAGACCGCCGGCTTCATGGCCGACGCCTATTTCCGGCTGACCGGCAAGCCGCTGGCGGTCTACACCTCGACCGGCCCGGGGCCGATGAACATGATGATCGCGGTGGCCAACGCATTCTACGACTACTCGGCGTTCTTCCTGATCACCGGCCAGGTCCCGACCACCCAGTTCGACAGCGGCGCCCTGCAGGACGACTACCGGTTCAAGGGCGACATGTCGTCCTTCTTCGCGCCGATCGTCAAGAAGTCGTGGCGCATCCGCAAGGTCGAGGACCTGTGCAAGGCCCTGCCCGCCGCCTTCACGCTGATGCGCGGCGGGCGGCCCGGCCCGGTCCACTTCGACATGCCTTACAACCTCTACATCGAGACCGCCGCCGTCGAGGTCCCCGACCCCGAGAACCAATCGAGCAAGGTGAGCTGGCGGGCACCGGCCTCCGACGCCGCCATCGACAAGGCGCTGGACATGCTGGTCGGAACCCGCCGCCCCCTGATCCTGGCCGGCGGCGGGGTCCATATCGGCGACGCGCGGGAGGAACTGAGGGCGCTGGCCGAGTATCTGGACATCCCGGTTTACACCACCTTCATGGGCAAGGACACGATCCTCGCCTCCCACGAACTCTACCTGGGGGTGGCCGGCGTGTGGGGCGAGTACCCGGCCAACGAGGCGGCCCGCAACGCCGACGTCATCCTCGCCATCGGCGCCCGCTTCAACGACCTCCACACCTCCTCGTGGCTGCCCGGCTACGTCTACAACATCCCGCCGACCAAGCTGATCCAGGTCGACCTCGACATCGAGGAGATCGGCCGCAACTACCCGGTCGAGCTGGGCATCGTCGCCGACGCCAAGAGCTTCCTCGCCCAGATGCTGAACGCGGCCCGGGCCAAGGGCCGCAAGCACGGCTTCGGCAATACCTGGAAGGCCGAGATCGAACAGTACAAGACCGACTGGCGCAACTTCGTCGATCCCTACGCCGACAACACCGAGGTCCCCATCGACCCGCGCCGGATGATGCACGACATGCGCAAGATCTCGCCCAAGGACACGGTGATGGTGGCCGACGTCGGCAACTGCATGGCGTGGTCGGAGCAGTACTGGCATTCGCAGGTCCCGGGCAACCACCTCACCGCCGGCGGCTTCGCCGCCATGGGGTTCGGGGTCAGCGGCGTCCTGGGGGCCAAGCTGGCCCGTCCCGATTCGCCATGCGTGACCCTGTGCGGCGACGGCGGCTTCATGATGACGCCCCACGCCGTGGCCACCGCCGTCGAATACGACATCCCCGCCGTGTGGGTGATCCAGAACAACTTCTCGATCGCCTGCATCCGCGACTTGCAACGGTTCTTCCTGGACGGCCGCGAGATCGGCACCA
The DNA here is from genome assembly GCA_964632795.1 of uncultured Thalassospiraceae bacterium. Classification (GTDB taxonomy): domain Bacteria; phylum Pseudomonadota; class Alphaproteobacteria; order Rhodospirillales; family 2-02-FULL-58-16; genus CAZWEZ01. The sequence goes on along the minus strand of CAZWEZ010000003.1, from coordinate 42,715 downwards.
GCTTCGTCAAGGAAAAGACGGGCGAACTGTGGAACCCGGACTTCGCGATGATGGCGGAAGCGATGGGGGCGCGCGGCATCCGAATCGAGCATCCCGACCAGTTCGGGGACGCCTACAAGGAGGCGATCCGTTCCAACGTGCCGACCGTGATCGACGTCCTCATCAACCGCGACACGGCGGTGCCCCTGACCGGCTCCTGGCAGATGCCGCCGATCCCCGAGGCCCAGCCCACCTTCGGCAAGCGGAAGCTGCGCGATACGTGAGCCTGGACACTAGGGAGGACAACCATGGCCGCTTACGCCATCGCCCAGATCAAGGTCACCGATGCCGCCGCCTTCGTTCAGTACCGCGACAAGGTCGGCGAGACCGTCGAGGCCTTCGGCGGAACCTACCTGGCCCGTGGCGGGAAGGTCGAGGTCCTGGAGGGCGACTGGTCGCCCGGCGGGACCGTGATGATCCGCTTCGAAAGCATGGAAAAGGCGCGCGCCTGGTACGATTCGGAGGCCTACGCCCCGCTCCTGAAACTCCGCCTCTCGGCATCGCGGGGGAATCTGGTCCTGGTCGAAGGACTCTGAGCCCGCTTTACCGGCCGCGTTGAGACACAGAATCAATAAGCCCGCAACCTATTGAGGTTACGGGCTTATTCTGGTTGCGGGGGCTCGAAACCACCGAGAATTGACTCTGCAGGTGTCGATCTAAAAGGGGCGTATTTGACCACTTTTGGGCGGTAAGGCCGTGTGGGTGCGGATCATGAAGGCGGTGGATGAGCTGTTGACGAAGGGAGCGGCATACAGTTCGAGGATGAACCGGTGAACTGAGGTCCGCTTTCCCACGGGTTTCGTCAGCTTAACCTCTGACAGCGGACTCGCCATGGAGGGGCTGCCAACCGCCGGTGATGACCCAAAGTGGCTGTTGGAGCGGGCGTCCTCGATGATCAGGACGGTTTTGGACATCGCTGTGCCTGTCACGCCGTGGGCTACACACGCTCAATCAGCTGATAACCTGCTCCAGCTGGAGCCACACAGTCACGGTTGTTCCGACGTCGGGTTCACTTTCGATGTCCAGGCGACCACCGAGGAGTTCGACAAGCTGCTTCGCCAACGGAAGTCCCAAGCAGAGATCCTCGAGTGGCGTAGCTGGCTCGGAGCAGAGCCCCTCGCAGCTAAGAGCGACGCCCCGCGATTCGATCCCGAATGTGTTCTCAGGTCGTGCCGCGCCAGACTCAGCTCATGCGCGTATGAGCATGCGGTCCCCCTTGCTCAACTTGCGCCAGCCGCTGTCCGTCACCACCACCGTCTCGCTGCATCCGACTGAGAATCTCCCCGCAGCCTGCAGGAGGGGCCGGACATGGAAGGTCATGTTCGGTTGCAACTCTTCTGTGCCGCCAGGCATCAGGCTGATTGCACCGCGCAACACCCAGTCGATCCCGACCTGGTAGCCGGTTCTTAGCAGAAACATCGAGCCGTAACCCGCCTTCTTGATCGTCGAGCGGCACGCATCGTCCACCTCGCCGGTGGTCGCGCCCGCTCTAATCTTACCGAGGGCAGCCTCGAGCGCGTCCTCTACCACCGCGTACGCCTCTTCGGCCTCCCGGTTCTCTCCGACCACTGCGGTGCGGATCAACGGCGCGTGGTAGCGCAATACCGCTCCAGATACTTCGGTGAAAACAGAGTCCCCCTTGCCAACCGCGCGCTCGGACCACACTGCGTGCGCTATTGCACTCCTCTCCGCCGAGCTGATGAAGGGTTGGAATACCGGGTAACCGGATCCGGTGCGCACCATCGCTTCGAACATGGCTGCCGCAAGTTCGTACTCGCGCACCCCATCCCGGAGGCCATTGGCTAGCGCACTGATCGCAGCCTCAGTGGCGCGCATCGCCATGCCCAGCACCTCCAGTTCCTCGTCCGATTTCACGACTGCACAGCTCGTGATGACATCGGATGCATCTACGAACTCAGCCTTCGGCAACCGACGCGACAGCACCTCAAGATCCGCCGGCGCGAGCCCCGGGAGGTCGAGTTCTACTCCGACCCGCGCGCTCGAGAGTCCGGCTTCCTCGAGGAGATCCGCGAGCACCTCGGGAGGATGTCGAGGTTCGTCCGCGTCCCCCGAGTAGGGGACCACCGTTAGCCAGCTTGGCGCGAGATGACGGGCGCTGGTTGTCTCGTAAACGCGAACCATCATTCGCGCCCTCGAGTCGGCAACCACCGCCGCCGTGAGGCCGAGCGTGGCGCCCGTGGCCATCCAGCCAGTGGTGTCGCCCGCGACGTAGGCGAGGTTGTTGATCGAGGTGACGATCAGCCCGTCTAGACCCCGATCTGCCATCTGCCGATGGATGAGACGGTTCCTGCGCTGGTATTCGGCGTCGGAGAAGTTGCCGGGTGGTGCTTTCATTTATGCCCTCCTCTCACGTTACCCGTCCGCGGACGGGCCTGGCGAAGACTCCCGGACGTATTGACTGCGCGTCTACGGGTTCGACTCCAGGATTGCCTCGACCTCGACGGACATCCCGAAGGGCAGGCTGCTCATCCCAACCGCGCATTCCAGCGTCGGGCGATTCCGGTATACGCTTCAACTGCCTTACCGATCCTATCGACCACGCAGTATTCGTCAGTCTGATGGGCCATGGTCGCCTCGCCGGGGCCAAGGATGACGGTCGGTGCGTCACCATAGGCCGGCGTCAGGGCGGAGGCGTCGGTGAAGTAGGGCGCGGTGTGCGTTTCCGGCCGGGACCCCAGTATATCGCTCATGATATCGAAAACCTCCCGCATCCACTCATTTGTGGGATCGGTCAACACCCCGCCCACATCGATGACAGGCTCAAGCACGACGTCCTCACCGAGATACCCGGAAAGATCGGAAAGAATGGTAGCATGGTCCTGATCCGGGGTGGTCCGGATGTCGATGCCGATCTCAACCATGTCCGGAACCGAGTTGATATTCAGTCCACCATGTACCGTGCCGACACAGAGCGTGGGCTTCCCGAATATGGCGTCCCGGGCAACGTTGAAATCGAATCCCTCGAGCTTGCCAATGGCGTGGGCCGCCTTGTAGACGGCGTTGACGCCTTGCTCCGGCATCGCCCCGTGAGCCGTGACTCCGGTGGTTCTGGCGGTCAACCAAAGTGCCCCCTTGTGGCCGATCCAGGGCTGGTTCGACGTCGGTTCGGCGACGACGATGGCGCCCGCCTCCCCGAGCACGTCTCCGAGACCTGCCAAGTGATAGGCCCCTTCGCACCCGGTCTCCTCGCCGGCGGTAATTACCAGGACCACACCGGGGCCCTCAGAAAGTTCCCGGGCCAACCGCAAAACAGTGACCACGAACGCCGCGACGCCGCTTTTCATGTCGGCGGCTCCCCGGCCGTAGAGTTTTCCGTCTGAAATCTCACCGGCGAACGGGTCGACGGTCCACGGCACAGCCCCCAATGGGACGGTATCGATGTGTCCGGTGAAACACAGGGGTATTGCGTCCGATGATCCGCCGATGCGGGCCACCAGACTTGTCCGATGTTCCGCGAATTCGTGATAGGAAACGGAGAATCCTCCGTCCTTCAGGAGGCGTCCCAGGTGCTCCGCACAGGGCCGTTCGTTGCCCGGTGGGTTGATCGTATCAAAGCCGATGAGAGTTCGCGTCAGTTCGACGGGGTCGAGGGAGTGGTCCATGAAGCCATCTACCTGGGTTCAATGTACGGGTGACAGGCCATACCTACCAATAATCATCGCCGGTGCCGGTTGATCTGGCTGTACCGACGGCATCACACCGGGCGACGAGAGCCAAAGAAAGGCGAGGACTTGTGCGTCCAGTAACAGAGCAAAACCGGGATCAACGTTCTATCCTTTGGCATGGTAGAACAGGAGTTGAGGGCATTATCATCCTGGGCCATTTGCTTCTAGCTTCTGTATCGGCTGAAACGTTTGACGCTTGCACTGATCGCATGTCGGTAGGAAAGCGCGACTCCGCGTAAATCCCCGACCTCCATTGCCTGAATGAGTTGGTTGATCTCGGATGTCAACGCTGTGATCTCGACGGTCCAATCGATTCCCGTCAGATTGTTGACCCAGATGCGGTTCGTCTGATGAAACAGCAGGTCGATCAACTCGCGAAGAGAATCGTTACCAACACGTTGCAACATTAGCTGATGGAAAGTCATTACGATCTGGGCGTAGCCGATAAGGTCGGGCGCTCGGGAAAAACCCCTCAGTTCTTCCAGCAGGTTCCGCCACTTGGCGATATCGTCGGCGGCGCATGGCACGGGATCCAACTCACCCACGAGAAAAGCCAAATGAACTCGCAGCTCGTAGACTTTGAGAAGGTTCTCCAGTTCTACATCGGTTACGTAGGTCCCCGCGCCGTGGCGTGTCTCGATCAGGCCATCGCTTTCCAGATGGCAGATAACTTCGCGGATCGGTGATCGGCTCACGCCGAATTCATTCGCCAGAGTTGTCTCCTTCAGCCTTGTGCCAGGAAGATAGGTCAGCAGACATATGCGTTTGCGAATCTCATGATAAATATCGAGGTGCCGTTCCTTGGCACGGCTCCTGCTGGGTCGCGTTGCGTCTGAGAGCGGCTTTTCCGCCTTCGCTAAGACTTGATGTGTCTTGGTCATTTTCTCTCGCACACTGCCCTTGTATCCATTACTGTCAGATTTCGGAAACAAGCTGTTCGTCACTCGTTATACTTCCTTCATTCTTCTTTCCAGATACCTCACCAGAAAGGCGGAAGGGAGACTGACAAGGAGATAAAGAAGCCCGACTATTGTCATGGGTTCGAGGTAGCGGTAGGTCCAGTTCGCTATGGACCGGGCCGAGTTCATGAGTTCAAGAACCGTGATTGTGTAAAGAATGGCTGATTCTTTGAACATGGCAATCACGTAGTTTCCAAGCGCCGGAATCATGGGTGGAATCGCCTGAGGAAGGATCACCCGTATCCACATCGAATGTGCCGGCATGTTGAGCGCCTTCGCCGCCTCCCACTGCCCCGTCGGAATGCGCTCAATCCCGGCGCGATAGACTTCCGATGTATAGACGGCATAATGCGCCCCTATACAAACAACGCCGGCGGTAAGTGCCGGCAACACGATCCCGATATTTGGTAGAATGTAAAACAGGCAGTAAAGTTGGATCAGCAGAGGGGTTCGGCGAATGAATTCGCTGAGGTAGTATGTCGGCCGCCAAATAGCCGGATTCCTCGAGCGTCGGGCAATAGCAAGGGGTAGACCGCAAATGATCGCAACAACGGAGGCCATGATCGTCACCTCAACGGTCACTAAGAGGCCTTCTAACAGACGAGGAAGAATTTGAAATGCAAAGTCCCAATCCCATTCCATGGTTCAGTTCCGTTTCGTCATGTCGAGACCCCGGGTCATATGATTTTCGATCTTCCGCATGGCGAAAGCGATGATCGAGGCAATAACGAAATATGTGAGAAGAGCGCCGATAAATGGAAGGGCGGTATTCCCCGTTTGGCTTCGAAAGACCTGTGCTTGAAACGTCAAGTCGGCGATCGTGATCAGCGAGCAGAGCGCAGTCCCCTTCATCAAGTCAATCGCGAGGTTTCCGAAGGGTGGCAGCATGGTCACAATCGCCTGAGGAAGGATGACCTTCCTCATGCGGGTCCATGGCGTGAAGTTGAGTGCGATAGCTGACTCGATCTGCTCTTTGGGGACGCTAAGGATGGCCCCGCGTACTACTTCAGCACCATAACTTCCGACATTCAGGCCAAGAACCAGGATACCGGTGGTGATCGCGTCCATCCTGATTCCAAAGAGAGGAAGAGCGTAAAAGAACCAGAAAAGCTGCACGAGAGCGGAAGTTCCGCGGAAGATCTCGACGTAGATGGACGACACCCAGCGCAGAACTGGGATAGACGAGACCCGCCCCAATCCTGCCACGAAGGCGACGATCAGTGCCAAGAAACAACCAAAGACGGTTAGCTCGACGGTGACCAGCGCGCCCCAACCCATCAATCCATAGTAACCAAGCGATTCAATCAAACGAGTGCCCTTTTCAAGCCCTTCAGATCTCTGTCCTATGGCAAAGAGAGAACACCACGATCCTCATGCGGCGACGGTTCACGCGGATTCTCGAGGTAGAGCATTTCTGGAAGATCACTTCGAAGGTCGTCTAGTCCTCCCAAGGAACGTCGGTTTCGAAAAGCGACGGCCGGTGGACATGCCTTACCGCTCACGTTCCTAGTCCGCGGCATGAGAGCCACAGTTGTCGTGAACCGGAACAAGACCGGCCATGGGGGCATGCCCACTCGGCCACGCACAGCATCATCGGGGTCAGTTTGGCCCTCCACAGAGTTCCTTGCGGCTAGTGGTAGCCTCCAGGGTATCGGGAAAGTTGAACGTCGCCATGATGCGACTGTATTCGCCAGACGCTTTCAGCTTGAGAAACATTTGATCATAGCTATCCCGAAACTCCCGGTCGGCCTTACGGAATCCAACACCGGTGCATCCTACCGGCACACCTTCAACCGGCGTTACCGCCTCCAAGTTCTTATCACCGAACTTGCTTAAGAGGTCTACTATCGAGGAGGCAGGCAGCGCGTACACGTCGATGCGCCCATCCTGCAACATCTTGGCGCCGCTCTGACCGTCGGGAGAGATTACGATATTTGAGTCCGCGACCCCGGCTTCACGCGCATATTGTTCCTCGGTACAGCCGCCGCACACGCCGATCTTCACGTTTGCCCTCGCCACGTCGGCGTAGCTTTTGAGCCCGTGCGGATTGCCAGCCTTCACGGCGAAGCCTTCGCCGTCGCAAATGTCGGGGAGAGAGAAGAGAATCGCTTCACAACGCACAGGTTTCATGAACAGAACGCCGGCCGAGATCAAATCGATTCTCTCGGCCTGCAACGCCGGGATCATTGCTCCATACTCGAGGATATGACCCTTAACGTCCTGCACCCCCATCATCTTGAGAACGGAGCGCACGATCTCGGGGCCTGCTCCCGTGATCTTTCCATCCGAAGCAATCGCCGTCCATGGCGGCTCGTTGGCCATGCCGATGGTAGCATAACCTTGATCACGGATTTTCTCGAGCGTGCTTTGGGCCTTAACAGGACTGCTCAGGGTCATGACAAGGGCGGCACAGATTACCATCCCGGAGCAGATCTTGAAGAACCTAGTGATTTTGATATCGAACATGATCCTTTCCTCCTAATTTTACGATCGCCAAGGATAGGTTTTCCTTATTTTCCCATCTCACAATTCTCACAATTTCTCTGTCGTTGTTCGACAGTTGGTAGTTCCACTGATTACGTTAGTCGCCGTCCCGCGGCGATGATCTTGCGCAGAAAGGCCCCCGTACGTTCCTCTTTCGGGTTACTGAAGATGACGTCGGGTGGCCCTTCCTCGACGATTCGTCCATCGTCGAGGAACAGCACACGATCGGCGATATCGTGAGCAAAGCTCATCTCATGGGTTACGAGCAGCATCGTGATGTTGGTTTCGTTCGCGATCACCCGCAGGACGTTCAACACTTCTTCCACAAGCTCGGGATCGAGGGCGGAAGTCACCTCATCAAAAAGCATGATCTTCGGCTGCATGGCCAAGGCACGGGCGATCGCAACGCGTTGTTTCTGACCGCCTGAAAGCTGTGAGGGATAAGAATGAAGCTTGTCCTCGAGCCCGACCTGGTCGAGCAACTCCACCGCCCGCTGCCGCGCCTCCTGTTTCGACAGGCCCAGAGAGAGTACTGGAGGTTCGGCGACGTTCTGGAGAGTTGTCATGTGCGGGAAGAGGTTGAATTGCTGAAAGACCATGCCGATCTTTCGGCGCATCTTGCGTAGATGCTTCTCGTCAGCAGGAATCAGGAAGCCGTTCCTCTCGATATGCCAGAGATATTCTCCGTCGACCGTAATAACCCCGGAGTCGATCGGTTCCAGGGTCATCAAGATGCGCAAGATCGTGGTCTTGCCTGAACCACTGGGGCCGATCAGCGCGAGCTTCTCGCCGGCTGCGATGTTGAACGTCAGCTCGCGCAGAACGGAGTGATCGCCAAAGCTCTTGGATGCATTTTCGAAACGAATGTAGTCTCGTGCACCGGCATCAACGGTACCAATTCCCATGGATCATTCTTCCTAGATCTCGTTCTCGCTTCCGAACGCGGCCGATGCACGCCCAATCGCTTCCGGTCTAAGGCCGTTAGATTGGAAGGTGGAATAAGCGGCCATATCCTTCGATCCCCTTTTCGTATCCCGCTCCTCGCAGTGTGTTCCAAATCAATGTCTGCATCGCACTTAAAGCAGGTTTACCCAAGTCGCGCTCAATGGATTCGACCACTTCAAGAGCACGGATCGCCGTGCAGGAAATGAACAATCCCTCGGCGTCGTCGTGAAGGGCCTCGATCGCGGCCTGCCGGATCGCTTCGGGCGGCAAGCGAACCATGTCGAGGTCGCTCTCCAGACAAAAACTTGCAATGTTCAAGACCTGGACCCCATTAGCCTCTAAAAAATTGCGCATCGCCTGGTTGATAGGATCGACGTATGGGGTCACAAGCGTCACACGCGACATGCCGAGTCGATGCATGGCGAGCACGGCACCACCGATCGGTGTGGTGACCGGAACCTCAGGCTTGGCCACGTGGATCTGTTCGCTGACCGTCTCGTCACCAATCGCCACCGTCCCGGACGTACAGCAGTAAGCGATGGCATCCAGTTCGTCCGGAAGCAGGCTGGCGGCCTCGGTTAGAAGCGGCCCCATGGTACGCAGGTTTTCCGCCGTAACCGGGTTAACCGCCCGCACTCGGGTGGCGTGAATGGCGATCTCACCTAATGGCGCCACCCTCGAAAACTCCGCTTCGCTCAGATAGTCGGTCGAAAGCGTAATCAAGCCAATGTGATGGTCGGCCGAGCCGGAGTTCAAGGCATAATCGAACGCCACCTTCTTGGTTTGGATTGCTTTGGTTCCGATGGTGCGGGGCTCGGGCATGCAGTGGCTCCAGGCCTATTTCGGTTTAGCTTGCGAATTCCTCAATTCCTGATAATCGGTTCGCGTGGTACGTGAGTGATGATTTCCGGCGCCCCATCAGTGACGATGTTTTGTTCACCGAGGGACATCGTCAGTCCGCTCTCGTGATCAATCAGGATCATGTGGGTAAAGAATGTCATGTTCGGTTCGATCACCGTTGAGTTTCCGGCGAAAATTTGGGGTTGCTCCATCCAAGTAGGAGGCCAGCAGGCGCCCATGGTGTAGCCACACGCGTTTATGATTGCGTGCTCGTAGCCATGCTTCGCAAAGGCCTTGCGATGCGCCTCGAACATGTCATCCACGATATTTCCAGGCCGTGTTGCCGCCTGAATCGCCACCAGCGCATCGACGCAGGCTTCATGCATCTTGAGGTGGCGGTCGTCAATCTTGGGCCCAGTTAACACGACGAACATATCTGCGGCATGATAATGCCGATAGCCCACGCCAAGTTCATGTGTTACTTGATCATTTTCCTTGATGTAGTCGCGTTTCGTCGTGTAGCGCATGTTAAGGGCTGAATCGCCGGAGCCAATGGGCGGAATGTGCGCGGGGAGATCACCGCCGAGCCGGAAAAGCTCGTTATAGATGCTGCCGTAAATATCACCCTCGAAAGCGCCAGGGTGGGTGACCTCTATCGCCACGTCTCGCACCTGGTCCATGATTTCACCGGCTTTGCGGAGATAATCGAGCTCCTGCGGGCTCTTCACCAGGCGCATATCGCGAATGAAATCGGGGACGTCGACCAGCGTGCACCAGCCGTCGAGTTCCGCCTTGATCTCCTCATAAAGACGTGGGGTAAGTCCCATGGTATCCAGTTGGATTCCAACTCGCTTGCCCTGCATGCCGTGGCTGGCCAGCATGTCTAATATGGCTTTTGACTTGGGATTGTTCTCGGCATCGATCCAGACCCGGATGTCCTTGCAGATCGACGAGTAGTTCAGATTTGCGAGATCAGCATTCCGCGTGACGTGGGTGAGTTCGCCATTCACCCCAATGAACATGTTATGAAAGATGCAGAAACCGTCGGTGTCTAGACCGCACAGCCAGTACATATCCTCGATCTTGAATAGGAGAAGACCGTCCAAGCCAAGTTCGACAAGCTTTGTTCTTACCTTGGCCTGGCGTTCGGCAAATTCCTCGCGGCTGAAGTGAATATAAGGCTTGGACATCCCGTTCATTCCCATGACTGTTGGCTGTTTCGCGGTTCGCTCAGGAACAACTCGGTGGCCCGCACGAGGACGGCGGCGCCTAGCGTCAACGCGTCCTCATCCACCGTGAACTCGGGGTGATGCAGCGGGTGGATGCAGCCCTGTTGTTCGTTACGGACTCCAAGGCGGAAATAAACACTTGGTTTCTGCTGCGCGTAGAAGCCGAAATCGTCGCTCGCTGTCCAGCGGGGCGCCGCGAAGACCGTTTCATCGCCGCCTACCTCGTTGCCAGCCCTTCGGATGAGTTCCACCATTGCTGGATGGTTCTCGATTGCCGGTTCGCCATCGCGAATTGTGACGACCGCCTTCCCGCCGTGTGCTTTCGCGAGGGCTTCGGCGATGGTGCAAAGGCGTTCATGGGCGAGGGCCCGCACGGTTTTATCGCCAGCGCGGATGGTCCCTTTGAGGTTCACGCGTTCGGCCACAATGTTATGGGCGCTCCCGCCGTGAAACGATCCAACCGTGATGATGAGTGGAACGGTTGGGTCGCTCTGGCGGGAGGGAACCTTCTGAACCTCCTGAACGATGCCACAGGCGATGACGATGGCGTCCACACCTTCGTGCGGCCGGCCGCCGTGGCTCGATCTGCCGAGGACTTCGATGTCAAACTCATCCGAGGTGCAGGAGTAGACGCCGGGAGCGACCCCGATCCGTCCTTTTTCGATCAAGGGATCGACGTGGATGCCGATGACACCATCGACGTCGTTGATGTGGCCTTGCTCGACGATCTGCCGTCCCCCCAAGGGCTCGGCTTCCTCGGCCGGCTGAAAGATGCAGCGGACGACACCTTGGAAGCTTTCCCGCCGGCGCTGGAAGGTTAGCGCGACAGCCAGGACCATCGCCGTGTGGGTGTCGTGCCCGCAGGCGTGCATGACCGCAGGCCGCTTGGACTTATAGGAGAGGCGTGTGCGCTCGGTGATCGGAAGGGCATCCAGGTCGGCTCGAAGGGCGAGAGTCGTGTTCGATGGCCCGGCCTCACCTTTGATGTTCACGATTATGCCCGTGCCAGCCAAGCCGATTAGGTCGGAAAGTCCAACAGCTTCCAACTCCCGGCGTACCAGGGCAGAGGTTTCATGTTCTTCGTGGGATAATTCCGGACGCTCGTGAATCAAGCGCCGCACCTCGATTAGCTTCTGAGCGATATCCGGGTAAAGACCGAAAGGACCTTTATTCATCCATCCAACCTCAAGGCATTTATCTCGTGGCGAAGGCAATGTAACATGTATACAAATTTTGCGTCAAGGCCGATTTTTTTTAAGAAGATGAAGCGGAGTGCCTAGAAAATTAATTAATTTCAACAAGTTAATTGTTATCCCATTTCTTAATTCAGAGCACTCAAACGTTGTAAAATATTGTTGTAGACAATTATTTTGTTGGGATTTGACCTACAATGGGAAAAGTGGTCCGGGGGATCGAGCTAGATCGGCGAGCGAAAAGGGATGCGGACATGGCTGAAGTCGCCTCCGAACCAGGATGACGGCGGAACACCAACAACGCCTACGAACGGGCGCTGCGTCCCAGTGTCGTTTTCCGCAAGGTAACCAACGGCTTCCGTTCCCAATGGGGTGGCTAGCTCTTCGCCGCTGTCCGTTCCGTCATCGACACTGGCCGCCAAAACGGCCTCTCCGTCCTCCAAGCCATCCGCGCCACTCTTGACGGAAACTCCATCTTCATGCCAGCGTAGCCCTGCCGGGGTGAGCAGTTACGATTCTTCTGTCGACATACAATGGACCAATTTTCATGCTGAGGCGGAGGCAAGATGTCAATAAATTTAACTAAGAGTTGTATTTCTGAGGTGGATGTTCTGATATTACGGATCGCCAATGATCCAACAGACATCGACTGCTCAACTGAAACTGCCATTGTGCGGATAACTGATGGCGAGGGCAGGGTTGGCATCGGGGAAGCCGATGCCCCGCCAGAAGTGGTTCGAGATCTTGTTATGATGCAAGATTCCCACGCATGGAGTAAAGGATTGCGAGGAATGTTGATCGGACGAGATCCATTCGAAATTCGGGCTTTGTATAACGATCTCTACGATGGGACGCAGTATCATGGTCGGCGTGGTATCGGGATCCATGCGTTGTCTGCTGTCGACATTGCCTTGTATGACTTAGTAGGAAAGCAACTTGGCCGACCAGTATATCAATTACTTGGCGGTGTTCACCGTCAGGAGATCAAACCTTACGCGCCCATCTACCCTGGTAAAGGACAAGATCGAGATGCTGCTGAACTAATGAAAGTATTCAACCGCATGTTCGGACAAGCGTTGGATCTAGGTTTTCGGGCTTTCAAAATGGAGATCGGGCATGGAGAACATATTTCAGATCCAGAGGTTGTAACGTGCATCAAAGACGCGCGAAAACTTCTTGGTGGTGATGTTACACTAATGCTTGATTTCGGTGACCGTTGGACAGACTGGCGGGACGCACTATGGGTCCTTCGTCGGGTTGAGGATTGTCGGATATTCTTTGCGGAGGGGACACTACAGCCAGATGACATCGAAGGGCACTACAAGCTCGCTCAGCGGATCGAGACTAGGTTAGGCGGTGGCGAAATGGCTGCTACCGTTTACGAGTGCCGTGAGTGGCTGGAGAGAGGTAAGGTTGATGTTCTTCAACCAGACCTAAGCCGATGTGGCGGCCTCACTGAAGCGCGTCGAATAGCGGACTTGGCCGCGTTGTATGGAGCTGTCGTCATCCCCCATGGCTATAAGACGGGCATTAGTGCTGCAGCGTCCCGACACTTTCAAGCAGCGACTTTGAATTGCCCATACATATCCTACCTAGTTCCAGATCTCGCCCATTCCACGTCTCTGAGGAAAGGACTCACCACGCCCGAACCTGGGATTGTAGACGGTATCTTACCTCTTCCGAACTTACCCGGTTTGGGCGTCGATTTGGTAAAAGATGTTGTGAAGAAATACACAATCCATTGAGCGTTACGACGCTGGTGAAGCCTTGAGCCTATCTGAATAAGGGTTCGCAGATGAATAGTATAAACGGTGGAGTTGGCCTAAGTGGCTTGGTGAAGGATGAGGTGCGCTGGGGGATCGAAGCGCAAACCGGCGTGCTGACCGATATCTTGTTGGGGAAGCCCGACGATTTCCGCTGGGTGCCTCTAAACTCGATTTCCGCAGTGACCTTCAACAATCAAGAGAAGACGGGCGTTCATTTCGACAAGCAAAAGGCGATGCAGCAGCATCGCAAGATGGTCGAAGTGTACGAGGCCAACGGCGTGCGATGTCATTTCGTTGAAGCCGACGAAGGGCTTCCTAGCAGTGTATTCACGCGCGATTCCAGCTTCATGACTCCTTGGGGAGCCGTGATCACCAGCATTCAGACCCCACCACGCCAGCGCGACTACGCGGTGACATCGGAATTCTATCGGACCGCGGGTATTCCAATCTGGAAGTGGGTGACAGCGGACTACTTCGAAGGTGGTGATTTCGTCATCGCCAAACCGGGCATTGCGCTGTTGGGCTGGGCTGGTGATCGCTCCACACAGGCTGGCGCGGAACAGGTTGCCGGCTGGCTGCACGAAATGGATTGGGAAGCCTTCGTTGTACCCATCCCGCCCCAGTTCGTTCACATGGACGCCGTTGTCGTCATGCTGGAAAAAGGGCTGGCGCTGGTCTGCGAGGATGCCCTTCCGGCCTATGCAATCGATTGGCTGAATCAGCAAGGTATCGAACGGATCGTTGTGTCATACGCCGACTGTGTAAAGCTCGGCGGCAATTTAGTCAGCCTCGGCAACAAGCGCGTCTTGTCGATGTCACACAACATTAGCGTCAACGCAAAGCTCGAGCAGGAGGGCTTTCAGGTCTTCGCGGTCGACTACGACATGTTCGCTTTGGCCGGCGGCGGCGTTCATTGCTCATGCCATGAACTAAGACGAGAACGAGACTGTTAGCACAAATTATTCACGTCACCCCCTGAATTTAGCGTCGAGCGTAGATTAAGGCCACACAGCTCACTGGGGTACAAGCCCCCAGCACCGGAAACCATCATCCCGGGAAGGCCTGATCAGGTCTTCGTTCAATGGGGACTACGACCAGATCAGGCCTTCCCTCGACATCGAGGCTAACTTAAATAGTGGTATCGTTCGTGGGGGCAGGCCAGCTCGACCCTGGAGGAACCAGATGCATGAGACTTTCACAACATGAGAAGTTGGAGATGAGCAGCTTATTGACTTCAGGCGCAACTTAATCGTATTCGATTTCTCGAAGCCGAAGCATCATCTTCATTTTCACCAAACTAAATAGCAGAGAGTTCAAGAATGACCCTTTTAACATCAGACAATGTCACGTGCGCTTGTCCGGAAGTGATGGACGCCGTCGTTGCCGCTAATTCCGGCACCGCCGCATCTTATGGGGAGGATACGTGGTCTTTAAATTTGGAAACCAGGCTTTCTGAGATTTTTGAAACCGAATTGGCGGCATTCCCTGTTGTGACAGGCACGGCATCAAATGCGTTGGCCCTAGCCGCATTAACGCCACCATTTGGAAAGATTTACTGCCATGAACTGGCGCACCTCAACACTGATGAATGCGGTGCCCCAGAGCTGTTTACAGGCGGAGCCAAACTGATCCCCATGGGCGGCGATGGAGCCAAAATCAGTGCCAAAGATTTGGCCTCGACAATTTATGGGCGTGGCAACGTGCATCACGCGCAACCCTCTACGGTTAGCATAACCCAGGCAAGTGAAGCGGGAACGGTTTACCAACTCGATGAAATTTCAGCGATCACGGAAACGGGCCATGGGCATGGATTGAATGTTCATATGGATGGGGCACGCTTTGCCAATGCGCTTGTTACGCTTGGTGTAAGCCCGGCGGAAATGACGTGGAAGTCGGGCGTTGATGTCCTGTCGTTTGGCGGAACAAAGAATGGTTGCCTTGCTGCTGAAGTTATCGTCTTTTTTCAACCCGATATGGCTAAAACCTTTTCATACCTTCATAAACGCGCAGGTCAATTGCTCTCCAAGATGCGGTTTATTTCTGCGCAGCTTGAAGCCTATCTGAAAGATGGGGTGTGGCTTCGCAATGCCCGCCAAGCCAATTCCATGGCGACCCACCTCAGTGAAGGGTTAGCCGCGCTTCCCAGCATCGAACTGGCTTACCCGACGCAATCGAATGAAGTTTTCGTGCGTCTTCCAAGGTCAATCACCGAAAGCCTTAAAGGCGAAGGCTTTGATGTAAATGAGGATGAGCTCGATGGTTCAGCCGCACGGTTCGTCACCGCGTGGAATACCGAACCAGATGATATCGATCAACTGCTGACGACGATGGGGCAGATATGTCAGTTCATTTTAAAATTATGATATCGAGTTAAGTTGGCCAAGTGCCGCCTCAATTCCAGAGTCCGGTTGTGGCTGAGAGTGTTGAAGAACTCGGTTGTCAGGGTTTGGCATACGTGATTCCTTTGTCTCAGCGTTTTTCGAGACGGGGGAATGGCGATGATGGGGCAAGCGGTCGATCGACAGGATCGACTTTTCTACGAGTTCAATCTCGATGAGCGCATCCCGGCCAATCACCTGTTGCGTCGGATCGACGGGGTTCTCGATCTGAGCTGGCTTCGCGCCGAGCTTTCGCCTTTCTACAGTCACACGGGGTGCCCAGCGGTCGATCCGGAGCTGATGATCCAGATGCTGCTGGTCGGTTACTGCTACCTGGCCGCCCAAAACGGCATCGGGGATGTCGGGATCCACGTAGGCGCTGAGCCCGATGTTCTTGCTCCGGGCATTGGGGGCGAGGGTTTCGGCGACTCCCTCGACGGCGTCGCGAACCGAGATCGGAATCTGCTCCAGGTCTAGCTTGCCGGCCTCGATTTTCGAGAAATCGAGAATATCGTTAATGATGGTCAGCAACGAACACTATGTAAGAATCAATCAACCGATTGTTGATCAATGTCAAGTTGCCGGGAAATAATATATTTCACCATGGTCAGCCGCCCGGTGGCGATCCTCCGGCGTCTTGAAGTTTGTCGAAGGTCCACTGCCGGGCGCCGTCCTCAAGGCGGACATTCAGGTGGCCCAGCCAGTTGGCGTCGTCGGGCTCGGGGAAGTCGACCCGGAAATGCACGCCCCGGCTTTCCTGGCGTCGGGCGGCGGCCTCGAGGATCAGCTCGGCGGCTCGGGAGGCGAGCTGCAATTCGACGAGTTTGCCGATCTCCTTCGGCTCGTTGACGTTTAGCGCCTTGCCGGCTTCCCCGGCGATCTCGCGGACAGTTTCGAGGCCGGTGGCCAGCCCCGCCCCGTCGCGGCGGATGCCGGCGTAACGCCACATGGCCCGGCGCAGTTCGCCCTTCAGCGTTTTGGCGTCAGCTCTTGGTGTGCCGGTCTTGGGCGTACCGTCGGCCGGTTCGTCCCCGGGCGTGACGTCGGCCGCTATCCCGCGTCCCTGGTCGCGTCCGGCAGCCCATCGGTGCGCCGCCTCACCGGCCCGGTGGCCGAAGACCACGGTCTCGGTGAGGGCGTTGCCGGCCAGGCGGTTGGCGCCGTGAACGCCGCCTGCGGCCTCGCCGGCGGCATAGAGGCCCGGCACGTTGGTCGCCCCGTGGACGTCGATCCGGGCGCCGCCGCCCAGGAAGTGGGCAACCGGGGACATCCGCAGCGGCCGGTTCCAGGCGTCGTAGCGGCGGTCCAGGTAGGCCCACTGGGATTCCGAGATGGGGTTGGCGCACCAGTCCTCCTTCGACACCCCGGAGAGGTCGAGGAAGATGTCCTGGCCGTCGATCTCGATCTCGGTGTACAGGGCCTGGGACAGGCTGTCACGGGCGTGGATGGCTGCCGGCCGTTCGGTGATGGCGTACTTCTCGAGAATGTCCTCGCCCCGTCCGTTGACGATCCGTCCCAGATCGGCTCCTTCTTCATCGATCAGGAAGGGCGGCCGGTCGGGTTCGGTGATGGCGATCGGGTAGAACTGGACGAACTCCATGTCCTGGACCACGGCGCCGGCCTCGTAGGCCAGGGCGTAGGCGTCGCCGGTGATCCGCTGAGGATTGTCGTGGTGCAGGTAGAGGCCGCCGCCGCCGCCGGCGGCGAGGATCGCCGCGCCGCCTCTGAACTCGATCCAGCCTCCGTGCCGCTCGCCATGGGCGGTCAGGCGGACGCCGGCCGGGTCGGCCGTTATCGACCGGACGACCAGGTTGTTGGCGAAGATCACCCCCAGCTCCTGGGCCTTGGCGACCAGGCAGCGGACGATCTCCCGGCCCCACACCGGGACCAGATCCGATTCGCCGCCGGCCGGCACCGCCATGAAGGAGCCCGGCGCCGATTTGGAGCGCATCCCCCAGTCGATCAGGTCACGGAAGCGGGCCGGCGCCTCGGCGGCCAGCACTTCGACCAAGTCGACCTGGTTGAGCCCCCGTCCGGCGGCCAGGGTTTGGCGGATGTAGGTCTCCGCCGACAGGCCCTCCCAGGGGCCGGTAAAGGCGCCCACGGCAAGCGTCGTCGCGGTCCCCTTGCCCGGGGCGCTCTTACCGATGACGGCGACCTCGGCGCCCAGCGAGCGGGCGGCGATGGCGGCGGTCAGACCAGCCGCTCCCGAACCGATGATCCATACGTCGGCGTGTCTTGTTTCCATGCCCTTCCTCATCTTCATAGCACGACCAGGCCAAGCAGAATGGACGCGACGCCGCAAATGGCGGCCATCACCATCGAAATGGAACGTCTATTACCGTCGGTGCCCGTGTCGGCGTAGATGGCAGACGTGGATTTCAGCGTTTTCCGAAACTGTCACTGCAACGTTAGGTGAAATCCGCCTGAGGTGCCATGAGAAATCGGGTAGGATCGCCATTCCCCTAGGGCGACGTGAGGCCCTTCAATGTCCGCTCTTGATGCAGTGGACGGCTCCCACCATCGGCATCGCGATGAGAAAGAATTTGCGCTGGGTGATCGTTGTTCAGAGTCCGGTCCTGGCTATCAGCGGCGGTCCCAGGCTACCACAGACCACCGCCGCTCTACCACCGTAAGCCGACGTTCGGCCTCGATGGCCACCCTGGGAGCCAAGGACGTGGGCCTCGTAGGCGAAAGAGACAGGCCCCCAACAGCGTCTCCGGGCAGGTCCTTCGGTGGAGATGATCCGGGGACTTCGGGGCGTGGCTCCGATCATCGACATTACCCTGATGTCGGAATAGCCGCAGGAGACTCTCAGGGACTCGCTGAGGCGCGTCAGCGGCTTCGGAGTCCACGGGTGCCAGGAAGTCCGAGATGACTCTGTACGGCGCTTTAATTGACTCACGGGGGCAATGGTCAGTGAAGCCGCCCGTAGCGATCTCGGGTGTCGCCCTTGCAGGTGGCCATGGCATCACCAATCAGGCTCGTGAGCGCCGACGTTGCCTTCTCCCCGCGCCGGACCACGATACCCGTGCCACTCGCGGGAGGATTGCCGCAGCCCTGACATCTCCACCCATAGATCCCAAGGTGCAGAAACGTGATGCCTTGCGGCATGTCAGCCGGCCCTCTATTACGGCCCCACCACCATCGGAGCACCATCGAAATGATAGAACTCGCCGAATACCGTGACCGCCAGAAGCGGCTGGCCGGACGACTGGGCGAACGGGGATTTGCCGGTGCCTTGGTCGTCTCGCGTGGAGGCTTCACATTCGACCGATCCGCCGACGTTCTTTACCTGACCGGCCACTACCAAGCCTACGTCAACATGCCCGACAACCCGCCCTACTGGAGCGGTCGGGCCCACACGGTCTACTTGCTGGCCGCCGATGGAGGGGATCGGTTGTTCGTCTCCACTCCCGAATACGACACCGCGACCATCGCCGCCACCGACATCGTCTATCCCCGGGACTTCGTCGGCGAGGTGGTCGCCGGCATCGAGGACCTGGGACTGGGCGGCGGGCCGCTTGCCTTGATCGGTGCCGATGTCCTGCCAACCAGCCTTTGGCGGCGGCTGGAGGCCGCCCTGCCGACCGTCGACTGGAACGACGCCGACGCAGAGATCGCCGCCATGCGAAGGATCAAGAGCCCGGCCGAGCGGGACCTGGTCCGCGCCACCTGCGCCACCAGCCGCCGTGCGGTAACCGCCTTCCTGGAGGCGCTGGAACCGGGGCGGAGCGAAGCCGAGGCGGTCGGCGCGGCGTTCAACGTCGTCGCCTCGGAGGGTGCCGGGGTCTACTTCGCCGCCGCGTCGTCGGGGGAGACGTGCGGTTCCTACACCTCTAACCCACTTCCCGGTTACAGCCCCCGCACGTTGGCGGCCGGCGACCTGGTGCGCCTCGACCTCGGAGTGGTCGGGAACGGTTACTATTCCGATTTCGGACGAACTTCGGTGGTCGGCGCGCCAACGGCCGACCAGCGACGTCTTCTCGACACCCTGCACCGGGCGTTGGACACGGTCATCGAGGCGATTCGCCCGGGGATAGCGGTCAAGGACCTGGTGACGACCGGCGACGGCGCGCTGCGCGACATGGACGTCGCCGTCGACGGCCCGCCCCGGGCAAATCAGATTGGGGCGGTCTATCCAGTCCTCTGGGGACACGGACTGGGCCTCGGCTGGGAACGGCCCTGGATGCTGCCAGACGAGACCATGGAGGTCGAGGAGGCCATGTACCTGACTGTCGAACGGACTCTGTCCCTCGCCGGCTGCGGGGTGGCCCAAGCGGAACAGAACCTACTGGTCACCGCCGACGGGGTGGAACTTCTGACCGGGGGGCAAGACGGCCCGTGGTCGTGAGATCTGGAAAATAGGGGTTATCGTGACCGAGGACGGGTATGAACGATTCACAGCCCATCCAAAGGCCCAGAAAGCCGACATTCGGGTTTGACGTCTGCTTGCTGTGGTAAACCTGACGAGGCTTGTGGTAGCCTGGAACCGCTGCTTCTAGCCACAAGCGGACCTTCTAGACTGAGCGTGCAGAAGACCGCGTTCAGCGCGGCTGGCTTCGCGCGATGACAAGTCCGGCCATCAGGTAGACAATCACGTACACAATCAGCCGGTAGATCACAGCCGAGCCGGGCGGGATGCAGATGAAGGAGAGCGCCGCCAGGCCGCGGTTACCGATCTCATGGGCGATGCGGAGCACTTCGTAGTCGGTCATGCCGATCGGCTCGGCGAGATCGCCGAGAATATCGCCCGGGGCCGGCCCCGCGCCGCCGATCACGTCCATGTCGAAGTGAACGTATACCTTGTCCGTGCCATCGTACGCGTGACGCAGATTCTCACACAGCTTGTCGATGCCAAGCTCGGTACGCACCTTCCACATTGGGTAGAAATGCGCGCCGTTGCTGAGGAACTGGCGCACGGCCTCCTTATTCTCAAGCATGCCGCGCGGGCCGATCTCGATCAGGTTGGGGTAGTCGAAGTTGTCGAGAAATTCATACGTCTTGTTGAGCCAACTGTCCGAACCGGCGATGCGCGGGTCCATCGTCAGCTTGTCTAGCGGGGCGATGTCCCAATGCGTGTCCAGGCTGATCGTGCCGATCCTACCCTCCGTCGATTCCGAGACCGCCTTGGCGACGGCGAAGGAGCCGCACGGCGAGTTCTGGCCGATGACGATCGGAATCGCACCGACGGCGAGCACGTCATTTACCTTCTTCTCCACAGCCGCCTGAGCCTTGAGAATGTTATCCGCGGTAGGCGTGGTCAGGCTCTCAGGCGGGATCTCGGCATCGCCGTAATCGACGACTTTAAGATGCTCGAACAGGTCCAGATCGAAATCCTGGATGTAGCCCGAGCCATAGCGGATCGATTGCTGACGGACGCGTTTGGGAGCCGCCAGCCATTCCTCCTTGCCGACGCCGGCATATTCTGACCAGCCCGCAACATAGGGCGCGCCGATGATTACGATATCGGCGCCTTCGAGTCCCGCCGGATCGGTCACGTGGGGGCGCGCCATAAAGGTCGGCATGTCGGCCTCGATCATCGGCACGTACCACGGGTTCATGTGAGAGAACGTGTTCTCGATGGAAGTGGCGCGGATCTCTTCCCAGCTCGGATAGCCCATTACGGTTCTCCTTGAATGTTAACCGAAGTTTGGGGGTCAATCGCTCTTCGTTGCCAGTTTCAGCAAGGCGGCGGCAAGGACACGGGCGCCGAAGGCGAGATTCGCGGCTCTGCATATTCCGCGGGATTGTGGCTGATGCCCTCGCGGCACGGCACGAAGATCATGTCGCTCGGACAGACTTCGGCGATGAACAACGCGATGCAGCCCCGCGAAAACCGACGAACCCACCGCTCCCGGAGCGAAGCGACTGCCCTCCTCGTTGGTCCACACCGTCACAGTGATCGGATGGTCGGTCTCGATACCCGCATCGTCCAGGCACTCGAGCACCTCAAGCCCGGCCAGCACGCCATAGGCGCCGTCAAAGCGGCCGCCACGCGGCTTGGCGCACGACGGTCTCCCGCGCCTCACGGGCCGACATAGGCGATGGCCTCGATCTCGATGAGCAGGTCCTCGTAGGCCAACCCGTTGACCCGAACGCCGGTCCCGACCGGCCCCAGATCGGGCAGGTACTCGATGCGGACCTTGGTCATCTGCTCCCAGAAATCGGTGATTTCCCGCCCTTCGCCCTCGAAATGGTAATAGGTGTTGAGCCGCACGACCTGCTCCATGTCGGCGCCCGCCTCCCGCAAGACCTTGCGGATGTTCTCGAACACATTGCGGGTCTGGGTGGCGATGTCGCCGGAACCGACGGTGCGGCCCTTGGCATCCGCCGAGATCTGGCCGCCGACGAAGATCAGGTCGCCCACCCGCCAGCCCTGGGAGAACTTGACCGGCATGCTCCAGTCCCAGTGATTGGCCGGCATCAGCCGCTGCTTGTCCCCCCCCGTATAGGCGATGCCCTCGATCTCGATCAGCAGGTCCTCATAGGCGAAGCCGTTGATCCGCACGGCGGTCGCGGCGGGACCCGGATCGGCGATGTACTCCATCCGGACCCGTGTCATGTTCTCCCAGAACTTGGTCAGTGCGTCGCCTTCGTAGCGATAATAGGTATTCAGCTTGACCAGATCGTCGAGGTTGGCGCCGCCCTCGGCGAGGACGCGCCGGATGAACTCGAAGACGTTCCGCGTCTGCGCGTCGATATCGCCGGGCGCCATGGTCCGGCCCTGATCGTCCGCCGAGATCTGGCCGCCGATGAAGATCAGGTCGCCGACCTTCCAGCCCTGCGAGAAGGGGACCGGCATACTCCAATCCCAATGGCCCGCCGGCATCAGCCGCACCTTCTCCTGACCGGTCGAGGCGATGGCCTCGATCTCGATCGACAGGTCCTCATAGGCGAAGCCCCTGACCCGCACCGCCGTGCCCACGGGACCGGGATCGGCGAGGTATTCCATCCGCACCGCGGTCATCGCCTCCCAGAACTCCGTGATCGCCTCGCCCTCGCCCTCGAACTGATAGTAGGTGTTGAGCTTGACGATGTCGGAAAGGTCGGCGCCGGCCTCGTCGAGCACCGCCTTGATAAACTCGAAGACATTGCGGGTCTGCGTCGCGATGTCGCCGGCACCGACGGTGCGGCCCTTGGCATCCGCCGAGATCTGGCCGCCGACGAAGATCAGGCCATCGGTCTTCCAGCCCTGGGAAAAGGGCACCGGCATGCTCCAGTCCCAGTGATAGGCTGGCATCAAGCGTTGTCTTGTCATTGTCTTGCCTCCTGATCACTAACGATGCGGCCGGCCCCATCGTCGCGCGCGTCCTCAGGCTTCGACCTTCGTCACCGCCGCGCGGATCAACCGCGTCCGCGGGTCGAGCGCGTCGCGCAGGCTGTCGCCGAGAAGATTGAACCCGGTAACCATGAGAAAAATAGCTAGTCCCGGCAGGGTCGACAAATGAGGCGCAATATGAAGCACGGTCCGGCCGTCGCTGGTCATGATGCCCCATTCGGGCGTCGGCGGTTGCACCCCGAGGCCGAGAAAGCTCAGACCCGCCGCTGTGACCACGATGGTGCCGACGATAGTCATCGAATAGACTACCGAGGCCGAGACCACATGGGGCAGCATCTCGACGAACAGGATCCTGAAGTCGCTGGTCGCGTCGGCGCGCGCCGCTTCGATATAGCCGAGCTCCTTCTGGGCCAGCGCCTGCACATAGACGACCCGTGTGTTGTAGGGAACCAGCACGACGACGAGGGCGATGACGAGGTTCTCAATCCCGGGGCCCATGAAGAAGGACAGCATGATCGCCAGCAGGACCATGGGAAACGCGAACAGGATGTCCATGAAGCGCATGATGATATAGCCGAGGCGCTCATAATAGGCGGCGATCATGCCGAGCGGTATCGCCAACAGGGTGCCCAATATCACCGGTGCGACCCCGGTGACGAGCGAGTAGCGCGACCCGTAGATCAGCCGCGTGAGAACATCGCGACCCTGGGCGTCGAGGCCGAGAAGGTGTCCCGGGGTCCCGATGCCCTGGAGCCGCAAAACGGGGTTCGCCTCGTTGGGACCGTAGGGTGCGATGAACGGCGCGAACAGGGCGAAGACGACAAACATCAGGATAAGGAGCGCGCCAGCGAGCGCATAGGGATCGTTCTGGACCCCGCGCCAGACGAAATACAGGGTCGAGCGGGCGCGCTCGACTTCGTCGGCCGTGATCCGCGCCGGCAATCCGGTGTCTTGGGTCGTCTCCGTGGGCATTGCGTTCGGCCTCGTCTATTTCCGCGCCGGATCCAGGCAATAGCCAATGACGTCGGCCGTCATGTTGCCGAGCACGAAGATGACGGCCACGGCAAGGACACAGCCCTGGACCATGGTCGGGTCGCGATGAATGATCGACTGGTAGAGCTGCAGTCCGATGCCCGGCCAGTTGAATATGATCTCGGAGAATATCGCACTGCCGAACAGATAGCCGATCTGCAGGCCGATCATATTCGAAAAGGTCGGCAGGACGTTGCGCACGCCGTGGACGTAGATCACACGCGAGCGCGGCAGTCCGCGCGCCCGGGCGGCCAGGATATAGGGCTGGTTCAGGGTGTCGAGCATAGCGCCGCGGGTGACCCGGGTGACGATGGCGACCGAGGTCGCCGCAGTGGTGATCGCCGGCAGCGTCAGATGGTGCATGAGGTCCCAGAACCCGCCAGGGTTGGCCATGTTGTACATGCCCGACATTGGAAACAGCGGCAGCTTGACGCCGAGCAGGTACATAAGGACGATTCCGAGCCAGAACACGGGCATGCTGGCGAGCAGCAGCGAGAAGAAAACCGTGAACCGGTCGAAGGATGTGCGGAACCGTGCCGCAGAGGTCGTGCCCAAGAGGAAACTGACCGGGATGACGATCAGCAGGCTGGCGCCGGTCAGAATGAGAGAATTCACGACCTTGTCCTGAAGGACCGTCATCACGGGCAGCCGCATCATCAGCGATTTCCCGAGATCGCCCTGCAGTGCCCCCCACAACCAGGTCCCGTATTGCACCAGCATCGGGCGGTCGAGGCCGAGCTCGGCGCGCAGCAGTGCGGCCCGCTCCTCGGTGTAGAACATCGCCAGCAGGGTGTTGGCGATGTCGCCCGGGATCAAGTAGAGGGCCGAGAAGACGATGAACGAAACCCCGATCAGGACAGGTATGACCTGGACCAGCCGCCAGACGATGAATCGGAGCATGACCACCTCGAGAATGGCAAAGGGAATCCCGTCGATGGATCACCATCGACGGGATTGTCGTGCGCCCAGAGTTACTCCTTGTCGACGATCGCCATATCGTGCCAGTGCTGTGGCGCGAGCACGAACCCCTTCACATTGGGCCGCATGGCGTAAACGCCCCACGGGCTGTGGGTCGGGATGAAGGCGGTGTCCTCCTCGATGACGATCCGTTGAATCTCTCGGAGGTGCTTGACCATCTCGTCTTCGGTCAGCGCGGCGCGCGCTTTCGCCAGAAGCTCGCCGACCACGGGATTGTCGTAATAGCCGGCGTTGAACCCGTTGGGCGGCAGGGCAGCCGGCGAGATGACGGCGTCGAGCCAGTGGAACGCGCTTTCGCCCCATGAGAGCTGCATGAAGCCGGTGCCCTCGCGCATGCCCTTGGACATCGTATCCATGTACGTGCTGATCTCGAAGAGCTCGATGTTCAGCTTGACGCCGATCCGCGCCCAGTCGCGCTGGATCCACTCGGCGTCGGCAACCGTGTTGACGTCGCCGGCGCCACCCGGAGTCCAGTCGACGCGGACCTCGAAGCCGTCCGGATAGCCGGCCTCGGCCAAGAGCTTCTTGGCGCCTGCCGGATCATAGGAGAACGGCTTGTAGTTCGGATCGTAGCCCGGTCCACCATAGTTGAGGATGCTGTAGGCCGGCGAACACTGGCCGCGCCGTAGGTACTTGCACAGGCCTTCGCGGTCGATGGCCATGTAGAGCGCCTTGCGGACACGGTGGTCGTCGAGCGGCTTCATGCGCACGTTGACCCACAGGTTGTAGATCGTCGTGATCGGAGCCATGTCGACGACCATGCCCTGGGTCCGGAGATAGTCGACCGAATCGGGCGACGGCGTCGCAATGATATCGACCTCCCCGGTCAGCAGCGCGAGCTCGCGGGTGGCGACGTCGGAAATGCCGCGAATAATCAGCCGATCGACCTTCGGGATCCGCTTCTCGTCCCAATAATCCGGGTTTCGATCCAGAACGATCTTTTCGCCGAAGACGCGCTCGACGAGCTTGAACGGACCGGTACCCACGGCATGAAGGTGCGCCTCCTCGTTGCCGTACTTCTTGACGACCTCGGGGCTGATCATGCCCGACGAGCCGAAGCCACCTTGCGACAGGCGCCGGATGAATTCGGAGTTCGGTTGCTTCATGTTGACCCGGAACGTGTACTCGTCGACGACCTCGTAGTTGTCGATATCCCCGTGCCACCAGGTGTTGAAGCCGTTCGCGAGGGGGTAGAAATATTCGAAGTCCTTGTCGAGCACACGGTCGAAGTTGAACTTCGCCACTTCCGCGTTCCACGGTGTCCCGTCATGGAACTTTACCCCTTCGCGCAGGTGAAAGGTGTAGTGGAGCTTGTCGTCGGAGACGTCCCAGCTCGTGGCAAGCGCCGGTATCACCGGTGGACGCGGGACGTCCTTGATGGTCAGGTCCTGTTGGACGAAGCTCTCATAGATGAGGTACGTCTCTCGATAGGTGAGCCAAAGGACATGGGTGTGGGGGTCCAACCGGCTCGGCTCGCCCTCGATAGCGAGGACAAGCGTCTTCATCTGGGCCTTGGCCGTCGTATCGAGAGCCATTACTTGGACGGCGAAGGCCGCGATCAGGGCCAGACACCCGGACAGCAAGCCGCGCCGCAACCGATCGCGGCTGGTTGGGCCCGCGAGATCTTTCAATCGTTGCATCGTCTGCTTCCTCCCATTATGCAATGTGCTGATATGTCCGCTCGTCGTCGCGCCACTCGGCATCAGCATCCGCGGACGCGTTGTCGGGTGAATCGTAAAGGTGGCACGCAACGCAATGCCCCGGCTTCGTTGCGCACAGCGCGGGCGTGATCGACGCGCATGGTTCGAACCGCTCGCTGCAGGTGCCGGCATAGATGCAGCCGGTCCGCGCATCGGCTGCGGCGCGCAAGGCGCTGTAGCGATCTTCGTTATCGGCGAGCACGCCGGTTCGTTTCGCGGCCCGTTCCCAGGCATCGCCGCCGTCGAGGTTGAGGACCGAGTCGAGGAGCGATTGCGTGTAGGGATGCTTCGGCTCGTGATAGACCTCGTCGCTGCCGCCGATCTCGATGATCCGGCCGTGGTAGAGAACGATGATCCGGTCCGAGAAGTGCTTCACGATCTTGAGGTCGTGGGCGACGAACAGGTAGGTCAGATTCAAAGCCTCCTGAAGGTCCTTTAACAGGTTGAGGATTTGAGCCTTGATCGACACGTCGAGCGCCGAGACCGGTTCATCGAGGAACAGGAAACGCGGTTTCAGCGCCAGCGCCCGGGCGATGCCGATTCGCTGGCACTGGCCGCCGCTGAACTCGTGGGGATAGCGGTTGGCGTGGGCGGGGTTGAGACCGACCATGTCGAGCAGCTCGTCGACCCGCGCCTTGGCCTCCTCGCGCGGGACATCGAAATTGAGCAGCGGACGGATGACGCTCTCGGCCACCGTGCGCCGTGGATTGAGCGAATGCAGCGGGTCCTGAAAGACGATCTGAAGGCCCCGCCGGTAGCGCCGCATCTCGGTCGCCGAGAGCCCGACCAGGTCGACGCCATCGAGCCGCACCGACCCGCGATCCGCCGGTATCAGGTTGAGGATGAGGCGTCCGAGCGTCGATTTGCCGGACCCGGACCCGCCGACGCAGCCGAGAGTCTCGCCTTCGAAGACATCGAAGGCGACATCATCTATGGCGACGACGTCGCCGATCTTTCGACGCACAAAGGTCCCCTCGCGAATCGGAAACGACTTGCTGAGACCGCGGATTTCGAGCAGCGACCGCGTCATGGCGGTCCCTCAGACGCGTCGTCGAACAGATGGCAGCGCACGGTCGAGCCCGTCGGCGAACGATGAAGCTCGGGAGCCGTGGTCCGGCATTTCGCCATGACGAACTCGCACCGATCGGCGAAACTGCAGCCCGACGGTAGGCGTGACAGATCCGGCGGCTGGCCCTTTATCTGATAGAGGCGCCGAGCTGGCTCGTCGGGCTTGGGAACGGAGTAGATGAGCGCCTTGGTATAGGGATGCTGGGGATCCGACAGGACGGTCTCGGCGGGACCGGATTCCTGGATCTTGCCGGCGTACATCACGATGACCCACATCGCCAGCACGCGGACGACGCCGAAGTCGTGGGTGATCAGAATGATCGGCAGGCCGCGCTCGACATGGGCCCGCTTGAGAAGCAGCAGGATCGTCGCCTGGACCAGCACGTCGAGCGCCGTCGTCGGCTCGTCGGCGATAAGGATTTCCGGCTCGCATGCCATGCTGAGGGCGAAGCCGACGCGCTGGCACATGCCGCCGCTCATTTGGTGCGGGTAGCTGGCGGCGACCCGCTGGGGGTCGGGGAAATCGACGGCGCGAAGCAGAGCCACCGCGCGCTTCGCCGCCTCGCCCTTCGACAGGCTGCGATCATGATGACGCAGCGTTTCGATCAACTGCGCAGCGACGGTAAAGGACGGATTCAGCGCCGCGCGCGGGTTTTGAAAGATAATCGAAATCCGTTCGCCACGGACCCTCTCGAGCGCCTTCTCGTTCAACGACAACAGATCGAGGCCGTCCAAATCGATCCGGCCACCGGCATAGCGACCCGGCGGGACGGCGATGAGCTTCATGATCGATTGGGCAGTGACGCTCTTGCCCGATCCCGACTCTCCGACGATCGCCAGGATGTCGGTTCGACGCAGGTCGAAGCTGACGTCGTCGACCGCCTTGACGACCCCGGCGGGGGTGTCGAAATAGGTCTTGAGGTTCTTGACCGACAGGACAGTGTCGTCGGACGGCTCGCTCTTTTGCCCGTTCCGCCGTGTCGACTCAACACTGACCTCTGTCATAATGGCGCGCCCCCCCAATCAAAAGGGACTCATCCAACCAAGCGCGGTAAACCTCGGAGACGCCTCGGAGCCGCCGTTACCGCTTACGCGTTCTTCCCGATCGTGCTGGTCGATCGGCGCACGACCCTACGGAGCGATCGGCAAAGTGCTCTCCGGCAGAGCTTTCCAGGCCTCGGTCCTGCTGTGGAAGAGCCTCGGTGACAGGCTTTGCGCCGGCCTCGGACGAACGGTGCATCACCCGGGCCCGCGCCCCTCTGCGATTGGTGCGATCCGGCACGGATTATCAGCCTCTGTGTTCGTTCTCGTCTCAGGCCGGAGATCCGCGTCGCCCCGATTCACGCCAAGAACCAACTCCCCGTATGGTTAAAAAAATATGTTGAATACAATTCAATGTCAATATCTCAGGCAAAATACCCCCCATAAGTAACTCAGAAGTATGTCTTTATGGGTATTCAAAGTTTCTTTAGTTAACCGGTATTTTTCCGCAGTTACCGTATTTTACCGGTAGTGACGAGTCGCCCGGTCACTCCGCCGGAACGGGGTGGGGGCGCCGTCGAGGCCGAGGTAGGCCGACATTTCCCAAGCAACTTGACCCTCATTCAAAATTCAAAATAGCATGGCCGGGCCCCACAAAGCCAAATTGTGGATTATGCGGTGATGGACGAGTGTTTGTGTCAGAAAGGGAAGAGGGGGTACTCCGTGGATTGCCGAAGTCCACAAAGGAGCACCCCCAATGCCGCGATCTGCGACGATCAGGAGTTTACTGGCTGCGTTTCGGATGATGAAGAGGATGGAAGCGCAAGGGATAGAATGGGGCGAGGATTACCGGCGGGCCGGCGCCCAAGCTTTGAAGGATGTTCTGGAAGGGCGGATGGCGGGGGCGGCCGACCGGCGAAACGGAGCCTCCCCCCCGGTGGCCGATGACGGAGCTCGGCAAGATCGAGCTTGCGGTGCCGCGCACGCGGAGCGGCGTGACGAGGAGGGCATGCGATGAACACGACGGTTATCAAGAACGCCGATTGGGTCGTGGCTTACGACGCGACGAGCGGCGGTCACACTTACCTCAAAGGGGCCGACGTGGCGTTCACCGGCAGTAAGATAACGTTTGTCGGCAAAGACTACGAGGGTGGCGCGACCGACACGATCGACGGCCGCGACCGACTCGTCCTGCCAGGCCTCCTCGACCTGCACCTCCACGCCTATATGGAAATGCACGGCAAAGGTTTCTTCGAGGACCTCGCCAGCAAGCATATGTGGATGACGCAGCTCCTCGAATACACTTGGCTCCTCCAGGAAGACGACGATTCGGCCATCGCCGCGACCCAGGCCTCGGCCTGCGACCTGCTGAAGAGCGGCTGTACCACCATGGCCGAGCTCTACTGCTCGGGCCTGCCGTTCCCAGGTTGGATCGACTGCCTCGCCGAGATCGGGATCCGCACCTATGCCTGTCCGATGATACAGTCCGGACACTGGCACACGCCGGACGGCAAGACGCTCGCCTATACCTGGCACGAAAGCGAGGGCCTCGCCAATCTCGACAAGGCGCTGGAGGTGATTGACGAAGCGGAGCGGCACCCGAGCGGGCGGTTGCATGGCATGGTCGGTGCCGCGCAGGCCGATACCTGTACCGAAGAGCTGTTCTTGAAGTGCAAGGAAGCTGCCGAAACCCGCGGCATTCCGTTGCATACCCATGCCGCCCAGTCGGTCATGGAGTTCCGTGAGATGGTCCGCCGCACCGGCAAGACGCCGATCGAATGGCTCGACGACATCGGCGTGCTGGGTTCGAACGTGCTCCTTGGTCATGTGATAAATATCGATCAGCACCCGTGGGTGAACCACCACGAGAAGCAGGACCTCGAGCGGTTAGCCCGCTCCGGCGCGACGGTGGTGCACTGCGCCCGCGCCTTCGCGCAGTGGGGCGACATGATGCGCAGCCTCGGCGGCTATCGCGCGGCCGGGATCAACATGGCGCTCGGCACCGATTGCTATCCCCACGACATGATCGAGGAGATGCGGATCGCGGGCTTGATCTCGAAGGTCGCCGCCGGCCACGTCGACCTGCTCAAGACCCAGGATGTCTTCGAGATTGCGACTCTGGGCGCGGCCAAAGCGCTCAACCGGGACGATCTCGGCCGCCTCTCGGCCGGCGCGACGGCGGATATCGTGCTCGTCGATCTCGCCCATCCATCGATGCGGCCGCTGCGCGATCCGCTGAAGACCCTGGTCTATTCCGGCGTCGCCGCCGCGATCCGCGATGTCTATGTCGGCGGCGAGCTGATGGTCAAGGACGGCGAGGTCCAGACGATCGATCAGAACGACGCCCTGGACCGTTTGCAAGCCGGGCAGGAACGCGCCCTCGCGCGGGTGCCCGACATGGATTGGGCGAAGCGAACGGCCGACGAAATAGCCCCGTTCTGTCTGCCGGTTCACTAGTGCCCTGGATCCTAAGTTCGTGGCATTTAGGATCCAGGACACTAGGCCATTTTCGACCTTCGTAGAATCCATGTCGGGCACCCGCGCGAAGGCAACGACGAGCACGGCCTGGATGGCAAGCAAGAGCATCGGGATGGCGAAGATACGGCCATGGCAGGCGGCCCGGGCAGGGTATCGCCGGGCAAGAGAAGGACGCTGAGCAGGCCGTAGGCGCGGCCGCGCGGCTGGGTGACGAGCTCGCTTCCCAGTTATTCGGCTGCTTCCGGCAATTCCGGAATCCGTTCTTTATAGTACGGAAGGTCGTCGATCCGGGGTGTCCAGGAGCCGTCGTCGATGCATTTTTGAACGTGTTTGGCGATCTCTTCCAGGGTCGCGAACCAGACGCCGCCACGGTTCTGCATCTCCTCGATCATCTTTGCGATCCGGGCGCATCGCGCCAGCCGGCCGGAGACAAATGGGTGCCAGGTCGTCACCCAGAGACCGCCATATTCGTACATGGCCTCGAATTCCGACATAAAGACATTCATTGCCTCGTTGGGCGCCTTGATTGGCATCATGTAGTTCATATCGATTGAGTGGGTGTAGTGCGGCCAGTCGTCCATTCCCCAATGGCTCGGCAGCTCGATGACCTGGCCCGATGACGTTCGCAAAACGTAGGGAATATCGTCGCCCATCAGACTGGCGTCGTAGATCACCCCCTGATCGATCAGGTTGTCGAGCGAGTATATTGAGAAATTGTAGAGCGGCGCGCGCCATCCGCGAGGTTTCTGTCCGGTCATTTTGCGAATGGTCTCTATTTGCCGTTCAAACCAATAGAGTTCTTTCTCTTTGCTCTGTTGGTTCGGATTCTCGTGAAGGTAGCCATGTGCCGCGATCTCATGGCCATCCTTGAGAATCATGTCGACCAAAGCCGGATAGCGTTCCATGCACCACGCCGGATAGAAGAATGTCTGCTTTATCTCGTAGCGCCGGTACATCTCTAGAATCCGCGGAACCGCGACCTCGTCATATTTCAGCCACGACATGGTCGACAGCATTGTCGGCGCGCGATCGCCATGTTCGAGATGCAGAATGCTATCGGTGTCGATGTCAAAGGTAATGGCACACGCGCATTTCGCGCCATCGGGCCAGGGCACAGGGTTGCTGATCATTTATGCTTCCTCCCTTTGCTTGATCTGTTTGGTCGATGCGGATTCACTTCAGCGCGATTCCATCGGTCTGGACCAGGGCTCCGGTCACCGGCAGTTCGTGTACGCGCATGGGCGTCATCGCGGGGCAAGCGTCCGGCGCCATTTCGCTCCATACTTGCGATATTCTGTGGAAGTTCTCAGCAACGTCGGCCAATCCCGAATCGTCGACGAGGAAGAGGTTATGCTTCACGAGATCGTCGAGATCTGCGCCGCCTTCCCGCAACACACTGCGCAGACGGTCAAAGACAAAACTTGCCTGCCCCTCGACATCACCCGGCGCCAAAACCGTATCATCGGCCGCAATCGGGATCTGCCCGCCAACATACATTTCACCGCGAGCCGACCAGCCGTCAGAACAGAAATCGGGATGATACCGGTCGCCGATCGTCGGCGATGTTATTCGCTGGCGGTTAGGATCAACGATAGCCATGGTTGTTATTGTAGCACCGTGCAGCGGCTGTGTCGTGGACAAATGGTAGCTTCGCGTTAACAGTCACCGAAATCGTCAGCCTCAACACGGGTCCGCTGTGAGTCCGACAGCGGTCATTTGAAGGGGAAATGCCCGGTTGCCAAGAGGCGACATTCGGCCTTCCCAGAGGTACTCGGTCTAATTAAAAAATGGTATCGTTCGTGGGGGCAGGCCTGTTTGACCTCGCCGCTTGATTGAGCAATCATCGCCATCCGGAGCTACGCCGAGTGAGCATTACCATGTGATCCAAGACGCCTATAGCCGCCTCCGGACCGACCCCGGGGCCTCTTCCCCAACCGGTTTCCGAAACGCCGGATCACAGCCCCACGGAGATTCCGAAATCTCGGAATCCACCCTCACCCGATCCCCCATTCAGCCCAAATAACAGGGTTATTTCCGCTGGCACAAATCGTGCAGCGGAACCGGACACCTGGATCGATATGAAGCTGTTCAAGCGGGTCGAGGCTTAGGGAAACACCCCCTCGCCGTCGTTCGGAGATGGCCGGGGGTCGTGACGTGGCAGGGCGAGTTCGTGCCGCCGGGGGAGTGGAGAAAAGGCAGGTAGAGGGCGTCATGGCATCGAAGATGGAACCAAAAGTGAAGATCAGGAAGCGCCACGATCACGTTGTCTATCGAGATGGTCCCCGAGCTGTCGATGTTCATGTCGGCCGGCGGCTCCGTGAGCATCGGATATTGGCGGGCATGATCCAGGATGATCTTGGGAAACGCGTCGGCATAACCATCCAACAAATCCATAAGTACGAGCGAGGAACCAGCCGAATAGGGGCCTCCAGGCTGTGGGAATTATCCTGCATCCTTGGTGTTCCGGTCGAGTGGTTCTTTGAAGGTGCTGGAGGCCGCAGCAAGTTCAAGAATCAGTTGAGTACCAAGCGGGAAACGCTTGAACTCGTTCGGGCCTTCTCCGCCTGCTCCGAAGAGATCCTGGATCGCCTACTGGAGTTGTTTCAGACCCTGGCTGAATCGGATGACAAGAAGTGACCTCCGGCCTCGACATCTACCGCGCCGCCAACGTCCTCCAACGCCAACGGCCCCCAAAGGACCCCTAAATCTGGTTGGAAGGAATACTCAAATTGGCAAATAAAGGGTTATTCGGATAGGCTCTTAGGGTTTTGAACCCATCTTTCAGCTGAACTATTTGACGACTCCGACTTCAACCTTGACGTCCGTGTTCTCGTCGCCGCAAATCCGGGTGACGTCCTGCGGGCAGGCTGAGATCGCGACAATGCAATCCATCTCCGCCCGGAACACGATGCTATCGCCTGGCTTCGTATCTGGTGAAAGCAGTTCGATCCTCTTGTCCGACGTCCAAGGGAAGTGAGTGAAGAGGTTCCATGGCTGGGGCGAGAAGGGTAGCTCGATGCCGAGTTTACCGAGCGCCTCATGCATGTTGTCCTGACAGTTGCGATGATAGCCTTCGTGGCCGAGCGTCTCAAAACGCGTGATGTCACAAGCGGCCAGCAGCATGTCGTGCTGTCCCGGGGAGTTGTCCTCGATCATCGTCACGATAGGCCGGCGTTTCGACGTGACTGCGGACTGTCCCGGCTTGACCTCCATGCTGAGATTCGCGACCCGTGTATGACAAACCGAGAGGTGCTCCATCGGATCTTGCTTGTTGAATGCCCAGAAATCGACCGGTTGCTGGCCTGCCAGGTCGGTAAAACGAAAGTATTCGCCTTTCTTCACCTCGAACGCATGGCCATGCGAGCCTGGGCAAATGTGTTCGTGCGTAGCATTGTTGATATTGATCATCTTTTCCTTTCTCCATTTTGGCCACAGCGTGAGACGGCTGGGTCGTGTCCCTGGGCGTGGTGTAAGCCGACATTCCCCAGATAACCTCCAGGTTCGCGGAAATCATACCTCAGTGTCACCATCGAGGGAACGGAATTTTCTCCGCAGCCAACCGATGGCCTGATTTTTCGGTTTTACTGTGTCCGGAAGGCCATTTGCCCATATTTTCTGTCATCCAGACGCACCTTTCCCATCATTTTCACCTTGCCGTCGATTTCCTCGGCCTACGCCGGAGCGGGTCTTCGTCGCAATTCATCGATCCGCCGCAAGATTTCCCGAAACAGGTTCCGGGGCACCGCCACCTCGGCCAATTGGAACGTGACGTATCGGCCATGGCGGACCACTTTAGCCCCGATCTTGACTAGCTTCTCCCGTAACGTCATCAATGACCAATGCTCCACCACCTTCGGCAAGGCTAGAGTCAGCTTCGGGTCACCTCCGGACTATCTGGACCGCGCCGAAGATGGTCCGTTGTCGGCCCCTAAGCGGTCGAACTGGGCTTGAAGGTCGGCTTGCTGTAGGTAAGCGGACGTGACCTGTGGTAGCCTGGAACCGCTGCTGATAGCCATAAGCAGACTCAAGCCGCTCCGCAACAGCAACCGCACTTTGGCACATTGCGATGCCGGTGGTGGGAGCCGTCCACAGCATCAAAACCGGACATTCGGACGAGCGCAGCTAGCATTGGAACGTCCTTTGGCGAACTGGTGAGAAGGCGACCAGGCTCAAAAAGGTCGCAGAGCCATAGGTAGCCGTTAACAGTGCCCTCGACTGGGGACGATCATCTTGCCACGAGCGACGGTCTCCCGGTGGACGAATTGTAGCTCGCGAAATCCATTCCCCTATCGGCGCTCAGGAAGTTTGGACCGATGTTCGACAAACCCTTTCATTTCGGTACACAGGGCCGCCGACGCGATACCAAATAAACAGGTTGATGCCCCACGGGGGGGTTGCCGGCCGGCCGGTTGCCGAAATCGACACGCCATCACAATGGGTGTTTATCCACGCAGGTTGGTATTATGGGTTGTCGAACGCCCTCTTCGGCCCAAGGTAGTACCACCAGTTCAGCACCAGGCAGATGCCATAATAGATGGCGAACCCGTACAGGGCGTACTGCGGTGTCGCCGCCTTGATCTGCTCCCCGAAGACCTGGGGTATGATGAAGGCGCCGTAGGCGGCTACCGCGGAAGTCCAGCCCAGAGAAGGTCCTACCTGCTCCTTGGGGAAGATCATGGCGATGGTGCGAAACGTCGAACCGTTGCCGATGCCGGTGCCGGCGAACAGCACCAGGAAAAGCAGGAAGAACGGAACGAAGTATTCCTCCGGCGTCGCCGAAACGTAGGCGGCCTTCATGAAGTAGGCGACGCCAAGCGCGCTCAGGATCATCATGATGGTGATGACCTGAGTGACCTTCGCCCCGCCCACCTTGTCCGAAATCCAGCCGCCGACAGGGCGGATAAAGGCGCCGATGAAAGGTCCCATCCAGGCGTACATCAGGGCGCTTGGGCCGTTCGGGTTGATGGTGTCATGGCTGATGATGCCGCCCACCTCGATATGCTGGAAGCCGAAAATAACCTTGATCGCCAAGGGAAAAGCCGCCGAGTAGCCGATGAAGGAACCGAAGGTCATGGTATAGATGACGCTCATGACCCAGGTTTGCTTATTGTGGAAGATTCCGTACTGGCGCCGAAGGTTGTCTCTGACGAAAAAGCATACGTAATAAAGCAGCGCCACCGTGGCGACGATGACGCCAAGCAGCACGAACCACTTGGTCCAGCCCGGCATGCCCAATCCGAACGGCTGGGGAAGAATGAAATAGAGGCCAACGACGGCGGTGAGAAACCCGACCACAAGCATCGACATGATGCGGGCTAAAGCGCCCACCGTGCCGCCGGCGATCTCGGGGGTTACTTCGTCGGTCCGGATGTTGTTCATGCCGAACCAGCCGGCGAAGGCCAGGGGGATCAGTATCAGCAGCCAGACGAACCCGGCGTTGGCGATCCAGGTTTCCGTGCCCGCCGGGATCTTGCCGACCAGGGTGCCCGACGTGCTCTCGAGGATCATCGGTTCGCCTGCGAACGGTCCGAACAGCCCGAAGGTCATCACCAGCGGCACCAGGATTTGCATGGTCGTCACGCCGGCGTTGCCGAGTCCCGCGTTCAAGCCCAAGGCCAGTCCCTGCATGCGCTTGGGAAAAAAGAAGCTGATGTTGGACATGGAAGAGGCGAAATTTCCGCCCCCGAATCCGGAAAACAGCGCCAGCACCTGGAACATCCAAAGCGGTGTCCCCTTGTCCTGAAGGGCGAAACCCGTGCCGATGGCCGGAATCATCAAAAGCGCGGTGGTGAAAAAGATGGTGTTCCGCCCGCCGGCGATGCGGATGAAAAAGGTGCTGGGAATCCGCAACGTCGCCCCGGTGAAGCCGGCGATGGCGGAGAGCGTGAACAACTCTGACTTGGAGAAGGGGAAGTCCAGGTTGAGCATTTGCACCGTGATGATGCCCCAGTACAGCCAGACCGCAAATCCGCACAGCAGGCTGGGGATCGAGATCCAAAGATTCCGGTTGGCAATGGGCTTTCCGGTGGTGTCCCAGAAAGCTTTATCTTCGATTTCCCATCTCGTTATGTCGGTCATCTCGTTTCCCAATTGCTGTTGTTTGTTCCCGCTCTCCGCCCGGCCGCCCGACGCCCGGTTAGTCGCACCTGGCCTCCGCCCCTTCGCGCCGGTACCACCACCAGGTCACGAACAGGCACGTCGCGATGAATACGGTGAAGAACATCATGGCAGCCCTGGGGGTGCCCGTGGCCCCGATGGAAATGGCGACCATCGCCGGTATGAAGAACAACCCGAGCGCCGCGATGGCGGCGGTGAAACCCAAGGCGACGGAGGCTTCGATCTCGCCCTCGGAAATCGCCGCGTCCTGCGCGGCCTTGCCTTTCCCCTTGGCCCGGCGCTGGTGCAAGGTCAGGAAAACGGTCGACACCACCCGGAATACCGACCCGTTGCCGATACCCGTGGTGATAAAGATCAGCATGAAGGCGGCGAAGAACCAGGCAACCTCGTTGCCACCGGACCCCGAAGGCAGGAACATCAATGCTCCCATTATCGCCGCCACCATGACGGCGAAGTTCCAGAACGTAACCCTGGCCCCGCCAAGGCGGTCGGACAGCCACCCCCCGAACGGACGGACCAAAGCGCCCAGTACCGGTCCAACAAAGGCCCACTTGGCGATCCCCTCCTCGGGGAACAGCGCCGTGAGAAGGATCGGGAAGGCGGCCGCGAATCCGATGAAGGAGCCGAAGGTTCCGGTGTAGAGCCAGGCCAGCAGCCAAGCGTGCTTGCGGCGAAAGATCACGAGCTGTTCGCTAAACGTCGCGCGAGCCGCGCGAATGTTGTTCTGGTACAAGGCAGAGGCAATGGTGGCGCCCAGGATAAACGGAATCCAAGTGAAACCGGCATTCTGCAACCAGACCTTGCTCACCAAGTCGCCATCCACATAAGTCTGGGCCTCGCCGCCCATGATGGTGAAGGCGCCGATGTAGATCATCAGGGGCACCAGCGCCTGCACCAGGCCGACGCCGAGATTGCCGACCCCGGCGTTCCAGCCCAGGGCAGTGCCCTGCATGCGCTTGGGAAAGAAGAAGCTGATATTGGCCATGCTGGCGGAGAAATTGCCGCCGCCCAGCCCACACAGCAGCGCGATGACAACGAACACAACGTAATCGGTGCCCGGATCCTGCACGGCCAAGGACATCCACAAGGTCGGAATCAGCAGGGATGCGGTGCTGAAGATGGTCCAGTTTCTGCCGCCAAATACGGGCACGACGAAGGAATAGAGGAGCCGCAGTACGGCGCCCGAAATGCCCGGGGCGCCGGCCAGCCAGAAGAGCTCGCTTGTCGTGAACTGAAACCCGATACGAGGCAATTCGACGACCACCACGCTCCACACCATCCACACCGCGAAGGACAACAGCAACGGCGGCATGGAAAAGATCAGGTTGCGTAGGGCGATGCCCCGCCCGGTCTCCTCCCAGAAGGCTTCATCCTCCGGGCGCCAATCCCTCAACCAACTGTGCCTGCGCTGCACCGCCGCTAGCACTTCTTCCCGGAACACCTGTTCTCGGTATTCCGGATCCCCTTCCAGCATTTCCAGGCGCTCTTGCCTGGCCGCCAGCCAAATCCAGATCATGACCCCCGCGAGAATGGCGAACATCAGCATGAAGGTACTGCTGCGCACGCCCGTCGCGTCGGCGGCGATACCGAACATGATGGGCAGAGAGAAACCGCCCAGCCCGCCGATGACGCCGACCAAACCACCCACCGAGCCCATGTTCCTCGGGTACTCATCGGCCAGGCTGCGGTAGACGCTGGCTTTGCCGATGCCCAGGGCGATGCCGATGACGAAGATCAGAAACGTGAAGAAAAACACGCTGACGGCAAGATCGAAAGTAATGTCACCCGATATTCCGTGCACCTTGAACGTGGTTGCCGGGTAGGACAGGAAAAACAGGCAAATCAAGGAAACCCAAAACACCCACCAGGTAACGGTATCGCCGCCCCACCTGTCCGAGAACCATCCACCCAGGGCCCGGATGAGGCCCGATGGTAGTGTAAAAGCCAAAGTGATATATGAGGCTTCGGCGAAGCCAAGATTGTATTCCTGTATGTAGTATTTTGGAAGCCACAGGGCAAGCGCCACGAATCCACCGAATACAAAGTAATAAGCAAGACCATAGCGCCACACCCGGATATCCCGAAGGGATGCGAGCTGGTCGGCAAGAGTGGGCAGGTTTCCCGTCTTCCGGCGATCCTCGATCAAGGGATCGGGATAGGTGAAAAACCAAAAGACGATGGCCATCACCAGCATCGTCGCCGAGTAGATTTCGGGCACCGCGCGCCACCCCAAGGCCACGACGATCAGCGGCGCGACCATGTTGGTCACGGCCGCACCGGCGTTGCCGGCACCGAAAACTCCCATCGCCGTGCCTTGCTGCTGCTTGCCGAACCAGGCCGAGGTGTAGGCGATGCCGATGGCGAACGAACCGCCGGCCAGGCCTATGCAGAGACCTATGAGGAGGTACTGCCAATACTGATCGGCAAAGGCCAGTCCATAGGTCGCGATGGCGACCAAGAGCATCTGGACGAAATAGACGATACGCCCGCCGAACCGGTCGGTGAGCAGGCCAAGCGGCAAACGCACCAGAGAACCGGTGAGGATAGGCGTGGCAACCAGCAGGCCAAATTCGGTTTCGTTGAGATCGAGCTCGCCTTTGATCTTGATGCCGATGATGGAAAACATGGTCCACACCATGAAGTTGACCGTAAAGGCCACCGTGTTCATGGTGAGGACGGTGTATTGTTTCCTTTTATCGTATTGGAGGGTATCGCTGGTCATTATCCTCTAGTCCCTGAACTGCTGTCGCTTCCGGCGCGGTCCGGGGATGGTCGAACTCCCGGCGAAGAAAGCAACGGCAAAGTTCAAGGTCACTGCTTCCTTGAAACGGGGCAACGGATTAACCCTGAGCATTCACGAGGTAGGCAGACAGAACCACGATGCCGATCACGATGATTGATGCCGTATAGGTCAGGTATGATTTGTCGCTACGCAGCGCGAATTCCCAACGGCTCTCGGAATGGAAACGGTTGGTGCGCATCAACTGATACGGGCGCACGAAATAATTGATCGGCAGCGTCCAGAAGTGCACCATCTTGGTAAACGGGAAGTAGGCGAAGAAGGTGAGCGCCAGGAAGACGTGAATCTGGGTCAGCAGGCTCGTCCCCTCCATTATCTCCGGTTCGGGCGAGAACGCCCAGACGCTGGCGAACCACGGTGCGGCCGCGTACACCAGCCCGAAAGTCTGCTCGAAGATGACCTGGTACAGGGCGATACCGAGTATCGCGATAAGGAAGATGTGGGCAAGATAGTCGTCCACCTGAGAACTCATGGCGCGCACCTCCGGCACGACTATCCGCCGGGTGATGGCGATTATCGATCCGGCCAGTGTCATCAGGCCGCCGACCAACGCCAGCCAGTAGAAGACCGGATCGACCCAGGAATCGAGATCGAGCGATCCGCCGACGAAGCCGGCAATATGCCCGATGAGCACGGCAAGGATTCCCCAGTGGAACAGATGCATGGTCCAGCCCTGAAGCCGGCGGTTGAACAGGCCGCTCGCCCGGGTGGTGAAGGAATACGGTCTGAACACCATGCGGATGATCGGCACCACGAAGAACAGTGTGAAAACCACATAGGGGTACACCCCCCAAAGTAGGTTGGTCATAGCTCTACCCCATTATCTAAAGCTGGACGGTCCGTCGCCAGCAGGCCGCAAAATGCGGTGTCGGCGTGCGAACGGCCATCATCGGCCGGCGGTTGCCAAATCGGGCCGCCGGTCATTTGCGCGATGTCCTCGATCAGCGCAAAACGCAGGGCCTCGACCAGATGAGCGTACGGGCTCTCGTGCTTGCCGAGCGCCGACAACAACGATTCAAACCCTTCGATCAGCAGTGTCTCAACGAGATAGCGGCGCAATCCGATTCGGTCTTGATCCCCGCGTTCCAGGCTGATGCCGAGAAACTCGACAACGACCGGCACGAAGTCCGCCATTTCGCGGCCCGCGAACTCGACGCCGAAGTGGCGATAGATATTGGCGAGTTCCAACATGTAACTGTTGCGTCCCGACAGGCCGGCACCGCGGCAGGACTGCGGTTCCTCGTAGAGGTAGGAGCCGAGATAAAGCGGCACCAGCGGCGCCAGTTCCAGGGTCGCTACATATTCCTCCGCGCTCATCGCCGCAGGAGTGGCGAAGAACGCCTCGATCGGCGTCTTGATCTTCGTTGGCGCCTTCTCGAGCCATCCCTTTCCGGCCTTGATCCGGGCCGCATCGCGATCTTCCGGATAGAGGAACAGTTCCGAAATCAGACGGTAGGTCGAAATTAACTGGTTTTTATCCATGACCGGTTCTCCGAGTTAACTTCCGACGCCGGGCGTCTGCCCGTGAAAAGACTTGCGCCGCCGGGGCGTTTTTCCCGGCGCCAATTCGTCAAACCCGGCGAAACCGCGTTCGATATAGGGTGCGTTGTCGGTTTCTTCGGCCCGTGTCGTGGCGATGACGAAGCGTTCATGGTAATGGGCCAGTGCCAGCAGACGGTGCATGTCGCGCGCATCCTTCACGGTCAGGCCGACCTCGCGTAATGGCGTTTCGTCGGTGACGCCCTCGACCCTTTCGGCGCGCCGGAATACCCGCACCGCCAATTGGCGCTTCAGCGCCTTGCCGACCTCTTCCTCGTTTCCGGCAGCCAACAGACGGGCCAGGTATTTTATCGGAATG
This sequence comes from uncultured Thalassospiraceae bacterium, assembly GCA_964632795.1. Lineage (GTDB taxonomy): Bacteria > Pseudomonadota > Alphaproteobacteria > Rhodospirillales > 2-02-FULL-58-16 > CAZWEZ01. The sequence goes on along the minus strand of CAZWEZ010000003.1, from coordinate 902 downwards.
CGGAACTCCTCGAGGTTGGGCAGCACGCTGTCCTTGCCGACCATGTCGTAATGGCCGCGGGTTTCCACCGCATTCGCCACCGGGCTTTCCGGCGGGATGTAGAACAGGTTGGGCAGGGTGCGGAATTCCGGATGGAGCGGCAGGGCGATCTCCCAATCCTTGACCATGCGGTAGACAGGCGAGCGCCGGCACGCCTCGATCCAGGAATCGCTGACGCCTTGCCGCCGCGCTTCCTCGGCGACAATCGGATCGTTGGGGTCGAGAATGATCTCGCGCTGACGCCTGAGGAGTTCCGTTTCCGGCGCGTTGGCCGTATCCGCGACACGGTCCAGGTCATAGAGCAGCGGACCCATATAGCGGATACGGCCGGGGCATGCCTGGAAGCAGGCGGGAGGCTGCCCGGTTTCGATCCTGGGATAGCACAACAGGCATTTTTCGGATTTACCCGTCCGCCAGTTTAAATAGACCTTTTTGTAGGGGCAGCCCGACAGGCAGTACCGCCAGGCCCGGCAGCGGTCCTGGTCGATCAAGACTACGCCGTCTTCCTCGCGCTTATAGGCGGCGCCACTCGGACACGCGGCGACGCACGCCGGATTGAGGCAGTGATTGCAGATGCGCGGCAGGTACATCATGAAGGAGTCGCGAAACTCGAGAAACACCCGCCGCGCCTCCGGCGTCATGTCGGAAAAATTGTAGTCGAGCTTGCCGGTGCCGCCCTCGTGGGTGCCGGCGGCGTTGTCTTCCCAGTTGACGCCGTAGGTGAGGTCGATGTCCTCTTCGCCGGTGATCATCGATTTCGGCCGTGCGACGGGCTGTGAATATTTCGTCGACTGCTCGGAGTGGAGGTCCTCGTAGGTAAAGGTGAACGGCCCCTTGCCGTAATAGTCCTCCATCTGCGGCAT